>DATJIU010000015.1:0-60091 GCA_035492855.1 Dongiaceae bacterium | reverse complement strand
CACCGGCTTTCATCCAATCCTGGTTGGTCCCACCCGGGCAGTTCCCTGCGGGCATCATAATCTTCCCCCATCATAAAATCGGAGGAAAGCACTGGGCTGGCTTGGGCGCGCCAGGATGGATCGGTGACAATCCGTTCCGTGGCACCATCCGCATAGGTCACTTCCAGCTGGGCCAGAAACGCGGGGGTACGCCCGAAGAATTGAAAACCGCCATTGCCGATGTGGCCGCTATACCAGCCATTGGCCAGCAACGCTGCCATGGCGTTGTCGCCGGATTTCACGAGCGCCGTGACATCATAGGTCTGGTACTGCACGCGTTTGCGGTAATCAGTCCAGTCCGGCGCCAAAATGTGATCCCCCACCCGCTGGCCGTTGAGATGCACTTCGTAAAGGCCCAACGCACTGGCATAGAGCACGGCGTGTTTGACGGATGATTTCAGGGCAAAGGGTTTGCGCAGGTAACGCAAGGCATTAATACCTTCCGGCAACGCGAGCGTCTCGGTTTCCTTGACAACTTGATGATGCCGCTGGCCGTCCGAGAGGTAGTCCACCACCAAGCGCTTGTGCACATTCGGCACGGGATCCGCCCCCAGACTTTTGTTATTCACCTCCACGATCAGGTGATTGTCCTGCACCCTTGCGGCCAGCGTGGCGGTGACATCCACGGCACCCGAGCCATCAACCGCCTCGTAGCTGGCGTGCTGAATCACCAGCGGGGATTTTGCCGCGGCCACCGCTGTGGCGCTGATCCACTGGGCCGACCAGTCCCCCGGTTGCAGCAAGCCCATCGTCCATCCGGCCACCGGGCTCCAACCCTGACACTTCCCGGCAGCATCCCAGATGCGAACTTTCCAGAAGCAACCTTCCCGGGATTCCAGCGGCTTACCGGCGTAAACCACCTGGGTGTTTTCATCCGACGTCACTTGCCCGCTGTCCCACAAATCGCCCTGGTCCTTGCGCAACAACTGCGGCGAAGAGGCGACCAGAATTTGGTACGCCGTCTGCCGCTCGCCGCGTTCTGCCGAGGTGACAATCCAGCTCAGCCGGGGCTGGATGACATCAATCCCCAGGGGATCGACGCGGTATTCACAGCGAAGTTTTTGGGGTAGCACTGCGGCGGAACCAACGGCCGCAACAAGCAGGGCGCCCAGGACAAGGATGCATTTCAATTGTTTCATCATAATTACGTAAACGATTCGGCTGGCGGTAAACCGACGCCCGGCCGCTTTCAAAAATTCAATTCCGGTGGTGCAATTGTCCGGTCATCCGATTCACCTGCCAGCTTATGATTTCTGCATCTCGGCTTTGGAAGCCATATAACGCACCACCGCCTCGGTGCGGGAGTTGACATGGAGTTTTTCAAAAACGTGCTTCAAATGACTGCACACCGTATCCACGCTCAGTTCCAGTTTGTCGGCAATCATTTTGTTGGAATACCCCTGGGACAGCAGCACCAGGATTTGCTCCTCACGCACGGAAAGCCGTACCGCCGCCTCGCGCACCTTGCCTTTGCGGCGGAAGGATTCGATCACCCGCCGGGCGATCTGGCTGGTCATGGGCGCGCCGCCGCCCAGCACATCCAGCAAGGCGGTGCGTAAATCAGCGGGTTTGGTGCGCTTGAGCAGATAACCATCCGCCCCGGCTTCCAGCGCCAGAAAAACCAGTTCCTGATCGTCCATGGCGGTCAGAATCACAATTTGCGCCCGGGGCAGCATCTCCTTGAGGCGGGAAGTACATTCGATGCCCGACATGCGCGGGAGGAAAATGTCCATCAGCACCACGTCCGGCTGAATTTCCGGCACTACCCGCAACGCTTCTTCCGCGGTGCTGCAGGCACTGACGCATGTGAAATCCGGGAAGGAATTGATCAGCCGGGTCCAGCTCTCGCGTACTTTGGGTTGGTCCTCCACAAGAACGACTTTGAGCGGGGCACGGGTGGCCGCCGCCGGGGAACTGCCGGCGCTGCGGGAAGTTTTGGAACTGGATGACGTCATGTCTGGTATCTGCCGGCCTGGTTGCGGCGGAAACCATGTTTCGCCGGAAGCAGACAAATCAAGTCCCGGCCGGTTTGCCACAGTGCGTTGGCCATGGCGGGAAGTTTTTCGTGCCGACACGCCATTTGCAACTGCAAAAGTCGCCATTAGCGCCGGAAGGTTCGCCGGGGCCGGTTCGGGACAATTTTTCGAAGTATGCGTGGCGTTGAGAATTTGGAACATTAGTTGAATTCGCGCCCCGGCGTCCATCCCCAAAGCAGGTATCTGCCGTATCACCTAAATGGGTAGTGGTTTGTTGTATCAACCAGCCGACGATGCATAAGCGGCAGAAGCCCAAAGCGCCAGTTACGGCGCGGTAATCTGGAAAAATTGCTGCAAATTGGTGGCAGTCAAATTGGTAAAGGCGAATGTGCCTCCGCCATCCGCTGCATTCGAAGCTGCCGGAATCCAAATGACCGGCGGCTGCAGATTCGTGGTGGTGAGCAGCACCAATTCCTGCCCGGGCAACGCCGAACCGGATATGACGAAGCTGCCATTTGCCGTCACCGGTTGGATAGCCACGAGTGGCGGCGGCACATTGGTAACTACCACATTGGCGCTGGCGGAATCGGCCACATTGCCCCCATTAAAGATGGTCCGGGCAAATATTTCGTAAGCGCCGGCCGCCACATTGGTCCAGGCATAGGAGTAAGGCGCGTTGGTAACGGTGGCAATCAAGGTATTCGTTCTGGCGTAGAACTGGACGGCGTTGATTACGTTGCCCTGACTCGCCACGTTTGCGGCAAGACTGATCGCCGCGGGCGTCGCCAGAGTGATACCATCCGCTGGTGAGGTCAGCGTCACGGTCGGCGGTACGACCGACAAGGCCGGGGAGATTTGCACCCGATCCAGGAAGACCGTGTTGTCACCACCCACCAAATCCGTGCCCACAAACGCGAGAGTGTGGTTTGCCGCCGTGGCGGTGAACTGCGCCGTGTAGGTGGAATAACTCGTGGCACTGGCTCCGGGATTGTTGGCGGCTATGATCGTGCCGTCCAGCGTCACATTCCACGACTCCCCGCCGTGCTGGTTGCCCCCGCCCCGCTGCGCGGCCGCGTAGGTGATGGTGTATTTGGTGCCAGGCACAAACCCGGACAGGGTTTGGGATATGCTGCCGTAGGCCTGCACAAATCCCACCTGGTTTCCTTCGGGCGCGGCAGGATTTCCGGAGGTGAACCCGCTGTTGTTGGCAGTAATCCCGGAGCCATTGTCCGTGCCGCCCGTAAAGGTCCAACCCGCGCCCGACGGAGTGTAGATATAGGAGCCAATTTGCGGCGTCTCAAAACCGGGATTACGGATGGCTTCCGGGGTGGCGCTCACCGCCGCTGAATCGGCGCTCTCCTGGCCGGGAAAGATCGCCGAGACCACGTAATACCACGTCACCCCGTTGCTCAAGGGGGCGTCGTTGTAATGGGTCACATTCAAACCGCCAACGAGCGTGGTGAAGTTGCCGTTCGATGAACTGGCCCGCTTCACATTGTAACCGATGGCCCCGGGCACCTCATTCCAATTCAGGCCAACCCATTGATTGCCTGATGTAGCGGCCAGTCCATTCGGATACGGGAAAACATTCCAGGAAAATACATAGCTGCCGGATGTCACCGTCCATACTGAATACGTTTGTGGAGCGGTTCCCTCCACGTGATCGAATTGCACCCCGGAATCCGCCCCAGAAGTCGTCCCGTTCTGCCAGATGACGTTGCCCGATTCACGGACGACCAGATTGGTGCCGCTATTACCCATGGTGGGCAGGTAAATCTTACCTGTTGTTCCGGGCGGAATGGTTACGTTCAGTTGCGCCTGCTGTCCCGAAAGCTGCCAAGCCGTGGTGATGACCCCATAAGGCGAATCGTGGGTGCCTTGCGCCCAATCGAGACCATTGACCATTTCCGGTTTGATCAGGATCGTCTTGTATCCGGGAGCACCGGGGCGGATGCCAGCGAGGTATTCCATGAACCAGGCCGAGATGTCACCAAACATGACGTGATTCAGCGAATCCTGGCTCCCTGCCCCGCTCCAGGTTTCCCAGAGCGTGGTGGCGCCTTTGACAATCTGGTTACCCCAACTCGGGTAGTTGGTCTGCAAAGCCAGTGCGAGGGCGGTGTCGGCATGTCCGTTGTCGCACAACGCCCGAAGAATGAACTTCGAGCCCAGAATCCCCGTGTCAATCGTGTTGCCGGTTTGCGCCACGCTGGCGGCGAGCTCCCGCGCCGCCGTGGGAATTTGATTGGAACTGACCAGGCCCTCATAGAGCGCACACGATTGCGCCGTCTGCGCCCCGCCCGAGTACCGGCCGGTGTCGGCGTCATAGAAGGCATTGTTGAACGAAGTTTTGATTTGGGCCGCCAAATCCCGGTACTGCTGCGCCTCGGCGGCATTGCCCATCAATGCCGCGGTGTGCGCCAGGATGAGCGCGTCCTGGTAATAATATCCGGTATCGGTGACCTCCGTGGGCGTCACTGTTCCCGCCGGCTCCCAATCGCCGAGCCCATACGAAACAATGTTCCCCGAGGCAACGCTGGTGCAATAATCCACATAGGCTTTCATACCTGCGTAATTATTGGTCAGGATGCCCTCATCCCCACAGTGCTGATACACAAACCACGGGATGAGCAGGTAGGCCGATTCCCAGGCCGGCCCTTCGCCATAACCCCAGACGGCGTTCGGGAAAATACCAGACAGCAGGCCGTTGGATTGTTGTGCCGGGCGGAATTCCCGCAACCAGCGCGTATACGCCGCTGCGCTGTGGAAATGCGTGAGCCCGATCTCGCAAGCCAATTGGGCGTCGCCGGTCCAGCCGTTCTTCTCCCGATGCGGGCAGTCGGTGGGAATCCCCACAAAGTTGCCCAAATACGACCGGAGGGTGTTGGTCTCGATACGATTCAACAGGTCACTCGAGCACAGAAAACTGCCTGCGGGGTCAAAAGCGGTATGCACCACGCGCGCGACCAAAGTATTGGTTGTCGGTGCCGCGGGCAACCCTGATACTTGGGCATATTGGAAACCGTGATAGGTAAAACGCGGCTCCCAAGTTTCCGGGCCGCCGCCTTTCAACGTGTAAGTATCCGTTTGGAAGTATTGCTTCTGCGAAACATACACATTGATATTGCCCTGGTCCACGGAACCGTTGCTGTTGGTTTTTTCCCCGTAGATCATTTTGACCGTAGTGCCGGCTGCCCCGGTGACATTCAACTGCCCCCAGCCCACCAGATTTTCGCCAAAGTCAAAAGTGTATACGCCCGGCGAACCCGTCACCGGAATAATGCGCACCGGATGAACCGTCCGCGCAACGGTGATGGGTTCGGCGTCCGGTGCAATCAATGGCCCGGCCACGCCTTCCCGCACAATGGCATTGGACCACGAGGAATCACTGTAAGCCGCCGTGGACCAGCCCGGCTTTTCCAGGCGGGCATCATAGACTTCGCCCAGGCGGGTGGCATCCAACCGCAACGGACCGGTGGCAGTTTTCCAAGTCGGATCGCTCACCACTACATCATGGGTGCCATCGGTGTATTCAATGTCCAGTTGCAGCAGCAATTGCGGCAAGGCCCGCCACGGCGCCGTGGAAGTGTTCCAAGCATCGCTGGACCACTGGTTGTAAAAGGCGTTGGCGAGCTGCACGCCCAAGGCATTCGCACCCTGAGCCAGATTAGTCGTTACGTCATACGTCACATAGTCCGCCTGGTAGTCATATCGCGTCCACGTGGGATCCAGCACATGATCGCCCACCTTGTTGCCGTTGAGTTGCAGCTCATAATATCCCAACCCGCAGATATAGGCCGTGGCGCGAGCCACGGGTTTGCTCACCGTAAAGGCTTTCCGCAACATCGGGCTGGGCGGCGCCGGGCTGATGCCGGTATTGGTAGGCATGCCAATCCATTGCGCAGTCCAATCGGACGGATTCAACAGGCCCAGACTCCACATCCCTACCGGACTCCAGGCGGAGACATTTGCATTCTCATCCCAAACCCGCACTTTCCAGTAACAATGTTCTCCCGAAGTTAGCGCTGTGCCCCGATAACTCACCAGCACCGAATCATCCGAGACAATCGTCCCGCTGTCCCACAAATCGCCCTGTTCCAGCGCCAGTTTGTCGGAGGACGACGCCACCAAAATCTGATAAGCGATCTGCCGCACTCCCCGGTGCGTAGCCTGCAGTTGCCAGCTCAGCCGGGGCTGACGCACATCCAGTCCCAACGGATCCGTCAAATGCTCGCAGCGCAAGTTCCCCACCGTCATGGCGGAATTGGTGGAACTGGAATTGGTGACGGTTACCAACAAGGCCGGACTGAACGCCACGCCATTTTGATCGGCAACCTGCACCCGGTAATGGATGGCAAAGTTTCCGTAGTCCGTGGTGTCCAACGCATAGCTGGAATTGGTAGCATCCGGGAGGTCATTGTAATACGCCCCGCCGCTGCCACTATCCGATTGCCATTGATATTGGAATGGTGGCTGGCCATTCGCCGTTTCAGACAGCGTGACCGTCGTGCCAGCCGAAACAGGTGAAGGCACCGACGCCACCGGAAGATTTGCCACCGGCGGCTGTCCCGTGGATTTGCCGTACAGATCAATTTCAGAATAGCCGCAGTAACCATTCTCAGGGGCAGGGCTGGTAAAATCAAACCGCACCGCTGCCACGTTGCGCACGAGCGGCGTCAGCGAAGCCGGACTCAGGGTTACCCGGGTGGCAGATTGCGCGCCGGCAGGATCGGAGGGATTGAAGCTGACGCTTTTCAGCGCCACGAACGTGGCAGGCGCGGCCACGGTGGAATAATAGATGGTGTACGCTTGCTGGTCTCGACCACCATCGCCCCAGCCGCCATAGACAACAATGTTTGTCAGGTCATAACCGCTGGGATTGGCGGGCAAGGTATATGTGACCGATTTGCCGCCGGAAGTACCACAGGTAACTTCGGTGCTACTACCGCCCACGTTGGGGATGTAATTGAACTGCCCAATTGAACCATCGGTGAGCACCGCCACACCACCGGCCCCATACTGGCTGAAATCACCCGTTCCCACCGCGCTCGGCGTCAACCCGTGAATCAGGCTGCCAGGCGTCACGTCCCAGGTAGGAATGAAATTGGTGCCGCTGCTGCCCATGCCGGTCTGCGCAGCCTGGGCCGTGAGAAAGTTTCCTTCGGCGGACGGTACGGGATTTACCGTCAGCGCCCGGGCCGTGCTGGCGGTAGTGCCTGTGGTATTGGAAGCCAACAGGCTGTATCCGGGCGTGGCGGCATCGTTCAGTTGCAGGTTGGAAAGCGTGAGCGCAACATTGGTGGCGCCGGGAATATTGACCGGACCGCTGCCAGTGTCTTTCCGCCATTGATAGGTTACCGGGCTGTCACTGTTAAACCCGGCCACAAACCGAACCGTGCTGCCCACAACATCCACGGCGGTCACTGGTACGGTATTGGTGGTTACTACGGGAACGGCGGCCAGGGCACTGCCTCCGATGGTGCCGACCCAAAACATCAGGCAGCACCTCAAATTGCGATACATCATTGGTAAATAATCCGCGCCCGGGCCGTACCATTCTGGGCGAACGCACGACTTCGGGCCTTGTTTCAATTCAGAGCCAGCAGTTTAGCCCAAAATCCGCCGGCGAATCCATCCCCAAAGCCGGTCATTGCTCAATCACCGAAATGGGTGAGTGTGTCCGTCCACCAGATGGCCAAATAAAAAACTCCGGCGGTGTTCTTACGGGCAACACCGCCGGAGCTGGAGGAGGTCGGAACCCTTTTGAAGCGGGAATTATCTCGCCGCAGCGCCGGCAATACTCAGCGACAGGTCAATAGTGTCGGAAACCTTGTCTTCAAATTGTCCCTTCTGGATGTTGAAGTCGTTGCGGTTAATCGTGAAATTCGCCCGGATGACCAGCAGGTCGCCCTTAAGATTCGGCACCCGGGCGCTAAGTTTGTCTTTCAAGTAGGTAAACTTGACCGGAACGGTGATGTCCTTGGAAACGCCTTTGAGCGTGAAGACCCCGGAGACGTCGGCTGTGGTGGTATTGGCCTCGGTCTTGACGTTCTTCAGCTCCCTGGCTTCAAAGGTGATTTCCGGATATTTGGCGACATCCAGCCATTTGTCACTATGCAGGTGTTCCTGCTGCATGGAATTAGGCACGGTCAGCGAAGCGCTGGCCACGACAATCTTGCCGGTAGTGACTGCCGGGTTCTCCGGATCGAAGCTCACAGTGCCACTGATGCCACTGGCACTACCGTTGATGGATTCCAGCGGCGCGTCGAGCTTGAAGCCGGCGTTGTTCACGCCTTTGGGGTCCTTGAAGTCGAAGTTTTGCGGGGCAGCCTGCACTGCGGTGGCAATGCCGGCCAGGAGAATTAATGCGGTTAGTTTCATAGATTTTGGTTTTGTTCGATTATGTTTTTTGGGGTTGCGAAAAAAGTAAAGAAGTCCCGGCGAGGAGCAATGCAGCCAGACCGGCAGCCCCGAGGAAATCAACGCCGGGGATGAATTTCTTCTGGTAAGTGATGCCTTCGATGCCGGTGACGTCATCCAGCGTTTTGATGGCCACGCTGGTCTTGGTCCAGCCCCGATTGGCGCCAGTTGCGAGCCAGACAACAACACTCGCAACCAGCACCAACGCTGCCAGAAGTTTCAATACGCGTTTCATACCAGGCCTCAAATCCGGGCAAATACTTGTTCCTTGGGAAACCGGACCTTGGGTGCGGTCGCGTATTTGTCGTTAGCCAGGCGGTAGCCCAGCGTGGCAATCACAGCGCTGACATAACCCTGCTCTTTCAAGCCGAGGATGGCATCGTACTGATTGCGGTCGAAGCCTTCCATGGGACAGGCATCAATGCCCAACAGCGCCGCGCTCGCGAGGAGATTGCCCAGCGCAATGTACGCCTGATTGCGCGCCCAGGCATTCCGGGCCGGTACATCCTGCGCTTGCACGATTCCGCCCACCATCATGTTGCGTAGCGGTGCGAGCTTTTCCACCGGCGTCCCCTGGACTTCCGCAACCCGCCGTACGTGGGCATCCACATCCGCTTCGCCAAAGTTGGTTTTGGCGGCGATTACCACCAGGTGGGAAGCCGCTTCAATTTGGGCCTGGCCATACGAAACCGGCGTCAGCCGGGCGCGGATGGCTGGATCCGTGACCACGATAAACTTCCACGGCTGCAAACCGGCGCTGGAAGGCGAAAGCCGTAAGGCCTCTTCCAGCACCGCCCAGTCGGCCGGGCTGATCTTGCGTTGCGGGTCAAACTGTTTGGTGGCGTAACGCCAGTTCAGTTGGGCGAGGAGTTGTTGTCCGTTGATGGCACTCATAATTTTATTTGTAATTTGATTTTGGTTTGTCAGTTCAGGTCGAATAACAGGACTTGCGCCGGCTTTTGCGCCGCAAGTTGAATCGTGGTGTCCCCCTCCACTTCTGCCGCATCACCGCCAGAAAGCGCCTGGCCGTTGATTTCCACTTCGCCTTCGGCCACATGCACCCAGGCATGACGCCCGGTCTGTAATTTGTGCGCGACTTTCTGGCCGGGATCCAACCGGGCCAGCCAGAGATCGGCATCCTGATGGACGGAAATGGAACCGTTCCGCCCATCCCGGCTGGTCACCAGATGCAGGTCGCCCCGCGGGACGTTTTGAAACGACTTCTCCGCGTACCGGGGTGTTACCCCCCGCTTTTCCGGCTGGATCCAGATTTGGAGCAGGTGCAACGCCTCGTCATCCCGGGGATTGAACTCGCTATGCTGGATGCCCGTGCCCGCGCTCATATATTGCACCTCGCCGGGCCGGATGACCCGGCCGTTACCCATGGAATCCTTGTGCTCCAGTTCGCCACTCAACACGTAGGTGATGATCTCCATGTCGCGATGGGGATGCGTGCCAAAGCCGCCTCCCGGCATGATCAAATCGTCGTTGATCACGCGCAGGCTGCGATAGCCCATCCATTGCGGATCGTAGTAATCCGCAAAACTGAAGGTGTGATAACTGTCGAGCCAGCCGTGGCTCGCATGTCCGCGTTCACTTGCTTTTCTAATTTTCATCATGGGATGACATTACTCCACGATTGCGGTTCCCGGGAAATACCATGTTTCTTGTCTTAGCATGCCTGAAAGGTATGCTCCCGGCATGGAACTGCGACACCTGCGATACTTTGTGGCCGTGGCCGAGGCGGAGAACATCACGCGCGCCGCGGCGCGGCTGCATGTGTCGCAACCGGGATTAAGCCGGCAGATCCGCGATTTGGAGGCGGAAACCGGGCTGGCCTTGCTGGAACGCGACGCCAAATCGGTGCGGTTGACCGAGGCAGGCAAGGTGTTTCTCACCGAATGCCGGGCGGTGTTGGCCCGCGTGGAGGCGGCGGTGGCGGCGGCCCGGGCGGTGGCGGGAGGCATCAAAGGCGAAATTCACGTGGGCTACGCGCCGTCGCTGACGATTCAAATTTTGCCGCAGGCGCTGCGGCGCTTTCAAGAGGAATTCCCGGGCATTCGCGTGGGACTGCACGACCTTTCCACGGAGGAAATGTTGCGGCAACTGCAAGCCGGGCAGTTGGACATCGCCCTAGCCGTGCAGCCCCAGGAAAAGGCGCTGCGCCAGTTTCGGTTTCAGGAACTGGCGCGCTATCAAATGTGCGTTGCGGTGGCGCCCGGACATCCCCTCGCCCGCCGCCGCAATATCAACCTGGCCGGCATTGCCGCCGAGCCCCTGATTGCCTACAGCCGCAAAGATTATCCGGACTATCACGTGCAATTGGGCCAGTTGTTTTCCCGAAGCCCAAGCAAACCACGGATCGTCGAAGAACACGAAGGTGTTACCGGACTGCTGGCAGCGGTGGAAGCCGGGCGGGGCATTGGTTTGGTACCCAATTGTGTGGCCTGCATGGTCGGGCCCCGGCTCAAGTTGATCGCTTTGACTCCCGCGGGTCCACCTCTGGTAGTCGGGGCGGCCGTGCTCAAAAGTTCAGCTTCCGCCGTGGTGGAGAAGTTCATCGCCGCCGCCACACTCTCCAATGGAAATCCATCTACCGCAAAGAGAAGCTAAGACCCGCCAACTTTTCCACCCGCCGGCGCAGTGCCAGTCTCTCAAATCCAGCATTAATTACCACTTTGTAATAAGAGCCTTACCAACAAATTAATTTCCTTCAGCCAGCCGTTTTTTGCTACGGAAGAACCATTTTGTGTTCTATCTGTTGCAGATGCGAAAAGTCGCGCAAAAATCCCCCCGGATTTGCACCGATTGCTAACGGAAATGGAACTTCAGCTGGCGGTTTTTTTGCCGATGAATAATAGGTGGTGAACCACCTAATTTTAATGAGTCCGGCATTGTTTGTTAAGAGAAGCAAATTCTTTTTGCTTGTCATTTGTTTTATTAACCTGTTGCAGCCCATCTCCGGTTTTGCCGGAGTCTTTCCGGAGGCAACTTCAAGCACGTCCGCGAATCAAATCGCCGCCGATGAGGTGCTGTCCCTGCCGGCTTGCCTGGATCTGGCGCTCAAACAGAGTCACCGGCGGCCGGCGTCGCAATATGCCGTGCTGGTGGCCGAAGCCCAGCATCGTCAGGCGCTGGCGGCCTACTGGCCGCAAATTGGGGCCAAGGCCGGCTACCAACGCATGGATGAATCACCGGACTTCCTGTTTCCGGCAAGCACCTATTCCATCGCCGCCCAGCCGTTGCCCCTGCCGCCCGGCTATGGCCTAGCCATCGCCGACCCAGGCAACAATATCGTCGGCACGTTGTCTTCCATCCCGGCTCAATCGGTCACAGTACCCGCGCAGGACGTCAAACTCATGGACCCGGAGTCATTCTCGGCCTCATTGAACCTGACCTGGCTGCTCTTTGACGGCGGCATGCGCCACGGTTACCGCCAACAGGCCGAGGGCTATGTGGCCCTGATGAAGGCTGAGGCGCATCGCACCGACCTGGAAATCGCCGACAGCGTCCGGCGCATGTACTACGGCGCCGTGCTGGCGCGGCAATTGCACCAACTGGGACAGAATACACTCGCTCGCATGGAGGCCACGCTGCATCTCACCGAAACAATGTACAAGGAAGGCAGCGGCAAGGTGACCAAGGCGGATTTTCTGGAAAACAAGGTCATGGTGGAAACCCTCCGCTCAATGGTGGCTCTGCTAGAAAAGAATGAGGCACTCGCGCGAGCCGCCCTGGCCAACACCATGGGACTGGCCTGGGCGGAAAGCATCACACCCCAAGACCAGACCATTCCGTTCACTCCGGTGGCCGGGAATCTGTCTGAACTGGTCACCACCGCGTACCAGTTCAATCCTGACTGGGAAAAAATTGCGGCTGGCCTGCAGGCCGCTGAAGGCGCCGTGGAGACCGCCCAGAGCGGGCATTATCCCAAGGTGGCGCTCACCGGCGAGCTGCACAAATGGTGGAATGACTACAACGCCGGTACCGCCACCGACCGCAACAAGGAGGGCTGGACCGTGGGCGTAGGCATGGAGATTCCCCTCTTTGATGGTTTTCTGACCCGGAATAAAATTGCCGAAGCCCGCGCCCAACTGGCCAAGATCAAGGAGGAAAAAATCCTCCTGCAAGAAGGAATTGGTCTTCAGGTCAAAAGCGCGTTTCTCGGCCTGACTGCCACCCAGAAAGCGTATCAGGCCACTTTGGACGCAATGACCGCCGCCACGGAGAACCGGGATTTGAACACCCGCGCGTATGAGAACGAACTGGTGGAAACCGAAAAGGTAGTCCGGGCCCAGCTGACCGAAGCTCTGATGTCGGCCCAGCATTACAAGGTGTGTTACGACCAGGCCGCCCTGCAATCGCAGCTCAACCTGATTGTAGGCACGGAAGTGCTCAAGCAATTCCAAGTGCCATGATCCCGCTTCTGGCAAATTTTTGGGTTAACGGGCGCCGCATCATTTCCGGTGGCGGGACGTTCCTGGCATTGCTGCTTGGCGGCGGCTGGAACCTGCTTCCCGCCGCGGAACTCCCCGCAACAACCGCCCCGCAGCAACTGCTGCGTTTTGGCTATACCTCCGGGCTGTTCACCCCTGGCTACAATGAAAACGATGTCCGGGCGGCCATGAAAGTTTGGATCCAGACCATTGTGCAGAATCATCATGTCGGGGTGGATTCCAATCTGTATGTTTTTCCCACCGTAGCCGCCATGGTCCCGGCGGCGAGCACCAAGCCCATGGATGGTTACGGCCTGCTCGCCCCCGAATACTATGAACTCCGGCAGACCGTTCTTTTCGACCAGGTAGCGCTATCCGTCCTCGATGGCCGATACACCCAAGCATACGTGCTGCTCGTGCGGAAAGACAGCGGCTGGGATAAAATCGACCAATTGCGCGGCCATAGTCTGGTGGTTTTGCAGACTCCGCGCATGAGCCTGGCCTTCATCTGGCTCGACGTCTTGCTCGCTCAAAATCGCCTGCCCGCGGCAACGGATTTTTTCGACCGCGTCACCACCAATTCCAAGCCGGCCCAGGTAGGGCTTCCGGTCTTTTTCCACAAGGCCGATGCCTGCCTGCTCACCCGGCAGAGCTACGACGTGCTGGCCGAACTCAATCCTCAGCTCCAACTCCAGTTGCGGGTGGTGGCCGAATCGCCGGAGCTGGTGCCGTCATTGATCGCTTTCCGCGCAGATCATCCCCTGCCCCAACGGGAGCAGGTGTTTCAGGAAATCCGCAACCTGCATGACACCCCGGCGGGCCAGCAGATTTTGGCGTTGTTTCAAACCGAAGGGTTCGTCATTAAACCGGTGTCCTGCCTGGCGCCCACGTTGGAACTGATCACCAGGCATCAGAAACTTTGCGGGACGATCCACCAACCTCCGGGCCCGGCCGAATCGGTCATCGCCCAACACAGCCAGCCTCCTTCATGAAGCTCAAATACGTCATATCAGACTGGGGTCGGATCCCTCGGGGCGTTGCCTGGCTCACCGGATTGTGGCTGGCTGCCGCTGTCCTTTATGCCGGACCGGAAGACTCTGCCGCCGAACCTGGCCACCTCTTCCGGATGGGCTTTTCCCCCAACATCCTGGTAGGATTCAATGAAAACGACGCCAATGCCGCCGTCAAAACCTGGGTGCGTACCCTGGCTGAGGAACGGCATATCCAGGTGGATCCCAACCCGGAAGTTTTCACCAGCCTGCCTGCCATGGTGAAATCCTGGCAAGGTCAGAAGGTGGACATCGTCACCATGACTTTGCCGGAGTATTGGAGCATCCGCGAGGACCTCAAGTTCAACCGGTTCATCAGCGCCACCCGCACCGGTGGCGAGTTCATGGAAACGTACCTGTTGCTGGTGCGCAAAGATTCCTCCTGGCAAACTGCGGCTGACTTGAAAGGCCGCTCCCTTCTGGTCTTGGAAAGCCCGGCCATGAGCCTCGCCCAGCCTTGGCTCGACACCATCCTGTTGGAGTCCAATCTCGAGCCGGCAAGCCAGTATTTCGGCCGGATCACCACCAACACCAAATTGGCCAAAGTGGTGTTGCCGGTTTTTTTCCGCCAGGCGGATGCCTGTCTCGTGAGCCAGTCCGGATTTGCCATTCTGGGCGAAATGAACCCTCAGATTTTCGAGCAGCTCAAACCGCTGGCCACTTCCCCGGCCCTGCTCCCCAGTGGCGGATTTTTCAATGCCGCCACTCCCGCCGCCGCCGTGGACCGCATGATCGAGCAACTTAAGCAGGTCCATACCTCACCGGCCGGTCAACAGCTGTTGACGGTATTCCAGGCCGAACGGGTGGAGGAACGCCCGCTGACCTGCATGCAGGGCGCCCTGGACCTGCTGGCCCGGCACGAAGAATTGCTCAAGGCCTATCGTACTCATGCGAACAATGCTTCGCCGGCGGCACCGGCGATCGCTGAACCTCTCGCGCCTCCCCAAACGGCCCGCAAATAAGATGCCCGCGCGCCCCTCCAAATTGACGCATCGCTGGCTCGGCATCACCCCGCGTACCGCCCTGATGTCATGGCTGGTCACCATCGCCACGTTGCTGCTGTTCATCACGGTGCTCATTCCGCAACAGAAACGCACGTTCGTCCAGAACCTGGAATCCAAGGCCCATGGTATCGCCGTGTCGCTGCACGAAGTTGCCGCCGGCGCCGCCATCAATGAGGACTACAGCAGCGTGGTGGAACACTGCACCGAAATGCTCAAGGGCGATTCCTCGCTAGAGTACCTGGTGATCACCCGCAGCGACGGGTTCTCCATCATCACTGACCGTACCGGCTGGCGCTGCGAGACCAGCACCGGCAAGGAATGGCGGCCGGAGCAACGTCAAGCCGCCGGCGGCATCGGTTATGTGCCGTTGGTCAAGGACAACGTCTTTCACTACTCGCAGCCGTTTGATTATTCGGGCATCCAATGGGGCTGGATCCATGTGGGGCTTTCGTTGGAGAGCTACCGCCAAAGCGTTACCCAGGTCTATCACCGCACCAGCCTGCTGGCTTGCCTCTGCATTTTGCTCAGCCTGGCCGCCTCCTTGGTATATGCCAAACATCTGGTCCGGCCCATCCTTAAATTGCGGGAGGTGGTTCACGCGGTGGCCGGCGGCAACCTCACTGCCCGGGCCACCATCGACCGGGGCGACGAACTCGGGCAACTCGCCGGGTCCGTCAATTCCATGACCGGCGCCCTGCTGCATCGCGACCAGATGCTCCAAAGCGTCCGCTATGCCGCCCAGGAATTCCTTAACAATCCGGACTGGAAAAACGTCATTGCCGAGGTGTTGGCGCGCATTGGCCAGGCGGCCACCGTGGACCGGGTGCTGCTGTTCCAAAATGAACTGGACCACGCCGGCAGCCCCGGGGCCTGCCTGCGCTATGAATGGGTGCGCCCCGGACTGAATTCGGTTCGCGGTTCGGCCCGGGAACATTTTCCCTGGCACGGTGCCGGGTTCGATGCTTGCGCCCTCCGGTTTGAGGACCGGGAACTGGTAACGCTCGACATCCGGCAGTTGCCTCTGGCGCAGCAGCAGCTTTTTCTGCCACACCAGGTTCATTTCATTCTCGGCGCGCCCATCGTTGTGGACAACAACTGGTGGGGCGTGCTCTGCCTGGAGGCCGGCGAAACCGAACGCCAATGGACCGACGCAGAACGGGACAGTCTGCGTACCACGGCGGAAATGTTGGGGGCTGCCATTGCCCGGCATCACACCCAGGACATTCTGCTGGCTGCCAAGAATGCCGCCGAGGCCGCGAGTTCGGCCAAGTCCCAGTTTCTGGCCAACATGAGCCATGAAATCCGGACCCCCATCACCGGCGTGATTGGCATGCTGCAACTGCTGCAACGCACCGAACTGGACAAACGCCAGACGCGCTATGCCACCAACGCCCTCAGTTCCGCCAAGACCTTGCTGACCGTCATCGGCGACGTTTTGGACTTCTCCAAGATTGAAGCCGGGAAAATGGAACTGGAAATCCAGCCTTTCTCGCCGGCGGCGGTCATGGAAACCGTGGTGCGGCTCTTCGCCGAATCCGCCGAGCAGAAGGGTCTGGAACTGGCCTACCGCATTGGCCTCACGGTGCCCGCGGAGTTGCTCGGCGATTCCAACCGGATTCGCCAAATCCTGGTGAACCTGATCGGCAACGCCATCAAATTCACCAGCCACGGCGAAGTGGTGGTTTCGTGCCAGGTGCAGGAACCGGCGACGGACACCACCGTCCTGCGGTTTGAGGTGCGCGACAGCGGCTGCGGGATTGCGCCCGACAAGCTCAACATCATCTTCGACAGCTTTGTTCAGGCGGAAAGTGCCATGAACCGCAACTACGGCGGCACCGGCCTGGGACTCACCATTTCCCGACAACTCTGCGAAATGATGGGCGGCAAGATTCATGTGTGCAGCAAGCTGGACCATGGTTCAACTTTCTTCTTCTCCGTGCCGTTGCGTCATACGCCCGTTACCTCCACCGTGGCCGCCCGGCGGCCGCTGGATTTGCGCAACCTGCGCGTGCTCATCGTGGACGACTCCGAGACCACCCGGGAAATCTGCACCGAATTCATCTCCGCCTGGAAAGGCCAGTCTGATGACGTGCCCGCTGCCAGCCTGGCCTTGCAAAAATTGCGGGCGGCGGCAAAAGCCGGCCAGCCGTTTCAAGTGGCCGTGCTGGACTGGAAGATGCCCGGCATGGACGGCCTGGAACTGGCCCGGGTGATCCGGAACGATGCCGAACTGCACCAGACCGGGCTCGTGTTGCTTAGCAGCTTCTCGCAGGGCACCAACAGCGACGACCTGCGCCGGGTGGGATTTGCCGCCTCCGTCCCCAAGCCCGCCAGCGAATCGGAATTATACGATGCCATCATCACCGCCGCCAACGGCCTCCTGCCGGCGGCGCAACCGGCGGCCTACGAACCGGCGGAGGCCAGCCCCGTCACCGCCCCCACCGGCGGCACCGTCCTCCTGGCCGAGGACAATGAAATCAACCGCGAGGTGGCCACCGAAATCCTCACCGAGCTGGGCTATCAATACCGGTGGGCGCGCAACGGCCGCGAAGCGGTGGAAGCCTTCCAGAAGGGTGCGGTGGATCTGATCCTGATGGACTGCCAGATGCCCGAAGTGGACGGTTACGAAGCCACCCAGATCATTCGCACTTTAGAGATCGGCCAAGCCAACGGCCGGCGCATCCCCATCGTGGCCCTGACCGCACATGCGGCGAAGAGCGACCGCAATGAATGCCTCGCCGCCGGCATGGATGATTATCTCACCAAGCCCATTGACCCCGCCGCCCTGGCCACGATGTTGCAAAAATGGATTTCCCGGAATCACGCGGCCAGCGCGCCCACATCACCGGCCCCGGCAAACGGCGCCGCTTTCATTGATTACCCCAGCCTGCTGCGCCGGTGTCTGGGCAAACCGGAACTGGCGGCCCGGCTGGTCCGCAAACTGGCGGAGCAGGCCGAGCAGGACTGGAAGGACATCGGCCAGGCCGTGGCCCAAAACAATCCGGCCGCCCTGGCGGCGGCGGCGCACCGGCTCAAAGGCGCGGCCGCCAATGTATCCGTGGAAGGCGTCCGGCAGCTGGCCGCCGATCTGGAAAAGCTGGGCCGGAATCAGGATTTAGCTCCCGCCGCCGGCCTGTTGCCGCAGTTGCGCCAGCAACTCGACCAACTCAGGGCCGAAGCAGAGAAAGGTGCCGTATGAACATCCCCAGCCCGACCCATCCCCAGCAAATATGGGTCATTGATGATGATGAAACCGCGTTGATGCTCGCGCAAATGGTGCTGAGCGAAGCCGGATTTGAAGTCCGCACTTTTGCCAACGCGCCTTCCGCCCTGCTGGCCGCGCCGGCCGGTTTTCCCGCCATCATGGTGGTGGATTTGATCATGCCGCAAATGGACGGCTTTGCCTTTTGCAAGCGGCTACGGGCCTTGCCCGGGGGAGCGGAAGTGCCAGTATTGGTCACCACCTCGCTGGATGATCCGGCTTCCATTGACCGGGCCTACTGCGCGGGCGCCACCGGCTTTGCCACCAAACCGCTGAACTGGGCCATCGAAGTGCACCGGCTCCATTACATGCTGCGCGCGGCTGAAGTGGCCCGGGAACTCCGGCTCAAGGAACGCGAAACCCGCAGCGCCAAGGAAGACTGGGAACGCACCTTCGACGCCATTCCCGATGTGGTGACCGTCCTGGATTCCGACCTGCGGATTCTTCGGGCGAATGCCGCCGCCGGCCAACAACTGGGGCTGGCACCGGATGCGCTAATCGGGCGCCGCTGTTACGAAATGTTTCGCAAGCAGGCGCAACCCTGCGCGAACTGTCCGGCGCTGAAATCACTCCAGACCGGCCAACCGGCCTCCGCCGAGCTGCCCTGCGACTCCAAGGGCGGCGTGTTTGCCGTTTCCACTTCCCCCGTCACCGATGCCCAGGGACAGGTCACCCACCTGGTCTATGTGGCCCGGGACCTGACCGAACAAAAGCTTCTCGAAGCCGAATATCGTCAGGCTCAGAAAATGGAGGCCATCGGCACCCTGGCGGGCGGGATTGCCCACGACTTCAACAATCTGCTCACCATCATCCTCGGCTGTGGCGAACTGCTAAAGGACGAGGAAGAGCGCGCTGGCCGCAATCGGGACGAGTTCAAAACCATCATTGATGCCGCCAAGCGCGGCGCCTCGCTCTCGCGGCAGTTGATGACGTTCAGCCGCAAGGAAGCCTGCAAGAGCCAGGTGCAAGTGCTGGACCTGAACCACGTCATCCGCGACGTATGGAAAATGCTCGAGCGGATTGTACCCAAGTCCGTTACCCTGGCGGCGAAACTGAGCGACCAGCTCCACCGGATCAATGCCGACTCCGGCCAGCTGGAACAGGTGCTGCTCAACCTTGCGGTCAATGCGGCCCACGCCATGCCCACCGGCGGCACCCTGACCCTCGAAACCCGCAACACCGAGCTGGATGCCGACTTCTGCCGGTATCATCCGGAACTGAAAGCCGGACCGCATGTCTGCCTGCGTATTTCCGACACCGGACACGGCATGGACCGGCGCACCCAGGAACGCATCTACGAACCCTTCTTCACCACCAAGAAGGTGGGCGCGGGCACCGGACTCGGATTATCCGTGGTGTTCGGCATCGTCAAGGACCACGGCGGCCACATCCAGTGTCACAGCGAGGAAAACGTGGGCACCACGTTCGAGATTTATCTGCCCATCACCGCGGCGGACTTGGTCGCCACTCCGCCGGCTTCCCCGCCGCTGGGCGCGACCCCCAAAGGCAGCGGCACCATCATGATCGTGGACGATGAAGCGCCCATCCGCAACATGCTGCAACGCTTTCTGGTCAGGCAGGGTTACTCCGTGTTTGCGGCCGCCGATGGCGAGATTGCCCTGGACCGCTACCGCAATCCCGCGACCCGCCCGGAACTGGTAATCCTCGACCTCGGCATGCCGGTGATGAGCGGCTGGGAATGCCTGGAACGGTTGCGGCAAATTGATCCGCAAGCCCGGGTGCTCATTGCCAGCGGCTATGGCGGGGATGACCTGGAAGATCGCATTTTTCAAAAAGGGGCTCTGGGGTTCATCAACAAACCCTATGATCTCGGGGAAATGTCCCGCAAGGTGCGGAGCATTTTCACCGGACAGCCGCAGGAACTGAGCGCCGCCTGACAGCCGTCGCGCCGGGGCTTTGCCGCCTTTGCCCATTGGTTCCTGACCGACTCGCCGGGAGTTGCAGGGTGCTGAGTCGCCCGGAGACACACGGGGCGCCTTGGTGATGGCGCATGCGGGCGTGCGTGAATGTCAGCACCACCTCGGTGTAGCTGACCGTTGCTGCGTCGGCCCGATGCATGCAGATGGATCCGGCGCCACAGCCCGGCACATGCGAGCGATGCAGCCGCCGCAACCACGCTAACGTGCCGGCAGATTTTTTCCGGCGGGCCTGACGGAAGACGCGGCCACGAATGCGCTGCGCCGCCGGTTCATCCCAACCGGATGAAACCCACTGCCCCATTCGCCAGGGATGTCGGTGCGCCTTGAGTTGTTTCAAATTCCATCGCCATTCCCATACTTCGCGACTGCCAGGGAATACCCCAATCAATCGAAAGGGATTGATCCGGCGCAATGGTAATGCCCGCAATGCGTGCGCCACTTCATCCGCCGAACCGGCAGTCTGGGCGCCGCGAATGACACTTCCCCGGCTGACGTTCCCCCGCCGGGTCTGGCCCGGCACGGAGTACCAGTTAATCAACGCCAGGGTCACTCCAAAATCATTGAGCGCGATCCAGGTGCCCCCGCCCGGCTCGGAAGGGCTGAGCGCCGCATGGCCCGCCACCGTTTGCCGCGCCGGTGGCAAGCCGGCAACGCGGGAGAGTTTTTCATCCCGGTTCATCGCCAGCGCATAACCGTTGCGCCGGGCAATCAGACTGACGGTACACATGGCAGGAAAATTTAGTCGGCCAGCGGATACGTCGCGGCGGTGCGGGCGTAATCGCGCCACGCGCGCCAGACCTCCCTCACCCGGGCCGGCGGGCAGCCGCGGTCGCGATTGGCGGCGCCAATGGCAAAGACCAGTTCCCATTGCCGGAAGAGCGTGCGATAGGCGGCCCGCAATGAATTGCGCGCATCGTAAATGCTCGTGGCCTCCGCCGCGGCGCCGTTGAGTTCAATGATTTGAAAATTTCGCCCGGCCCGCAAATCCGCTTCCTCCGCAAACCGGATGTCGTACCGGCCAATAAAAAAACCGGGCAGCCGCCGGGAAATTTCATCAATGCGCGCCGCCAGCGCGGGAGTGTTCAGGCGCATGCCATCCTGGAAAATGCACCCCTGCGCGTGATTGCCCGCGGCCACCAACCGCAACGTTTCGCCCGCGGGCAGCACTTCATCCTCCCGCCCGGCAAAACGGCGGAGATATTTGCGCACCAGGAAACGGGCCCGGGGATCCTGCCAGATCAGTTCCGCCAAAGTGCTCCGGCCATCACCGGTCACCTCTGGAAAAATCTTCTCGGTGATGGCGAAGATGTGTCCGTGTGGTTCGTGGGGAAAGCGGTAATAAAAAACGCCCACCTCACCCGGCCCCGGCGCATACCGCTGCACCACCAAGGGCGCGGCGGTATGGCGGAGGTAAGCTTCCGCCTGCTCATCATTATGAATCAACTTCACCCCGGCACCGCGCTGGCCGACGTCCGGCTTGAGCACCACAGGAAAGCCCAAATCCAACTGGCCCTGCACTTCGGCGAGGGCTCGCAGCCTTTCCGCCACGGTTTCGCCGGGAAGCAACGCCGCCCTCGCGGTGAATTCCGGACTGGTAGCCAGCAACTCCTGCAGCAGGGCCATTTTGGATTCGCCCACCAGACCGCCGGAGAAGATTCCGGGGTTGGCCGCCGTCGGCGCGGACAGGCCGCGATATTTTATCGCCAGCCACAGGCAGTAAACCACCACCGGGGGATAGAACACCCAGGCCGGCCAGAATTCCCAGCGGTAACAGCGTCCCCAAGCGACGGCCACTTGGCGCCAATCCACCCGCCGGAGCCCGCGCAATCCCAGGTACGCCAGCACTCCGATGCCCAGCAAAATCCAGCCGTCCTGTTTGCCCGCCTGCAACCAGGCCACCAACCGGTTGCCAAACAATTGCGCCAGTCCCAAAATCAATGCCGTCCAGAGGCAGGCGGCGATGCCGGTGATCCACAGGAAGCGGGGTGCCGGCACCCGGAGAAATCCCGCCGCCAGATACGTGGGCAAACGCGTGCCCGGCAACATGCGAGTGAAGATGAGGATGGGCAGGCCGCGTTCCGCGAACCAGCGTTCACTCGCCGCCACCCGCGCGGCGTGCCGGTGCCAGCGTGACCGGTCAAACCATTTCCGTCCGGCAAACCGCGCCAGCGCGTAGAGCCCGGCGTCCCCGGCCCAGATGCCCAGAAAGCACGAGGCAAAAGCGACCGGCCCGGAAACGGCGCCCGCGGCCAGCAGCACTCCCGCGCCCACGGTGGCCACGTCTTCCAAAACAAATGTGGCCAGGAAAAAACCCGCCGCCTGCCAGACGGGCAGCCACATCGCAATGTTTTGCGCCGGCCAGGGAAGGGTTTCGGTCATGGGTGATTTTGGACCGGCCTCACGCGGCGGCGGTTTCGGCCTGATGCCGCAATGTGGAGGGCGCCACGCCAAAACCGGCGGGCAGCTTCACCTCCAGCAAGCCGGCCATGATGCCGATGAGCGCGTAGTGGTGCACGGCATGCGCCACGGCATACATGATTTCCCGGCCCACCGTGGACGGCGCGGTTTGCGAATCGCGCGCGGCGTAACTGGTTTTGCAAGTGACCGCGAGCGGCCGCATCGTGAAGTTTGCGGGCAGCCGCAAATAGGCCGCGCGCAATTCCCGCGTGGCGTTGAGCGCGGCAAACCGGTCCGTCTCCACCAGGGTCCCCCGCTCGCGCTGGTCGTAATTGAGGTCGCCCGCCCGCGCCGCATCCAGCAGGCTGCGGAAGTGGTCGAGGCAATGCCGGTAGTGGCCGCCGATGCTGGCATTGAAAGCCACCGGCACGTGCGCCACGTACTGGGTGTCATCAATGCCGCCCAGCAGGGTCTCGGCCTGATCGAGGGTTTCAATGACCGATTGGATCAGAATTTCGGACTCACTCGGGAGATTGGGATTCATGGACGGGAGGGCATGGGGTTGGCATTCGGAACGTTTTTTATTTTCCTTTCTGATCCACCAGCTTGGGCCAGTTGGCCTCGGCCTTGGCCAGGTTGGCTTTCGCATCCTTGTTGAAAGTTTCCTTCACCGTCGGGCTGTACTGGAGTAATAGCCGGCCATCCACGATTTGGAAAGCGTTTACATCCACCTCCACCAGTTTGTCCCGGGAGACCCCGTACGCGCAGTAGCCACCATAGGCGGGTTCATACTTGGCCGAATCCGCCAGGAACGTCTTGAGATGCTCCTTGCTGGCGAACTGGTAAATGGCCCCGTCGCGCTTGGCCGTGAACTTTTCGCTGCCCTTCACCGGTTTGCCGTCGGTGAAAAAGGCCACCGGGTCGTAGCCCTGAATAGCCACCCCGGAGGCGTTGAGATTCAACAGGGTTTTCTCGGCCCGCGCCAACAGGGGTACGGCCAAGGTTGCCACCAAAATGAGGATACTTATTTTTTTCATCAGCAGGTTTGTCGGACAACTCCAAGTTCCCTTACAACAATTGTTTCATCGGCCCCCCCCCGGCCACTCCCGGCAGGGAGAACAGGCGTCCCACCGAACGCCCGGCGAGGCGAACCAAAGCGGCCTGATTCGCCACCGCCCAGTTGCAAACAGGAGCCGCTGAGTTGGGTTCGTTGCTACCGGCGGACCCAGGAACGAAGCCAAATGAACCCAAATCCGTGCGGCACCGAAAACGGATTCAACTAATTTATTCATAGTTACTTGCACCTGCGTATTGCCCCGAAAAAATTGGGTTCGTTTGGTAATTTGACCTTTGCAAGCGGCCACCGAACGGACGGCCAGATAAGTGCGGAATGCGAAATTCGGATTGCGGATTGGGAGAGCTCTGGCCGCGCCAGGAAGGCCGTCTGGCGTAACCCGGCGGGGCAAAGTTGGGCTTTTCCCTGTCTGCCGCTGCTCCGCAGCGCGACGGAAGTCAGGGTGGCGCGGCACCGCCGCTTCATCGGTCACGAAGTGAGCGCGCATAAAAGTGGTTTGATCCGGTTTGATTTGGCCGGATTTCGGAGGTTTTCCAGAGCGCGGACGAACCGTCCGCACGGGATGTTGTTGCCGATGCAGGCTTGGCGGTAACGCCATGTCACCTTCCATCTCCCGTTGCCGCGCCCGCGACCGGTCGCATCGGGGCACGGTTCTGCATCCAGCCTTTTGCATGCCCTGCCTCTCGGCCCGCAGGCCGGCTCTGGTTGCGGTTTTTCGCATCCCATCGAGTATTCTATCACGCTCCCGGAACCCCTGTGGTTTAATGGTGAACCCAATTTTTTAAGGCAAAAACAGCGAGCTTAAAAGTTTAAACTGGCTGTGGGAAAGCAGGTTGCAAATTTACAAAATCAAAAAACCGCAAAATCATTGTTAAAACAAAATGCAGGGAGAACCACCAAGAAACCGGCGCGAGGAAGCTGCGGCTGGATTGGTAGTAACAGAGGGCAGGATATTTTCCCGCACAGCGTGGCGGGAGGTCCCAATTGAACGGCTTTACCGTGGCATCTGTCCCGAGGATTCGTGTTATGCCCGCAATGTGTGGCGGGCCATTGCATTGGCTTCACGGAAATCCGGGCGAAAACCAAAAGAAAGGATGGATTATGCAGCAGATCGTCGTAGTCGTAGGACCGGGGCAGATTGGACAGGCCATCGCGCGGCGGGTGGGCGCGGGCAAGCATATACTCCTGGCCGACATGCGCCCGGAAAACGCCCAGGCCGCGGCGGCGATTTTAGGGAACGCCGGATATGCCACCAGTGTCGCGACCGTGGATGTGTCCTCGCGTCAGGCCGTGCGGGCGCTCGTTGAAACCGCCACCGGGCTGGGCGAAGTCACCGGACTGATCCATGCCGCCGGGGTCTCGCCATCGCAGGCAGCACCGGCGACCATCCTTAAAGTTGACCTCTACGGCACGGCGCTGCTGCTGGAGGAGTTTGGCAACGTCATCGGTCAAGGTGGGGCCGGGGTGGTCATCGCCTCGCAGTCCGGGCATCGCCTGCCGCCCCTCACCGTCGCCCAGAACCAGGCTCTGGCGACGACGCCGGTGGAAGAACTGCTGCGGCTGCCGTTCTTGCAACCTGACCAGGTGAAGGATTCCCTGCACGCCTACCAGCTTTCCAAGCGCGGGAACTCGCTCCGCGTCATGGCCGAAGCGGTTCGCTGGGGCAAGCGCGGAGCCCGCCTAAACACCATCAGCCCGGGCATCATCATGACTCCGCTCGCAAAAGATGAACTGACGGGGCCGCGCGGCGAAGGGTATCGCCGTATGATTGATCTTTCCGTGGCAAAACGCGCCGGAACTCCGGATGAAGTGGCCACGGTTGCGGCCTTGCTTCTGGGGGCGGACGGCGGCTTTATCACGGGCAGCGACATCCTCATGGATGGCGGAGTCACCGCTTCCTATTGGTATGGCGAACTCGCTTCACCATGAACCGCCCAAACGCCAGGATTTGATCTGCCAAAAGAAAGCCGGGCATCGTTGGTTAGGAAATTGCGGCGCCAGACTTCGCGGGCCTGGGTCTGAACTTTGGCTCCGACCCGCACGCCGCCAGGCCGGCAATGGCCCCGCCGATCCGCACAGCCGCCTGCCGGCGCCTACGGTTCGCAGAGCAAGGCGACATCAATGAACTGGTCGCCGCCGGTCTGGTGGGTATGGATGGCGATGAGGTTCTTTCCCGGTTTCAGGGCGGACTTCAGCACGTCGGTCACGGGAAAGATCTGATAATCGCCATTCGCGCCTTTCTCGCCCCAAATCAACTGGCCGTTGACGAACACCTCGGTGTCGTCGTCGAAATGAATCACCAGCGCGGCGCTCTTGATGCTGGCCAGGTCGGAGTCAAAGGTTTGGCGCAGCCAGATGTCATCCGTCTGCCAGGCGGTGCGAATGCCCGCCGGACCGTGGCCAAACGGCGCGTGGCCGGTCTGCCAGGCCGAATCATCAAACGCGGCGGTGTTCCAGCCGGCGCCCGGTTCGCTGGTGGTGAAATGGTAAGGTTGCGCGTTGCCACCATCCGGGGCGGCCCCCACCAGCACGCGGGTCATTTTGCCGCTGGCCGCAGTATTAGGCCGCGGCGTCTGCGGTCCGACCGTTTCATACGCCGCCGGCCGCGAGGTGATGGCGTGGAGCTTTTGCAGGTCAAACTTGGGTTTGCGGTTGTAATAATACAGCCCGTTGTGTTCCTGTTCCACATCGGTGAGCTGCGTGTAGCAGAACCCGAACAAATCCGGATTGTCCAACTGCGCATCCACCAACCCCTGATAGCGGGCGTAAAATTCCGTCAGGTCTTTGGGGCCCTGGCCATAACCCCAGCCGCCGGTGGTATCCCAGCCGATGCCGCCAAATTCGCTGACCATGAACGGCACGCCCACATCGCCGGAATTGCTGCCATAACGCGCCGGCAACGGCAATTTGCCGGTGGTGAAATAATCCAGCCAACGCAGTTTGTAGGTGACCGGGTCCTGGTCGTAATTATGCGCATCACGCACTTCCGGGTTCGGCAGCGTGTGGACCCAGCCGCTGGTTTCCAACGCCGGCCGCGTGGGATCAATCGCCTTGGTTTCCTGCCAGATGATGCGTTGCAATTCACCCGCGTTGCCCGGTGTTTCGTTGAAGGGACACCAGCCGATAATCGCGGGGTGATTGCGGTCGCGCTCCAAAATCTCCACCCATTCATTCAGGAAGTTCGCGTAGTTCTCGGGCTTGTAATCAAAACCCCAGTTGGGATATTCACCCCAAACGAGGTAACCCAGCTTGTCCGCCCAATACAGGAAGCGCGGCTCAAACACCTTTTGATGCAGCCGGGCGCCGTTGAACCCCGCCGCCATGGAACGTTCAATGTCCGCCTTCAGTTCGGCATCCGACGGCGCCGTCCAAATGCCATCCGGATAAAAGCCCTGGTCCAGAATCAGTCGCTGGAAAATGCGTTTGTCATTGATGAGGATGGCGCGGCCCACAATGGAAACCTTGCGCAACCCAAAGTAGCTGGTGACTGCATCCACCGTTTTTTTGCCGCGCGTCAGAGTGAATTTCAGGTCGTACAAAAACGGATCACCGGGCATCCAGAGATGCTTCTCCTTCAGATTCACCACGAGGTGGTTGTTGCGCCATTCGGCGGGGACGGTGTCGCGGCCCACGCGCTTGTTGCCAGCCCAGGCTTCCACGGTGAGCTTGAGGTCCGGGTCGGTGCCGTCCACATCGGCCGTGATCAGCACCCGCGAATTGTCCGGGTCCGGCACCACGGAAAACTGGCTGACATAGGAAGACCCCACGGCTTCCAGCCAGACCGGCTGCCAGATGCCGGTGGTGCGGGTATAAACACAACCCTCGCTCACGGTGTGCGTCTGTTTGCCGGTGGGCTGCCGGCCGCTGGCGGTGTCGTCAAACGCGCGCACCACCACTTCATTGCTGCCCGCGTGCAGGAACGGGGTAATCTCAAACGCGAACGAAACATTGCCGCCCACGTGCGTGCCGGCCAACTGGCCGTTCACCCACACCCACGTCTGGTAATCCACGCCACCGAAATGCAACAGCACGCGTTTGCCGGCCATGCTCTGCGGCACTTCAAATTCGCGCCGATACCACACGTTGGTCATCAAATCATAATGACCGATGCCGCTCAGCTTGCTCTCCGGGCAAAACGGCACGGTGATTTTTTTGGCCAAGTCGTGTCCCGAAGTAAAGCCGCGGGCGGCGCCGTCCCCGGCCTGGTCAATTTCAAACTGCCAGTCGCCGTTCAGGGTCATCCAGTTGGTGCGGAAGGCATCGGGGCGCGGATGTTCCGCGCGGGGGATTTCTGCCGAGGCCGTCAGGCAGGTCAGGGCCGCCGCCAACAGCAGCGCCGTTGCAATTCGAACCGGAGTGAGACGTATTTTCATGATGCGATTATTTCGGGACCGCAAAGGAGATAAACGCAATGGAAACAAATGGCAAGTGCCGTTGCCGCGCCGGGCGGTATTTGCAGCAATTCTTAGAAATCAAAATGCGCTGGAGAAGCACGGCGTATTATCACCCAGATCGCGGGCAGTCGCGCGCGCGCAGGGCCAGTCAGTGTTGCGCCGGCGGCGGCTCATTATTGATTTTCAATTTAAGTGGCCGCATCAGATGGGAGAAGGTGAGCGAGCCCAGCTTCCATTTGCCGTCCGCTTTGATATAGACCTCCGTCACCATAAACGGATTGATGGCTTCGTGGCCGCCGACCATTGCCACCAAGTCAATGTCGTTTAACAAGATTGCGGTATTGCCAAAGAGATTCACTGATGCCGAGTAGATTTCCGCTTTTTTATACCAAATCATGCCTCCCTTAATGGTATCCAGCTCCTGTTTCTTCCCCCAGCTTCCCCCCATATGCACAAACACGCAGTTTTCTTCAAAAAGCCCGTTCAGCGCCTCGACATTTTTTTCTGACATCCAGGTCCATTTGGTTTTTGAAAGATCAAGGATTTCCTGTTCCTCTCGGGTAAAGGTTGGGGTTGCCGAACCCGGCAATTTCGCTTGAGCCAGCGATGGCTGCAGTCCGGCGAAAAACAGGCACAACGCGATAAGTGTTATTTTCATGATTTTTGTTTTGTTGGGTTAACTGAGCTCCACCGACAGGATTTTTTTGCGGGTGCAATGCTATCGTGGCTTCGTCAACTTGGAGGCCAACTCGGTGACATCCAGACGCGCTTTTCGGGAATCAGGCCCGGCGACAGGCGTACCGTCGGGTTGAATATCCAAGATCTCGCCGCTTTTGGGATTATAACGTGGCCATTTCGGCAATCCCCTGCCATTGGGGTCGCCAGTCCTGGCGAAGTTTGCCCAATAGGCGTTCATTATCCTGGCGACCTCTTGGTCCTTGGCGGCCGCGGAAGCTCCGTTTCTGCCGGCAGGGTTACCGAACACATAAGGGATTTCCGATCCGTGCGGCGCCCCATATCGCATCATCGGTTGCATTTCGGCCGGGACGTAGGAAAAGCGATAAACGTAGGCCGGCTGTTTCTTGGCGGCAAAGGCTCTGGCGGTGAACCGGGCAGGCTCCGCCCATACCTTGTCCGTATTCACCATCGTGAGCATTTGGGAAAATTCATTAGTCCCCTCAGGATTGTAGGCCGCAATCGCCTGGGCCCTCAGGCTTCCGAAGCGAGCCAGCAATTCGTCCTTTGAACTGGCATTAACAAAACCGCCCGGCACTTCCGCGCTGTTGGATCCGATGATCAGCGGAACCTTTGCCTGCGTGCCTGCCTCGTAGGCGCTCTGGGCGGTCTCCGCTACCAGCTTACCGTCGAGAATCGGCCCCGAGTAAATGGCGGGACCACCCGGTCCGTCACTTTCCTGACCGCCATCCACAATTTCCGCAACGCTGAGGTCCCGCAGTTCAGCCAGCGCGGCCGCGGCCGTTCCCGCGATCTTATGCTTGCGGGCGAAGTTCATGCCGATCGTTTCAGCGGACACCGGGTAGTTTGGATCGCTACCATCTTGCGCCATTGGCCGCCCGGTGAGAACGCCGTCCCGGCCCCCACCCGACTCGCTGATGGCTTTTTGGAAAAGGCCGCGTGAAAGCGGCGAGGTCAGGAGCGTATGCACGGAGACCCCGCCAGCGGATTCGCCAAAGATGGTAACATTTTTCGGATCCCCCCCAAAGGCGGCGATGTTCCGCTGCACCCACTTGAGGGCGGCAATCTGGTCCATGTAAGCGTAGTTGCCATGGAGTTCTTCCGGATGCTCGCGGCTGAGTGCGGGAAACGCGAAGAAGCCCAGACGTCCCAGCCGGTAATTGAACGCCACCAAAATGATCCCGTGCCTGGCGAATTGAAGGCTGGAAGCGTCCGGCAGGGCGCCGCTGCCGAACACGAAAGCGCCGCCGTGGATCCAGACCATGACCGGCAATTTCGCCCCCGCCGAAGCCCCGGCTGGCCGCCACACATTGATGAACAGACAATCTTCGGAGGAGCCTTCCGCAATTGATCCCGAACCGCGGGGCCATGCTGCGTGCGCGCAATCTGCGCCGAACTTGCTGGCGTCGCGCACTCCCTGCCACGCGGGGACCGGTTGCGGTGGGCGCCAGCGCAAGGCGCCGACCGGAGCGGCAGCGTAAGGAATGCCCTTAAAGCTGGCGACCTCTCCTGCGGTCACGCCACGCACAATTCCGGCTTCAGTGCGGACCGTCGGCGCCACAGCCGGGGCCGGGGCGGCGACCGCTGTCGGCGGGGAAGGCTTCTCGGGCCCGCTCGTGGTGGTTTCTTGCGCGCCTGTTGAAGCAACAAGGAAGGCGGCGATCAGCCAGGGCGCGCCCCGGGGCTTTTGATGTTTTCTGCTCATAATGTTTGCGCTGGTCCGGCAACTGGAAAAATGGTCCGTGCGATTAAACATCCAGTTTTCGGGTACCCAACCACTTCACCTTTTCAGGATCGCGATGGTCGAAAAAGCTGCTCGTCTTGGTATCCAAAGTTTTGATCGCAGCCAGATCTTCCGGGCCCAATTCAAAATCAAGCACCGCAATGTTTTCCCGCATTCGCTCCGGACGGGTTGATTTTGAAAGCACCACAATGCCCCTTTGTGAGACCCAGCGAAGAATCACCTGGGCCACGCTTTTTTTGTGCCGCGCCGCAATGGCAAGCAATACCTCGTTTCTGAAGATGTTGTTTTTCCCTTCGGCAAACGGAGCCCACGCTTCCGCCTGGATGTTGTTTTCCTGTAAAAACCTTTGCGCTTCGATCTGCTGCTGAAAGGGATTTACCTCGATCTGATTTATCGCCGGGGTAACTTTGTTGTGGATCATCAAGTCCATGACCCGGTCAGGCTGAAAGTTTGACACCCCGATGGCCCTGATTTTACCTTGCTGATACAGCTCCTCCATTGCCCGCCATTCGCCATAAACATCCCCGAACGGCTGATGTATCAAAAACAGGTCGAGATAATCCAATTGCAGCCGCGTGAGAGATCTTTCGAAGGCAGCCTTTGTGCCTGCATAGCCCTTGCTCTGGATCCAAAGTTTTGTGGTGATGAACAATTCTTTCCTCGGCACCCCGCTGCGTTTGATCCCCCGCCCGACCGCGGCTTCATTTAAATAAGATTGTGCCGTATCAATATGCCGATATCCCGTTTGAATCGCTTCAACCACGCTTTGCTCACATTCGGCCGAATCAGCGATTTGAAAAACGCCGAATCCCAGAACCGGTATCTCAACCCCGTTGTTTAGCTTCACATTTTGCATAAATCCGCTTGCCCAGCCTGATGGCTCAACTCATGCGCAAAATCCCTGGCGAGCCCGAATCGTCACGGCTTTACCGGCGCTTCGACTCCGGAGAGCGCTAGTATCCAAGGCGATAGTCGCGCGCCATGGACCGGTGTGTGGAGCAATGCGGCATTCAGTTCGCCGAGTTCGGCGGGCGTGAATCTTACGGCATCGGCTCCGATATTATCAAAAAGGTGTGGCAGCTTGGTCGTGCCGGGGATTGGAACGACCCAGGGCTCTTGCGCTAACAGCCAGGCCAGTGCAATCTGCGCAGGCGTCGCGTTCTTGCGCTGGGCCCATTCTTTCACCACCGCAACCAGCGCAATATTGCCCGGGCGGTTCTCGGGCACGAACCACGGCACCATGCCGCGGAAATCACCTTGCTCAAATTGTGTCTTCTCATCAATGGCGCCGGTCAAGAACGCCATGGCAAGCGGGCTCCAACAAACAAATCCGATTCCCAGTTCTTTGCAGATGGGGAGGATTTGCGCTTCCGGGTCACGCGCCATTAGGGAGTATTCGTTTTGAACCGCCGTCACGGGCTGGACCGCGTGCGCGCGGCGCAGCGTTTGCGGTCCGGGTTCGGAAAGCCCGAAGTGCAGGACTTTGCCTTGGGCAATCAGATCCTTGACCGTCCCTGCAACGTCCTCAATGGGAACAGCAGGGTCAACCCGGTGCTGGTACAGAAGGTCGAGGCGGTCCGTCTTGAGCCGCTTCAGCATGCCGTCAACGGCCAACCGGATGTGCTCCGGCTGACTGTTGAGGCCGCCGGTCCTGCGGCCGGTGTCGGGATCAATGGCCCAGCCGAACTTCGAGGAGACCACCACCTCATTGCGGATGGGGCCAAGCGCTTCGCCGAGAATTCGTTCGACCTCCAGCGGACCATACGCCTCAGCTGCGTCGAAGAGGGTGACACCGTGTTCATGAGCCGCGCGCGCCAGGGCGATCACATCGGCCCGGCTTGGGTGGGTCGCATAGAACGTACCGGTGAAATCCTGACATCCGAGACCGACACTGGAAACTTCCAGCGTTCCCAGCTTGCGCCGCCCGCTCACCACCGGTTTGGCGGTCGCCCCGCGGGTTTCCAGGGCGGCAGCCGGAAATGAAACCCCACCCGCGAGCGTCGCGGCGGCGATCATTCCGGTTGTGCGCAAAAACGAGCGGCGATCCAGCTCATGGCGGCGCGCACTGCGGTCGCTGAACTGCCCGGCCCGGGGGGAGGCTTTCGGATTTTTGTTTTCCAATTTAGTCGGTTTCATTTCGGTCCTCGTTGTTAACCACCGCTACGCTTCGACAGCCGCGGCAGATTGCCGGGTCCGCCACTCGCCCGGCGAAGTGCCCTCCCACTCTTGAAAAGCGCGAAAGAACGAGCTGGCGTCTTCAAAGCCCAGCAAGAAGGCAGTTTCGTTCAGTTCCACCGCGCTTTGTTTCAAATAGTGGCGGGCCAACTCGTGGCGCGTGTCTGCCACGACCTGTTGAAAAGTGATGCCGGCGTCAGCCAGCCGGCGCTGGAGTGTGCGGACGCTCATGCCCAGTTCCTGGGCGACACCCTGCAGTGTGGGGCGCTTGCCGGCCAATGATCGTCGGAGCGCCTCTTTCACCTGTTCGCCGGCATTCGTGCCCCGGTGCCGCGCTTCCAGTTCGGAATCTAACTGCGTTCCGATCACCGTCAGCAATTCTTCGTTGTGAGTCACAAAGGGGAGGTCGAGAGCGCTGCTGCGAAAAATCAGGGCGTTGCGGTCACTCCTGAAACGCACCGGGCATCCGAAATGGCTTTCAAACAATTCGCGATGCCGCACCCCACGCGTCAGTTCCAGCCGAAGTGGGGAGAGTTGGCCGTCAGTGCCCCGCCGCCCCACGCCCAGAATCCAGGACATGACCATATCCACCAGCATATCGGGTTGCGGTTCTTCCGCTGCGACATAAAAGAACTCCACTGCGGCTTCTTGAGCGTTCCGGTGGACCCGAATCTCTTCCGGGCACGTCAGTCGTTTGTAACGGCCGAGTCGTTCGAGGGCATCACCAAAGGTCCGGCTGCAAATAACGGCAATCGCAGCGGGGTGTGACCGTTCCAATCGTTGTTCTGCGCCCAACTTCAGGCCGATGCCCGGATCGGAGCTCATTTCTCCAACACTCCGCCAAAGCGCGAAGACTTCAGCCGTGGTAACGTAAACCTTCTCCTGATTGAAAAAGCCTGGCGGCAATCCCGCAAGTTGGAGCAGGGTCGGCACCGCCAGCCTATGGTCGGCGAACCGCCGGGCCCAGGTGCGGGAGATTCGTAAACGATCACTCATTGGCTAATTGGGCTGAAATTCAAGGCCATCGCTGAAACCGGGCATCGTGTCTTTGAAGATCAAAAGCGGCTGTCGCTTCACACTTTTTTGCCCCCCCGTTCGGATTCTGACGGCAGACATGATTTTATGATATACCAATCATAGAATCTCGTCACTGGCAGGACGCGCCAATCTCTTTGCCAATCACGCCAAAAGATCAGCTTGCCTTCTTAGGCCCGCCAAGCCAGACAGATACGAGATGCCTGTAGTTCAGCGAGAGCGGACGATAAAACTGACTTCGCTCGCCCAAAACCTCCGGCGTTGCCTCACACTGCGGATGGGGAGCATCCGCAATCCAGCGGAGCTGCGCCGCTTCCCGACTTTATTGCGATGCCGCACTTACCGGCAGCCAGCGGACCGCATCCGTAATGACGTGATTCGTGGTGCCGGTGGTCCGCAAGCGTACCCAGCCGTTGGTGCCGGCATCAAAATTGGTGGTTAGCAACGGCACCCAGCCCGCGTGCTCCCGCGTTTCATCCACCAACACGGTCTGCAAGCCACCCGCGAAATTTACATCCACCGGCACATTGGAGGCCCGGTTCGACGCGGCCGGCCAATACAGGGCCACCTGGTAACGACCGGCCCGCGGCAGTTGCGGAACGAACGTCACGCTCTTCTCGCCCTTGCCGGCATTGGCATCATGCCAGTAATCCCGGCCCAAAAATCCGGCGGTCGCCGTGCTGGCCTGCCAGTCTCCGGTGACACTGACTCCGGGGCCGGCATTGTCCACAATGATCCCGGCCGTAATTCCCGCCAAACCGGTGGGCTGCCAGTGCAGCAGCGCTCCGTCTTTCGTGAGCTGCGCCGCCAGCCGGGCATAACTTAGTTGCTGCACGGAGACTGCATCCACATCGGCCAGGGCCGCCGCCGTGCCCGCCCCCTGCCCCAGCATCATGAACACCGGCTCCATGCGGATGGAACCAAACGCAATGTGGCTCGCCGACAACGCCAGCGGCACCAGCAAATTCTCGCATTCGCTCCGGCGCGGCAGGATGGCGCGGTAAGCGATGGGATATGGCCGGGGCACGTGCACTTGGACATCGCCTTCGTTGCGCACCACGCCGTGCTGCACCACCCGCTGGCAGTTATGCGAATCCATATTATACGAGCCTAAACAAAGGGAATCAGGGGCCACCCGGTCGCCCGCGCAATCTGCCTGCGTCATCATGTATTCCCCTAACAGGCGCCGGGCTTCGCGCACGTAAATCTGCGGCGAATAACCTCCGGTTTCCGGCCATTCGTCGCGACACGGGCCCCAGGTCCGCAATTCGTCGCGCAACGTTTCCGGCGCGCGCGGACTCGTGAGCAGATACCAGATCATACCCTGGATGTATTCCCGGTGCTGCCGGTCCAGCTTTTCACGGGCGGCGTAGTCGTTGGTGGGATACGTCCAGTTCATGCCGATAAAATCGGTGGAGAACGGGCCGTTGTTGTTCATATCCGTCTTGCCGTTGGGCAGCGCGGTGATGTTGAAAAAGGAATGCAGCGTCAGCTTTTTTCCCGCCGCCCGCCAGGCATCCAGCAGCCGGCCCAGCAATTCGTAGCGGGCGGGGTCGAAATCCGGCGGCTGGACGTGCGGCAGCCGGTTGGTGGGATTTTGCGTAAAGCACAAGCGGTAGTTGAAGGCCTGAATGCGCCGGTCGCCCGCGCCCGGAGTCCCGCCATCGCCCGGTTGAATGAACGGCAGCAACCCGCTGGCGGAGTTTCCCGGTATGATATAGGGATCCACGGCCACATCGAACTGATGCTTGGGCGTGCTGGCGCGAACGCCGTTCAACGGTTCGTCATACACGTTAGTGCCTTCGCGACCGAAGGTGAAACTTACTCCGGCTTGCGCCATTAAATCGCCCTCATAGGTGGCATCAATGAACATCTTGGCGCGGTACACGGTGCCGTCCTCCATGCGGATTTCGGTAATGCGGGTGCCGGACTTGGTCACCGTCGCCAGCCGTTGCCGCCAATGCGGCGTCACCCCGGCTTCGCGCAGCCAGTCGGCGAACACCTGGGCCGCCACGTGCGGTTCAAAATCAAACCGCTCCTCCTGGCCGTAGCACCTGCCAATGCGGCGGTAAAACTCCCGGGCCATGCCGCCGATGGCGGTCACCGTGCCCACATCGGTGGCGCCCAGGCCGCCGGAGGTCAATCCACCCAGGTGCGTATCATAGACTGCCAGGGAAACTGTTTGGCCCAGATGTGCCGCTGCCACAGCCGCCACCACTCCACCGGAGGTGCCGCCATACACACAGACGTCGCTTTCCACCACCGCTGCGGAAATCCTGCCGCCCGCAAGCGCCAGCAATCCCAGCGTCAAAACGAGCCTTTGGATTTTGGTCATGCGGCAAACCATGACAGCCGGGTGCGGGATGCCGCAATGCAAAATTTGGCGGGCTGTCGGCATTTCAGCTTGAAAACTCCGTGATTAGGCCTGCCCGCTCCCCACTGAAGAAGGGGGATCAATGAGCGCCTTGTTTTGGGAAAAACGCGGACGCGGGGTTGGTCATGCGACCGCAGTGCCACTCTGATGCAGATGAATGTAGGCCGGGGCGACTGACCCGGCGCATGAGGGACTTTGGAATCACGCCCCCCGACGACATCAAACCAAGATAGACGATTGTGGCATGGCCCCGGCGGGGACTTACATCTGCTCGGGATGCCGGATGAGTTCGGCCACGCGGGCCAGCAACCGGCCGGCCGCGCCGCCATCCAGCACGCGGTGGTCGAAGCTCAGGGTGAAGTTGGCTTCCATGATGGGCACGAACTGACCGGTGGCGACATCCCAGTGCGGCACCCGGCGGCCGGCACCCATGCCGAGCACGAGGGTTTGTTCCGGCAGCGGAATCGGCGTGGCCCAGGTGAGACCGAACGTGCCGAAGTTGGTGACGGTGGCAATGGAGCCACCGGTGGCATCGCGCGGCAGTTTGCGTTGCCGGGCCAGTTCCACCAGTTCGTTGTAGCGCGCCACCAGGTCCTTCAAAGATTTTTTGTCGGCGTGGCGGATGACGGGCACGAGCACGCCATCTTCCGCCTCCACGGCGAAGCCCACGTCAATGGAAGAAGGATGCACGATTTTGTTGCCGATGAGCCGGCCGGCCGGCGCGCTGTTTTCCGCGAGCGCGATGGCCAGTGCCCGCAGGGCGTACAGGGCCGGGCCCGCCTTGGGCGCGCCGGATTTGCGATGGGCCAGCATGGGATCCAGGTGGATGGGCAGCGCCACCATGGCCAGCGGGCGGGTCCAACTGCGGCGCATGGCGTCGGCCACGGCCACGCGCATGGACGAGGCCGGGGTCACCTTGTGCTGCTCGAGGTTGGCGAGAAAGGCTTCGAGGTCCTGGATGGTTACCCGCCCGGCGGCGCCACTGCCGGCAATGCCCGCCATATCCGCCGCCTGCAGGCCCAGCTCATTCATGCGGGCCTTCATGCGCGGGGAAATGTAACTGACGCCGGCGGTATTGGCCGGCACGGGCAGGCCGCGCACGGTGGGCTCGACCTGCTTGTGGCCTTCGGTGCCGGTCCGCGGTTTGCCCTCGGCTTTGCCGTTGGTGGCGGAGTCCGGGGCGGGCGCTACGGACTGTCCGCTGCGTTCCGCGTCTGCCACCGTTGCCTCCAGATAACCGATGATCGCGCCCACGGCATAGCTCTCGTTCAACTGCACCGTCCATTTTTCAATCTTGCCGCGGCAGGGCGAGGTCACGTTCATCGTCGCCTTGTTGGTCTCCACTTCCACGATGTCCTGGTCGGCCTCCACCGCGGTGCCCACCGGCGCCAGGAGATTGATGATGGTGGCTTCGGCGATGGATTCGCCCAGTTGCGGCATGATGATGGGAACTTGAGGCATAATAAAATTACAGGCGCAACAACCGGCGCGCGGCGGCGGCGATGCTGCGGGCCGTCGGGCGGTGGGTGGTCCAGAGGTTGGGATGATACGGCACCGGGGTGTCCTTGGCGTTCAACCGCTGCGGCGGGGCATCCAGCAGGCCGAACCCTTCGGCGGCCACGCGGGCAATCACCTCGGCGGTCACCCCGCCCCACGGCCAGGATTCGCCCACGCACAGCAGCCGGCCGGTGCGGGCCACCGAGGCCATGACGGTGTCAGTATCCAGCGGCTTCACGGAGCGCAGGTCCACAACCTCAATTTCCGAGCCTTCGGGCGCGAGTTCGTCCGCCGCGGCGATGGCTTCATGTACCATGGCGCTGTAGGCCACGATGGTCATGTCGCGGCCCGCGCGGGCGATGCGCGCTTTGCCGGTGGGCACGGCCTCCGTAGGCAACGCGTCCGCCTTCAAGTGATAATAAAGGTACTTGTGCTCGCAAAAAATAACCGGGTCGTCAATGGCCACCGCTTCCAGCAACATGCTGTAGGCGTCTTCCACGGTGGCGGGAGTCATCACAATCAATCCGGGGAAATGCGCGTAGATGGCTTCGACGCTCTGGCTGTGGAATGGCCCGCCGCCGGCGGTGCCGCCAAACGGGAGCCGGACCGTGATGGGACACGGTACTTGCGTACGCCAGAACAGCGTGGCCGCCTGGTTCACGATCTGGTTGAACCCGACCGAGGCGAAGTCGGCGAATTGCATTTCCACGATGGGCCGCATGCCGCCGATGGCGGCGCCCACGGCGGAGCCGATGATGGCGTCCTCGCTGATGGGGGCATCCAGCACGCGCCCGGGAAATTCCCCGGCGAGATTTTTGGTGGCCTTGAACGCGCCGCCAAATGCGCCCACGTCCTGCCCGTAGATGAAGACCCGGGGATCTTGGGCCAGCGCCCGGGCCTGGGCTTCACGAATCGCTTCCAAATAGGTGATGCTCATGCGGCAGGGATTATTCCTGACCTTCGCTCAACCGGGCGGTGCTCAGGGCCGACCATTGTTCGGTGAAGGGGTTGGGCGGAGCCTCGCCCTGCACCTGGGCCACGGCCGCTTCCACTTCATGGACGGCCTCGGCCCGCCACGACTCCAGCCGGGCGGCATCGGCCCAGCCCTGGCTCAACAGTTGGGCCTCGGCCAGCTTCAAACAATCGCGGCCCAAGGGGGATTTTTTCATGCCGGAATCAATGTAACCCGCATCGTCATGTTCTCCGTGACCACAGAGCCGGAGCAATTCCGCCACCACGAGTTGGGGACCGTCGCCGGCGCGCGCGCGCTCCACCGCGGTGGCAATGGTTTTGAGACAGGCATCCAGTTCGGTGCCATCCACCCGGTGTCCGGTCACGCCGTAACCGGCGGCCTTGTCCACCAGGCTTTCGCAGGCGAACTGGCGGTCGGTGGGGGTGGAATAGGCAAACTGGTTGTTGGCTACCACGAGTATCAGCGGAAGGTTTTCGACCGCAGCCTGGTTCAAGCCCTCATGGAAGGCGCCGGTGGAGGTGGCGCCTTCGCCCACGCAGGCGGCGCCGACGACGTCCTTCTCGCCCTTGAACCGTTTGGCCAGCAGCATGCCGTTGACCACGGAGATCATGGCGCCCAGATGGCTGATCATGGGCAGATAACCCTCGCGCGGGTTGCCGCGGTGCACATTGCCATCGCGTCCGCGCATCGGGCCGAGCGGCGACCCCATGTAGGTACGCACCGCATCCAGCACGGTTTCGCGGAAAATCAACCGGCCGGCGGCATCGCGGATGAGGGGAGCAAAGACGTCGCCGGCGCGCAGCGCCAGGCCCACAGCCACGCTGAGCGCCTCCTGGCCGCGCCCCAGGAAGACACCTCCGGTGATTTTCCCGGCGCGATAGAGCGCGGCAAATTTGTCATCCAAAATGCGGGCCAGCAACATGCCGCGATATGCCCGCACATATAATGCGCCGAAGGGGGAAATCTCGCCCATCAGCGCCGGGCCGGGAGCCATTTGAACCATACGGGGATTTTATGCGGGTTCGGGGGGGGCGTGCAATGATTCTTTGCGTCCAGGATTCCGGGGCCGGCGCAAAAACTTCTTTTGCCCGAACCGGTTTTGGTGTTGAATCCCCGCGTTCTTACAAATGCCATGAAAGCCGGATCCGGTTTATGAGTCAGCTCATTTCTCACGTCTTGCTGGTGGAGGATGATCCTGAACTGCAACAGGTGCTCGCCTCGTTGTTGCGGGAGGACCATATCATCCTGACCGGTGCCCTGAGCGCCACCGAAGCCATGGCGAAGATCCAGGAAATCCGCCCCGACACGGTGGTGCTGGACCTCGGCCTGCCCGGCGGCCAGAACGGCTTTGAGGTTTTGCGCTGGCTCAAGGAAAACCCCGCCACGGAAAACATCCCGGTCATCATTCTCACCGCGCGCAACCAGAGCGAGTACAAGTTGCGCGGGTTCGAACTCGGCGCGACGGATTACCTGACCAAGCCCTTTGAATCGGCGGAGCTGCGGGCCCGGTTGCGGGGCGTGCTCCGCGCCAAACGCCTGCAGGACGAACTCAGCCAGACCAACCGCGAACTCATCGCCGCCCGCGAAGCCGCCGAGGCCAATGCCCGGGCCAAGGCCGATTTCCTGGCCACCATGAGCCACGAAATCCGCACCCCCATGAACGGCGTCATCGCCATGTCCGGGCTGCTGCTCGAAACCCCATTGAACCATGAGCAGCACGGGTATGTGGAGACCATCTATTCCTGCAGCGAATCCCTGTTAAACATCATTAACGAGATTCTGGATTTTTCAAAAATCGAATCCGGCAAGCTGGAACTGGAACTCCGGCCGTTCGACCTGCGGGCCTGTGTGGAGGACGCGCTGGACCTGCTCGCGCCCAAGGCGGGCGAGAAGAAGCTGGACCTGGTTTACCACATGGATGACGGCATCCCGCCCCAAGTGCTGGGTGACACCTCGCGGCTGCGCCAGGTGCTGGTGAACCTCCTGAGCAATGCCATCAAGTTTACTCCGGCGGGAGATGTCTTTGTGCAGGTGCTCGTCAAATCCGCCCCCGCCGTTGCGACCGAGCCGGCACCGCCGTGGCAGATTCATTTTTATGTGCAGGACACCGGCATCGGCATTCCGGTGGACCGCCTGGCGCGGCTGTTCAAATCCTTCAGCCAGGCGGATGCCTCCACCAGCCGGCAATATGGCGGCACCGGCTTGGGGCTTGCCATCAGCAAGCGGCTGGTGGAATTGATGGGCGGCAAGATGTGGGTGGAGAGCGCTCCCAAAAAAGGGTCCACCTTTCATTTTGTCCTGCCGTTCGAATCGGATGCAACAGTTTCCGCCCCGGCCCCGCCGGCGCCTGAACCTGCCCGGCCCTTTGCCAACCTGCGGGTGCTGATTGTGGACGACAACGCCACGGCCAGCCGGGTGCTCCAAGGGCACGTGACCAAGTGGGGCATGTTGCCGCGCTGCACGCCCTCGCCGGTGGAAGCCATGGAATGGCTGCGGTCAGGGGAAAATTTTGACCTGGCGCTGGTGGATTTGCAGATGCCGGAAACGGACGGCATCACCCTGGCCCAGGAAATCCGGAAGCTGCCGCAAAATAACAAGCTGCCGGTGATTCTGCTGTCCGCCGTGGGCTCCCACCAGAACACCCCGGAATATGCCGCGGCCGGATTTGTCGGCTGCCTGAACAAGCCGGTCAAGCCCGCCCAATTGAAGGAAATGCTGGGCCGCGCAGTTTCCGGCGTGAAATCAACCCTCAAACGCGCTACCACGCCGGGCAAACTGGACCCCACGCTGGCCGCGCGGCTGCCATTGCGGATTTTGTTGTGCGACGACAATGCCATCAATCAAAAGGTGGCCCTGCGGCTGCTGTCACAGATGGGATACAAAGCCGACGTGGCCGGCAACGGCCTAGAAGCCCTCAAGGCGCTCGAGCGCGAGCCATACGATTTGATTTTCATGGATGTGCAAATGCCGGAAATGGACGGCATGGAAGCCACACGCGCCATCCGCGAGCGCCAGCGGGAGAATATTCCACATTTCAAAACGCCCATCGTCATCATCGCCATGACGGCCAACGCCATGCAAGGCGACCGGGAAAAATGCCTGGCTGCCGGCATGGACGATTACCTGCCCAAGCCAGTCCGGCCGGAAGACATCCGCCAGACGGTGGAACGCTGGGCCACCACGCTTGCGGGGACAGCCGAGACGAACGTTGTCCCTAAGGAGGCGTCCGCCCCCACCCCCGCGCCCACGGAAGAACCGCCGGTGGACATGCCCCGCCTGCTGGATTTTTCCGACAACGATCCGGAAGGGCTGCGGGATTTGATCAATCTTTACCTGAAACAAACCACCGACCAATTGGAGCAGTTGCAGGCGGCGGTGACTGCCGCCGATCCTCCGGCGGTGCGCCGGCTGTCCCATAGCTGTGCCGGGGCCAGCGCCACCTGCGGCATGAACCAGCTCGTGCCCGTTTTGCGCGAGATGGAAAAGCAGGGTTTTGAAGGCAAGCTGGTCTCCACCGACGAGCTCATGCAAAAGGCCCGGCACGAATTCCAACGCATCCGCGATTATCTTAATGATTATCTGGCCAAAAATCCGGCTTTGAACCAAGCTTGAGGCGACATGAACAAGATTCTCATCATCGAAGACGACCAACTGGTTGCGAATGTGTACCGCAACAAACTGGCCGCCGGCGGCTTTGATGTGGAGGTGGCCAACGACGGCCAGTCCGGTCTCGAAATGGTCAAACATTTCAAACCTCAACTCATCATCCTGGACCTGATGCTGCCCAAGGTGAGCGGGTTGGACGTGATGAAAAAGCTGCGCGCGCAGCCCGAATTTGAAAAGCTGCCCATCGTGGTCTTTTCCAACACCTACCTCAGCAACATGGTGAAGGAAGCCTGGAAAGCCGGCGCCACCAAATGCCTCTCCAAGGCCAACAGCACCCCCAAGCAGGTCATCGAATGCATCCGCAGCGCCCTGAGCCTGGAAGCGCCGGCTGCGGAAGCGACCGCCGCGGCCAGCGGCGCGCCAGCTCCCGCCCCGGCCCCGTCACCAGCCGCTGCCGCTGCCGGAGCAGCCGATCCAATTCAAGAATTCGGCAAGGTATTTCCCTCGGCGCTGGCTGCATTGCGAACCCAGTATCAAACGCTGGTCAGAACCCCCGACCCGGCGGAACGCTCCCGGTTGTTGCAGGAAATGTTCGACAAGATGCATGCGCTCACCGGAGGCGCCGGCCTGGCCGGACGCATTTCCGTGGCCCAGTTGACGGACGCCGTGGAAGCCCTGCTGCGCGAATTGCGCGACAAGCCCCAGGGGGTCAATCCGTCCACTTTGCGGACCATTGCCAGCGCGATTGATTTTCTGGATCAGTTGTTTAAAAACGGCGCCCTCCTGGATTTTCAAAAACATCCCACCCCACGCATCCTGGTGGTGGATGACGAACTGCTCTCGCGCCGGGCGGTCACTCACGCCCTGGAAAAAGCCAAGCTCCAGGCGGTGGACATGGAGGATCCGGTGGCCGCGTTCAGCCAGGTGTCCGACAACGCTTTTGATCTTATTTTCCTGGATGCGGACATGCCGGGCATGAACGGGTTTGAACTGTGCGCCAAGATCCGCACCCTGCCCGGCCACAAGAAAACCCCGGTGGTGTTTGTGACGAGCCTCACCGACTTTGAATCTCGCGCCAACTCCACCATGGCCGGCGCCAACGATTTCATTGCCAAGCCCTTTTTGTTCATTGAACTGGCGGTCAAGGCGCTCATCTACGTGCTGCGCGGCCGGTTGGAAGCCGTCAAAAAGTAAGCCACAGCCTTTTGACTTTCGCCGTCCGGCTGTTTAGTGTTCGCGCATGGAAACTTTGCACGCCCCGTGGCGGATTCAATACATTCTGGCGGCCCGCACCGAATGCACGGATGGCTCCATCTTCACCCGGATCGCCCAATCCTCGGATGACGTGGGCAATCTGGTGGTGGTCCGCGACCGCACCTGCTACGCCGTGCTCAACCGCTATCCCTACAACGGCGGCCATCTGTTGATCGTGCCGTACAAGGAAACCCCGGATTTCAACGGCCTTACCGCCGAGGAAATGGCCGACCTGTGGCAGCTCACCCGCCGGTGCACCAACGCGCTCACCCAGGTGATGAAGCCCGACGGTTTCAACATCGGCGTGAACCTCGGCAAAATTGCCGGGGCCGGCATCGCCGAGCATTTGCACATTCACATCGTGCCGCGCTGGACCGGCGACACCAACTTCATGCCCGTGCTCGGCAGCGTAAGCGTATTGCCCGATGCCCTGACCGAGGTGGCCGCCAAATTACGCGCCGCCCTCAACCGTTGATTGCCCATCATGCCCACCGAAACCTTGCATTACGAAAGCGCCCGGTTTGCGCAGCAGTTGTTCAACCACGAGCCCCGCAACCTGCAATCCCTGGAGGAGCAACTCGGCGTCAAAGCCACCGCCCGGGAAGGCTGGATCCGGCTGGAAGGCGCCACCGACGCCATCGCCCGGGCCCGGCAGCTCTTCAGCTCGCTGGAGGAGCAGCTCAAGACCGGCAGCCCGGTGCGCAACCGCGACTTTGCCCACGCGCTGAGTGTGGTCGGCGAACACGGGCCTTCCGCCCTGAAAGAACTGCTGGCCGACCGCACCCATACTTCGCCCAAAAAGTCGCCGGTCACGCCCAAGACCCTCGGCCAGAAAAAATACGTGGACGCCATCCGCACCCACGACATTGTGTTCGGCATCGGGCCGGCCGGCACGGGCAAAACGTACCTGGCCGTGGCGCAGGCCCTGGCGGCGTTGCACGACGGCAAGGTGTCGCGCATCATCCTGACCCGGCCCGCCGTGGAAGCCGGCGAGGCCCTGGGCTTCCTGCCCGGCGATCTCTACGAAAAAATTCTGCCCTACCTGCGGCCGTTGCATGACGCCTTGCATGACATGCTGCCCGTTGAGGAAATCCAGAAGCACACCGAGCGTGGAGTCATTGAAATCGCCCCGCTGGCCTACATGCGCGGGCGCACGCTGAACAATGCGTTCATCATCCTGGATGAGGCCCAGAATTCCACCACCGAGCAGATGCTCATGTTTCTCACCCGGCTCGGTCATGGTTCCAAGGCCGTCATCACCGGCGACGAAACCCAAACCGACCTGCCGGCGCACAAGCATTCCGGACTGCTCGAAGCCCACCGCGCCCTGCGCAACGTCGAGGGCATCGCGGTCATTGAATTTGGCAAGCGCGACGTCGTCCGCCATCCGCTGGTGCAGCGCATCATCACCGCGTACGAGGAGCATCGGGGCAAGGCCAAACCCGAATAAGAACCGATGCCGCCCGCGGTCACCATCCAAAACCGGCAACGCACCCGCCCGGTCAGCCTGCCGCAATTGCGCCGGCTCACCCAGCATTTGTTGACGGCGCTGCTCGCCTGCCCGGAGGCCGACCTCGGCATCTATCTCGTGGCCGCTCCGGAGATGGCGCAGGTCAACGAAACCCATTTGCAACACGCCGGCTCTACGGATGTTATTACCTTCGATTACGGCGAACCTGGCCCGGCCATCCCGGAAGTCCCCAAAAAAATCCACGGTGAACTGTTCATCTGCGTGGATGAGGCCATCTTGCAGGCCCGGCGGTTCCGCACCACCTGGCAGGCGGAAGTGATGCGTTACATCATCCACGGCACCCTGCACTTGCTGGGTTACGACGATCTGCGAATGCCGGCCCGCCGGATGATGAAACGCCAGGAAAACCGGCTGCTGCGCCGGCTGGCAAAAGACTTCCCCCCCGCCAGCCTCGCCCGCTAGACTCTGCCCATGGAAAAAAAGAGCCTGTTCGGCCGGTGGCGCGCCAATTTCATTACCGGGCTGTTCATTGTCATGCCCTCGGTGGTGTCCATCGCCATCGTGGTCTGGTTGTTTGGCACGGTGGCCAACATCACCGACACCCTGCTCTTCTTCCTCAAGTACCTCCTCGACCGCAAATGGATTTACGTGAACGGCACCTCCGGCCCCATGTTCTGGTATTGGAGTCTCCTGGCGCTGATTATCGCCGTGCTGCTGGTCAGCCTGGTGGGCCGCCTGGCGCGCAATTACATGGGACGAAGGATGATTGTGTGGGCCGACGGCATGATGATGCGCGTGCCGGTCCTCAACAAAATCTACGGCGCATTCAAGCAGATCAACGACGCCTTTTCCTCCGGCAGCAAGAACTCCTTCAAAACTGTGGTGCTGGTGGAGTTCCCCCGCGCCGGCGCCCATTCTATTGGTTTTATTACCAGCGAACAAAACGATGAGGTTCAGGCCCGCACCCGGGAAAAGGTGGTCTGCGTGTTTGTTCCCACCACGCCCAATCCCACGTCCGGATTTTTGATTCTCGTACCGGAAACCGAAGTCACCAAGCTGGACATGTCGGTGGCGGATGGCATCAAATACATTGTCAGTCTCGGCGCCATTTCGCCGCCGTATCCGCCACCGCCGCAAGTCACGCCTCCGGCCCATGATTGAATCCGCCACTGGCCTCATCCTGCGCGTCCGGCCGCTCACCGAGACCAGCCTGATTGTCCACTGGCTGACGGCGGAACAGGGACGGGTGGCCACCGTGGCCAAGGGCGCCCGCCGGCCCAAGTCGTCGTTCCGCGGCAAATTGGACCTGGGCTACGAAGCCGATTTCAGTTTTCAGCGCAGCAACCGTTCGGAATTGCATCCGCTTCGCGAGGTCAGCCTGCGGGCATCCCACCCCGCCTTGCGCACCGAACTGGGCTACTTGCAGCAAGCCGCTTATTGCACCGCGTTGGTGGAACAGACGACTGAAACCGAAACGCCGCTGCCGGTGGTTTATGAGTTGATGAAGGGCCTGCTTCATCACCTGCCAGAACAACCGCCCCAGCCGCTGACGATTTTTGCGTTTGAAATGAAGCTGCTGCAGGAACTGGGGCAGTCCCCCGATCTTACGGAAAGCAAGCTTACGGCCGGCACGCAAAAAATTCTGACCGGGTTGGAAGAAAAAGACTGGCCTGCCCTGCTCCGCCTCAAATTGAGCCCGCCGCAAGTTCAGGAGATGGAACAATTCCTCCACGGCTTTCTGATTTACCACCTGGAGCGAATTCCCAAGGGCCGGACCGCCGCGATTCATTCGTAGCAGAAGCCCAAACCAAAACTGTGCGGCGCGGCCAGCTCAGGCCGCTTCTTTGGGTTCCGGCTCCACCCACTTGCCGTGTTCACGGATCAAATCCACCAAACGGTCCACCGCTTCGGCTTCGGGAATGTTGAACTTGATGGGCGTCTTGCCCACGTAGAGGTTGATCTTGCCCGGCGCGCCCCCGACGTAGCCAAAGTCCGCATCCGCCATTTCGCCCGGACCGTTCACGATGCAGCCCATGATGGCGATTTTCACGCCCTTAAGATGTTCCGTGCGCGTCTTGATGCGTGCGGTGACGGTTTGCAGGTTGAACAATGTGCGGCCACAACTGGGGCACGCCACGTAATCCGTCTTGAACGAGCGGCAGCCCGCCGCCTGGAGGATGTTGTACGCCAGCCGCAATGACTGACCGGCGCCGGATTCGCCCCGAACCAAAATGGCGTCACCGATGCCGTCGGCCAGCAACGCACCTATGACCACCGACGCCCGTAACAATGCGATTTTGGGCTCCAGCGGCGTGGGTTCAAAATAAATGCAATCCTTGAGCAGGATGGGATTGTTGCGGCCCAACTGCTTCAATTTTGCGGCCAACAGCCGGAAGGCCGTGATCGCCGGCAGCTTCACGCCATCCTTGACGGTGACGAGTTGCGTGTCGCAGTTGATTTCGAAATCCCCGGTGGGGTCAATCTCGGCGAGGTTCAGGTCCTCATAAACCGCCTCCGGCTTTACATCGGCCTTGGGCAGAATCTTCGGCGCCACCTTGTCGAACGTAGCGCGGGTGACCACCACGCGGATGAGCTGCTCTCCGCCGCATTTGACGGTATCGGACAACTCAATCTCCGGCGTGACCCGGCGGCCAAAATGGAATGGATCAAAGGAAAACCGGGTCTCCGCCACCGGCACGGTGGCGTTGGCCAGCACGGGCACCTGCGCGATGAGGTCGCGACAGACCGGAATTTCGTGCGGGGAATCTTCCGTCAGCGAAACGCGGATGGTGTCGCCCAAGCCGTCGCACAGCAGCGAACCGATGCCGATGGCGCTCTTGATGCGGCCATCCTCGCCTTCGCCGGCCTCAGTGACCCCGAGGTGAATGGGATAATTCCAATCCGGCCCCAATTCCTCCAACCGGGCCACCAGCAACCGGTAGCACTCGATCATCACCTTGGGGTTAGAGGACTTCATCGAGAACTTGAAGTTGTGGAAATTGTGGGCCCGGGCGATGCGCGCGAATTCCAGGGCACTCTCAATCATGCCCAACGGCGTGTCGCCAAACCGGTTCATGATGCGGTCGCTGAGCGAGCCGTGATTGGTACCGATGCGCAGGGCGCGGCCCAACTGCTGGCACAGCTTCACGAGCGGCGTGAATTTCTCCTCGATGCGCTTCAGTTCCTCGCCATACTGCGCATCGGTGTATTCCTTGATCGCAAATTTCTTGGAGTCGGCATAATTGCCGGGGTTCACCCGCACCATCTCCACCCACTTGGCGGCCTCCATGGCGGCTTCGGGCTTGAAATGAATGTCCGCCACGATGGGCACGAAGCAGCCACGTTTGCGGAGCTCGGCCACGATGTTTTCCAGGTTGGCGGCATCCTTCACGGTCGGCGCGGTGATGCGCACGATCTGGCAGCCGGCGGCGACGAGATCGAGCGACTGCCGGACGGACTCGGCGGTGTCCATAGTGTCGCAGGTGATCATGGACTGCACCACAATGGGATGATCGCCGCCGATAATTACCCCGCCCCGGGCGGGATCGCCAACGACCACTTCGCGGGTTTTACGCCGCCGGTAAAAATACGGGGACTCGCAGTATCTCATGGTTGCTGCGGCGGGGCCGGAGTGCTCGCCGGTTGCTCAATTTGGGTTTCCTGCCGGAACAGGGAGGTAAAAAACGGAAGCCGTTTGATGTCGTGATAGCTCACAAACAACATGAAGGAAATCAACAGGAACGCAAAAGCCGTGGTGGCATATTCCACAAACTTCAAACTGAGCGGCCGGCCGCGAACCTTTTCCAGAACGGACATGAGGATGTGTCCACCGTCGAGTACCGGCAGGGGCAGCATATTCAGGATGGCCAGGTTGATGTTGAGCAGCACCAGAAAACTCAGGGCCAGGCGGTAGTCTGCATTCACCTGCGCGGCGAGCATGGCAAAGATGCCCACGGGACCGGAAAGGTCCTTGGCCCCCACGCCGGTCTGCTTGGAGTGCAGCAACGCGGTGAAGGTGCTCACGGTTTTGTCGAGCACGTCCTTCACCTGGGCCCACGGGGTCGGGCCGGGACGCTGCACCTGATAGACCAAGGTGGTGTCGCTGCCTATCTGGGCGCCAATGACGCCTTTGCCAGTGGCCGAATTTAATTTAGGCGTGATGTTCAGCGTCAATTTCTGACCATTGCGCTCGACCATGATTTCGGTCTTTTCATTCGGATGCGCCTGGACGAGACCGATAAACTGGTCGCGACCCGCCACCGGAATCCGACCGAACGAGACCACCACGTCTTCCGCCTTCAATCCGGCTTCCTTGGCCGCGCCATCCAAGACTTCCTTGATCACCGGATGTCCCCGCGGGTCGAGATTCAACATCTTGAGTCCCTTGAAACCGGGAATGTCATTGACGATGGCCGTCAAATAATACGTATTCGTCGCCCCTTCCCGCGTGATTACCACTGGGACGACGTTCGTCCGGGCCAGAATCGTGGCTTCCGTAATATCATCCCACGCTGCAATCCGCCGGCCATCCACCGAGACCACCCGGTCACCCTCATGAATCCCCATCTGACCCTCAGCCGACTTGGGATCCACCGGACCCACAATCGGTGGGTTCACCGGCACGGGCAATCCGGTAAAATAAATTACCGTCGCAATCACAAACGCGAAGACCACATTCATGAAGGGCCCGGCAACGGCAACCAGAACCTTGGAAAGCGGGGAAATCGGCGGCAGCGGCTCGGCCGACTCTGCTTTACCCTCAATGGATTCCGAGGTAACCATTTGTGGCAGTTTGACATAGCCGCCAGCAGGAATCCACCGCCAGGCGTAATCAATGCCGTCCTTGGTCCAGCCAAAGATCTTGGGGCCGAAGCCAATGGAAAAGCCTTCCACTTTGAGCCCACGCCGCCGGGCCATCCAAAAATGCCCGTATTCATGGACAAATATGGCCGCGCCAAACAGAAACACGACTGCGGCCACCACGTAAATTATGTTAAGAATATGACTCATGTACAAAAGTTGCCTGAACAACAGACAACTAAGCCTAACTGGCATTCATTCTTCTGGCAATGCGGGAAACTTCCCGAGGTTGCTGAGATCCGAGTTTATTTCAGAAAGTCCACCTTGGCCGTGAGTTCCGGAGTGAGGAACCGGTCCGGGGCATGGATTTGCACCTTGATTTGGAGCGTGCCCTTCTGACGGTCGGCCTCGGGGGCGATTTCCGCCACCTGACCGTCGTAAACTTTGTCGGGATAGGCCTCGGGGCTGATGCGGCATTTCTGCCCCAACGTCACCTTGGACAAATCGGACTCGTTCAAATCAATCTCCACCTGCAAATCAGTCAAATCCGCCACGGCCAGCAGCGCCGTGCTCGGCCCCCGCGCGCCGCCGAAACTTTGCGGCATCACCAGTTCATCGGCGCTCACCAGTTTTTCCAGCACCACGCCGTTGATGGGCGAGCGGATGACCGTCCAGTCCACATAAGTTTTCGCCAGCGCATAATTCCCCTCCGCCATCCGTTCCTGGGCGCGGGCCGATTCCAAGTCCAGCCGCGCGTCGTCCGCGGCCTGCTGGGTTTCAATGGCACGCGCCGTCAAATTGGTGATGCGCTGAAAGGCCAGTTCCGCCTTGGTGACGTTGGCCCGGGCATCCGCGAGCCGCCCCTCGGCCTGAACCAGCTGGGCCTGAAATTCCGCGTCATCCAGCAGCACCACCACCTGGCCGTTGGTCACGACATCCCCTTTGCGAACTCCAATCCACTTGACCACATCCATGAACCGCGGGCTGATCTCGATGCGTTCGCGATTGACGATGTATCCGCTGGCGGTTAGCACGCTGCCGCCCGGCGGCACCACCACCGGGGCGTTGGTGACTGCAGCGGCGGCGGCGTTGGTTGGGGCCAGACTGGCCGCCACCCGATCGCTTTTGCCCGTCCAGGCAAAATAAAACGCCGCGGCCAGGGCCAAAATCACCACGATCAGAATAATACGGAAAGAGGCGCGCGGGCGTTGTTTGGCCTGCGGCGGAATATGAAGCTGGTTCAGCTTGTCCTCGTCCATGTCCGGAAAACGATATGTCATTCCGCCCGAAGCGGCAATGCCGTGCTGCAAACAAAAAACGGGCGGAACCCGGTTCCGCCCGTTGCCAAAAAACGCGTCCGGCTCAGGCGTTGTAAGTGGACGACGCCGTAGTGCCGCCATGGCCCGTCCAGTTCGTGTGGAAAAACTCGCCGCGGGGCTTGTCCACCCGTTCATAGGTGTGCGCGCCGAAATAATCGCGCTGTGCCTGCAACAGATTGGCCGGCAATACCGCCGAGCGATAGCTGTCGTAAAACGCCAGCGCCGTGCTGAAAGCGGGCACGGGAATGCCCTTCTTGGCCGCCGTGGCCACCACGTTGCGCCAGCCCTTCTGGGACTTCTTGATTTCGCCCCGGAAATAATCATCCAGCATCAGATTGGAAAGCTTGGGATGCTTGTCATACGCCTCCTTGATCTTGCCGAGGAAACGCGAGCGGATGATGCAACCGCCGCGCCACATCAACGCGATGCCGCCATAGTTGAGATGCCAGCCGTATTCCGCCGCTGCCGCGCGCATGAGCATGTAACCTTGCGCGTAGCTCACGATCTTGGAGGCATACAACGCGCTCATGATGTCCGCGATAAACGCCTTTTTCTTTTCCGGATTGGCGGCGATGCTGCTCAGTGCCGGACGCGGCCCCTTCAGCTTGCGCGCCGCTTTAACTCGGTCGTCCTTGAGCGCCGAAACGCAGCGGGCATAAACCGCCTCCGCCATAAGCGTGATGGGAATGCCGAGTTGCTGCGAATTAATGACCGTCCACTTGCCGGTGCCCTTCTGGCCGGCGGTGTCGAGGATTTTGTCCACCATGGGGGTGCCGTCGGTATCCTTGAACGCCAGGATGTCGCGGGTAATCTCGATGAGATAGCTGTCGAGTTCGCCTTGGTTCCACTCCGCAAACACCTGGTGCATTTCATCGGCCGTCAGGCCCAGGCCATGCTTCAGGATGTTGTACGCCTCGCAGATCAACTGCATGTCGCCGTACTCGATGCCGTTGTGCACCATCTTGACGTAATGGCCGGCACCGGCTTCGCCCACCCAGTCGCAGCACGGCACATTGCCCTCCACCTTGGCGGACACGGCCTGGAAAATTTCCTTCACGTGCGGCCAGGCCGCCGGGGAACCGCCCGGCATAATGCTCGGCCCCCGCCGCGCCCCTTCTTCGCCACCGCTTACGCCGGTGCCAATGTACAGCAGCCCCTTGCTCTCCACATATTTTTGACGGCGGTTGGTGTCTTCAAAGAGTGAATTGCCGCCGTCAATGATGATGTCGCCCGCTTCGAGGTTCGGGAGCAACTGGTCAATCAGTTCATCCACCGCTTTGCCGGCTTTGACGAGCATCATCACCCGGCGCGGTCGCTTGAGCTGCGCCACCATCTCGGGAATGGAATGCGCGCCCAGCACTTTCGAGCCCTTGGCTTCGTTGGCGAGAAAATGATCCACCTTCTCGGTGGTGCGGTTGTAGGCCACGACGGTGAAGCCGTGGTCGTTCATGTTCATAATGAGGTTCTGGCCCATCACGGCCAGACCAATCAAGGCGATATCAGCTTTGGCTTCCATGGTAAAAATATCCTTAGGCGCCGGAGCCTAGCGAAATTCCGGGGTTTTGCCAGAAAATTACCGGACCGCCCGGGTGGCAAAAATCAAGTCGCCTTTGCGCCCGTCCAAAGTGGCCCGCAGCCCCACCGGCAGCGTGGCATTATCCGGTCCATGCCCGAACGGCAGCCCGATGACCACCGGCACGCGCAACGGCAGCAGCCGTTCCCGCAACACATCCTCCAGGGTCTGCCGGTACTCCCCGCCTTCGACCGCGGTACGGTCCCCACAGTTGTGGTTGAGGCCCACCGCCACCCCCGCCGCCTGTTGCAAGAGTCCGGCGTTGAGCAACTGTGTCAGCATGCGGTCATAGCGGAACGGTGCTTCGTTGACGTCCTCGAAGAACACAATCTTACCCCGGAACGCGGGCTGCCAGGGCGTGCCCAGCGTGGCGCAAAGCATCGTCAGGTTGCCGCCCATCAGTTCCCCGTGCGCCACGCCGCGGCGCAAAATGGAAACCGTTTTGCCGGTGTAACCCTGGCAAATCCCTCCCGGGGCTGCCGCGCGGGTCAGGGTCCGCAGAAAACCTTCCCGCACGAATGCGGGCAACTGATGGGTCACAAAATCAGCGTTGACCATGGGGCCGTGAAAACAAACCAGATTGGCCCGGGCGCGCAGGGCGTTGAGCAACGCGGTGACATCGCTGTAGCCGATGAAAATCTTGGGATTCGCCCGGATGACGGTGAAATCCAGCCGGGACAAGAGCCGGGTGACGCCATGGCCGCCACGGAACGCCAGAATGGCCCGCACTTTTTGGTCCGTGAACATCCGCATGAGGTCGGCGGCCCGGTCGCGGTCGCTGCCCGCCAGAAAACCGTGGCGCGAACGGGCGTGCGACGCGAGCTTGACCTTGAAGCCGAGTGCCGCCACCGCCGCAACCCCCCGGTCAATACTCGCGGCATCGGGCGGCGGACTGGCGGGCGAAACGATGGCGACGGTATCGCCGGGACTGAGGTGTTGCGGAATGACAGGCATGATGTCGGCCCCAAAGATAATAAAGCCCGGCGCCCGGCGACAGCGGATTCTAATTGCGCAGCAGCATGAGTTCCGCCCGGGTCTGCCGGAAGGTCTTTTGCAGTTCGTCCAGCACTTCGGCGGCGGCCTCGGTTCGGCCGGCCTGGCCCATTTCTTCCAACTGTTGGGCCAGGGTGACCAGACGTTTGGCCCCCAGATTCAGACTCATGCTCTGGACCGTGCGGGCGTGGAACACCAGCTTGGCCGGGTCGCTCATTTCCTCCCGGATGCGGGCAATGCTGCGCGGGGCATTCTCCAAAAACAGGTCAATCAATTCTTGCAGCACCGGCGTGCCCTGCTCCGGCGGCAATTCGCGCAACTCCCCAATGACCGCATGATCCAGGAGATGGTCGGCCGGTCCGCCGGATGGCGGCTCGATCCGGCCGGTTTGCATGCCGCCCCATTTCTTCAATGCGGCCTGGAGTTCGGCAATCCGCAAGGGCTTGGTGATGTAATCATCCATGCCCGCCGCCAGGCATTGCTCGCGATCCCCCGCCAGAACATTTCCGGTCATGGCCACCAAACGCGGCCCGGCGCCGCCCGGCCACCGCAGATTGATGCGGCGGGCCGTCTCCAAACCATCCATTTCCGGCATTTGCACGTCCAGGAACACGAGATCATACGTTTTCAGTTCCAAGGCCGCCAGGGCCTCAACGCCATTGGCCACCAGATCGGTGGAGTAGCCAAGTTTCTTGAGCAAGCTGAAGACGACCTTCTGGTTGATGGGGTTGTCATCGGCTACCAACAGGCGCAAGGGCAGGCGCTGCGCCAGATTGGTATCCAGCAACGGATGTGGCGGTTGCAGTGGTCCGGTGGGTTCCACTTTCAAGGCGCGGCAGACCGCATCCAGCAACTGCCCCGGGCGGATGGGTTTGTCCACCGCGCCGGTCAACCCCGCCGATTTCAAACTCGCCCCGTCCCGATGCCACCGCCGGGCGGAAAGCAACAAAATGGCAGGCGGCCGGTCCGCGGTAAAATGCCGGATTTGCCCCGCCAGTTCCAGCCCGTCAATTTCCGGCAGCTCGGCATCCACCACCACCACGTCATAATGGCCGTCGGTTTTGAGCCGGTGGAAGCCTTCCGCGGAAGTGCTCACGGCGGTCACACTCATGCCCCACCGCCCGGCCCAGCGCATGATGACCCGGCGATTGGTGGAGTTGTCCTCGATAACCAGCATCCGGCGGTCCAGCAATTCGGGCTGGGACCGCGCCCAAATGGCAGCCGGGGTTTCCGCCGGCACCAGAACTTGAACTGTAAAATGGAATGTGGCGCCCCGGCCTTCCTCGCTTTCCACCCAGATTTTTCCGCCAAACAAATCCGTGAGCCTCCGGCAGATGGCCAAGCCCAATCCCGTGCCGCCATATTGGCGCGTAGTGGAAGCATCGGCCTGCTGAAATGATTTGAACAGGCGCTCCTGTTTGTCCGGCGCAATGCCGATGCCGGTGTCGCGCACGGAAAATTGCAAGGCAAGCTGTCCGGGGGGTGGCGGCAGTTCCTGCCACAATTCCAGTTCCGGAGTTTGCATTACCGGCGCCGCCGGCCGGACTTCCACCACCACTTCCCCGGCGGCGGTGAACTTAACCGCGTTGCTGACGAGATTGATGAGGATTTGGCGCAACCGCACCACGTCGCTGATGAGCACGCGCGGGGTTTGTTCGTCCAGAAAATACGCGAGGTCCAGTTTCTTTTCCTCCGCTTTTGGGGCCAGCAATTCCAACGCATCCTCAATGCAGGCGCACAACTCAAACGGATGACTCTCCAATTCCAGCCGGCCGGACTCAATCTTGGAGAAATCCATGATGTCGTTGATGATGGCCAGCAAGCTTTCGGCGCTGCCCGCCACGGCGGCAACGTAATCACGCTGCTCGGGGGACAGATTGGTGTCCAGCAACATCGCCGTCATCCCGATAATGCCGTTGATGGGGGTGCGGATTTCATGGGTCATGCTGGCCAGAAATTCCGATTTGATCAGCGTGGCCTCCTTCAATTTCAGGTTCAGCGCGCGGATGCGGGCCTCCGCAGCGGCCAGATCGTGATCCGTCGTCTGCTGTTTGCGGCGGGCGGCGGCCAGCGCCAGGTGGTCCAGATAGGCCCGGGAATGCTGCCGGATGCGGGCCAGCAGCTCCACCCGGTCCGGCAATTTCACGATGTAATCGCACGCGCCCAGCGCAAACACCTGGTTTTTGACCTGCGTATTTTCGCCCGCAGTCAGGGCGATGATGGGGATGGACCGGGTCAGGGGATTGGCGCGGTATTGGCCGATCAGGGCCAGGCCGTCCAAATCGGGCATTTCCAAGTCCTGTAAAATGACTGTGGGCCGGAAATCCTCAGCCGTGCGCAGGGCCGCAACGGCTTTGGAACAGTAGAAAAATTCAATATCCGGGGCGTGGCCCAAGGCCCGCCGCACGGCTTCGCACACCAGTGCCTGGTCATCCACGAGCAACACCTTGAGATGTGCCTCAGCGACCGTTGCCGCATCGGATTTGGTTCTGACTTCAGTCATAACCATGCCACAGGAAACCGGAACTGCCGGAGCGCCGCTCCAGCACCGAAAAGATCAACGGGAAGCCCGGTCAGCCCCGGCCAGGGAGGAAAACGGGCAAACCGTTCCGCACCGCGATAATACCGGGTAAAATGGTCGGGGCGGTGAGATTTGAACTCACGACCTCTTGCACCCCAAGCAAGCGCGCTACCAAGCTACGCTACGCCCCGAACCGGGGTCCAACTTGCGTCAGATGCCGTACATACTAAGAAGCGCGGGGACGAATTCAATAACTTTCAACCGGGAACTGCACTTGACTTCCCGAAGCCTCCCGCAACAGTGTTGCGCGTGAATGCCAACAGCCAGGCCCGTCCGTTCGTCATCGCCCTCATTGCGGCGGTGATTTTGTACGTGGTGGGCTTTGCTTGCATCCAGTATGTCCGCGGCAAGGACGGCCCCTGGCAGGTGACCTTTGCCACCGAAAACAGCCAACCCACGCTCACCGTCACCCAGCCCAAACTGAAGGTTCAAGGCGTCAAAATCATTTTCACCACCACCAACGCACCCGCCCTGCCCCCGCAAAATTTGAAATTCGATTTGGCCCAGCCCGTGCCGTTTGACGTGCCGTTTGGCCGGTGCATCTTTCTGGATACCATCTCCCTGCCGGGCACGGTGACCTTCCAGATGTTTGGCCATGAAATCCAACTGATGCCCCGGGTGCTGACCATTGACCGGGTGGAGCATCCCTGGCAGTCCGGCCAGACCCTTTCCCTGCCCGCCACCCCCTGACGCCATGCCCGCCCGCCTTCCCAACCGGCTGCAATTTGAGCGCGAACTCTGGAAACAGGGCTTGCAACACATTGCCGGCGTGGATGAAGCCGGACGCGGTCCGCTCGCCGGGCCAGTGGTGGCGGCCGCCGTTATCCTGCCCCGGAACTGGCTGGAAGCGGGCTGCGACCCTGCCCTGGCAGATCTGAATGATTCCAAGCAGCTCACCGAACGGCAACGGGAGGACTTTTTCGCCCGCATCACCACCCATCCGCACATCGGCTGGGCCATTGCCCGGGTGGAAGCGGAAACCATTGACCGCATCAATATTTTGCAGGCCACCCATCGCGCCATGAACGAGGCTTTGGCAGGTCTGGCCACCGCCCCGCAACACGCGTTGGTGGACGGCTTGCACGTCAAATCACTACGCTGGCCGCAAACCGCGCTGGTCAAGGGGGACGCCCGCAGTTATTCCATCGCCGCCGCCAGCGTGCTGGCCAAGGTCACCCGCGACCGGCTGATGCTGGAATATGCGGCACAATTTCCCGCGTATGGTTTTGCCGAGCACAAAGGCTACGGCACGCCGGCGCACCTGGCGGCCATTGCCAGCCACGGGGCATGCCCGATTCACCGGAAGAGTTTTGCCCCGCTGAAACAAAAAGAACCCGAGTTATTTCCGCCGGACGCCGGCAGGTAGGAGATTTTCCTCGCCGCCACACAAATGTGCTGGCGCTACGGGGCTCAAAGCGTTATTTGCTAGGCAGAGTCTGCACCATGAAAATTACTGAAATCTTGATGGCGGAACATGCGGTGTTCCACAATTTGTTCGACCACATCGAAGCCACCGTTCCTCATGCCAAAACCCTGGCCGAAGTGGCCTTGCTCGCGGCGCTGGTGGAAAAGGTCATGGCCCCCCATTCCAAAACCGAGGACGACCTGTTCATCGAACCGCTGGCACATTGCTTCGAACAAATCGGCCAGAACGAAACTTTTCACGACGAACACGAGGAAATAGACGCCGCCCTGGCCAAAGTGCAAAAGACCCGGACGGTCAAAGAGGCCCGGAAACTTCTACTGGCAACCATCGCCGCCTCCCGCCGGCATTTCGACAAAGAGGAGCGCATTGTCTTCCCCATGGCCGAGCGGGTGCTGAAAACCAAAACCCTGCTCCAACTGGGTGATGAATGGATGCAACGCCGCGAGGCCGCGCGGTGAAACTGCTCTCAAATCCGCCCAACTGAGGAATAGCGGATTTAAACACCATCGGATCATCTGGCGAAAGCCTGCGTTCTGAGAGAGACCCGTTTGAGCAAATCATTCTGTTTCTATCGTCAGCCCAATAATTCGCACATAGTTGTCTTCTTTATCGGTGACAACTAATGGCTTCTTCTCCTCAATGGCAAAAGCCAAACAACCGTCAACGACCCGCCCCACGGTTGGCTGAAAGTATGTTTTGGAAAAATCTGGCTTCCTGAGCCACTTCACGCGACTAACATTACCCTCAACTTGGTACGAAACATCCCAATCCGCAATCCGATCGGTAATGAATACTGCAACCGGAATCTCCCGAATATCCGCAGCCGCATGCATAACGCCGAAAACAGTGGTCAATCGGGAGTGCTCCCAGCTTCCATCTGCTTGGCGCCGCAATTCAGATAAATAAACGGTTACGTTGGAGACTGGCCGGTCAAATTTGAGCTTATAACTCCACCATTGAACGCCCAACGCTGATGCTAGATCGGATGCCGCCAGCTCCGTCGAGTTGGCAGTGAACTTGGGACTATCTGCGCCGCAGGCTGCGGATGCGAACAACATGACACCAGCCATCAATGCGGAGAATCGCAGGTTCATGAGATATGACATTATTCCAACGGGTCGAAAAGTCACCCTGATTTTTGTTGGGCTTGAATTTGGCCCACCGCCATTGTCTCCAACGCTGAATTCACCGCCGCCACCAGGGCATTGACCCGGGTGGGCAACGGGAAATCTGAGGGTGCTTCCAGCGTGCAGGTGTGCCGCGTTTTGTGTTGCAACAGCCAGAACGCCTCCGGCCATAGCGGGCGGTCCGCCGGATTCATGCTGGGGGTGATGATGCCACCTTTGGCTTCGCGGCCTTCAATCTCTGGTGACAAATCAATCGGACACACCGGCGCCACCGCCTTCACCATGCCGGGCGCCAGGGCCGGGCGCTGATCGGGATTTAACTCGTACACATAAAACCCGTGCGATTCCCAGTCCTCGTGCAAACACAGGCCCACGTCGAACTCCGGCTGTTTTTCCAGCCAGCGCACGTGCGCAGCGATTTCTTCGGTATCCAAATGCCGGTAATCGCGGTTCAGATCCTTGCGGCCTTCGTTTTCCCGCGTATTCAGGATGAAGCCGGTGGGGTTGAGGCATGGCACCAGCCACAGATCCGCCGCGGCTGGCCAACGATTGTCGCGCAACAGTTGCAACGCGGCCAGCGGTCCCGCCGGCTCGTCCCCGTGGATGCCAGAGCTGAGGTAAATACGAAGCGGGTTCTGGTTGGGAGGGCGAACCTCAGTCGCCGCCCGGCGCCACGCGGGCATGGCCACGCCACCAGCCACGTGAAACATCTCGGACTTCCAACCGTGCGGCTCGGCGGCCTGCCGGATGTCTTCCAGCACCGCCCGGATGTCGATGATTTCGCCGAAATAACCGCCGTGATTTTTGCCCAGCCTTTGCACGCGGAGAATTTTCCGGAAACCGGTCTTCCCGCAAAGAAAATAATCATGTTACTTTTCCGCGTGGGCGTAGATTTATAGATGGAATGAATAACGATGACCTGGAGCTAGTGCGGCAGTATGCGCAATGCCAGTCCGAGCCGGCATTTGCCACGCTCGTGTCCCGGCATGTCAATCTGGTCTATTCCACCGCGCTGCGCCAGGTCGGCGATCCCCATCTCGCGGAAGAGGTCACGCAAACGGTTTTCATCATCCTGGCGCGCAAGGCGGGTGCGCTGGGGCCCAAGACCGTGGTGTCCGGCTGGCTTTACCGCACCGCCCGTTTTGCCGCCGCCAACGCCCTGACCATGCAACGGCGGCGCCAACACCGGGAACAGGAAGCCTATATGCAATCACAACAGAAGGAACCCGAGGCGGATTGCTGGAAAGAAATCGCGCCGCTGCTGGAAACCGCCATGGGCCAGCTCGGCACCGGCGATCACAACGCCCTGGTGCTGCGTTTTTTTGAAGATCGTACTTTCAAAGACATTGGCGCCACCCTCGGCATCACGGAAGCGGGCGCCAAAATGCGCGTCAGCCGGGCGTTGGAAAAACTGCGGACCGCCCTGGCCAAACGGGGGCTGGTGCTTTCCGCCAC
>DATJIU010000014.1:0-24387 GCA_035492855.1 Dongiaceae bacterium | reverse complement strand
AAATCGGGGTGGCCACCCGGGTTTGGGGAGGCGACCACAATGACCAGTACCCCACATCGGCATTAATCACCAATGCCAACATCCAAAAGTGGATTGCCGCAGGCAATGCCGTTCCCTTTTTCCAGATAATGTCCAACGAACTGGTCTCGCCAAAAGTTCTGGCTTGTCCGGCGGACCGCGACCATGAGGCCGCCCTCAGTTTCACCAACGGATTTTCCGCCACAAACATCAGCTATTTTATTGGGCTGGACGCTGACGATCGGAATCCCCAGTCCCTGCTCTCGGGGGATGATAATTTTGAAATCGGCGGCGTCCCGGTGAAGCCCGGGCTGTTGGAATTTCCCACCAACGCGCCGCTGTCCTGGACCGCTGCCCGCCATGATTCCGCCGGCAACATCGGCCTGGCCGATGGTTCGGTGCAACAATTGACCTCGTCCGGCTTGCGGAAGGCAACAGCTGTGACGGGCGCCGTCACCAACCGGCTGTTAATTCCTTGAGCACCCGGTTGCGGGGCCTAACCGGCGGGCGCGGATAGAACTGCAAACAAACATCGCCTCACAGTTGCACCCGGAAATTCCAGCGTTATATTCCCACCAATGAAGCCCCAGCAGGATCGCCACGCGAACCGCCATTGCGCCGCGCTGACCCGGGTGGATGTGCTGGTGCTACTTGGAGTGGTAGTCGTGCTATTTCTGGTTTTGTTATGGCTGGGGCCGTACCAGGAAGCTCGACTCAGGGCAAAAGTTGCGCGGATCGTGTGCATCCAAAACCTGAGACAGATCGGAGTGGCCCATTGGATTTGGCGGGCAGACCACGACAACCAATTTCCCGCTTCAGCATTGATCACCAATGCCAGCATGCGGGGATGGATTGCCGCAGGCAATGCCGTTCCCTTCTTTCAACTAATGTCCAACGAACTGTTCTCCCCCAAGGTTCTGGTATGCCCGGCGGACCGCGACCATGTGGCTACCGCCAATCTCACCAACGGACTTTCTGCCAAAAACATCAGCTACTTCTTCGGTTTGGATGCCACCGATACCAACGCGCAGTCCCTGCTCTCCGGAGATGACAATTTTGAAATCAGCGGCGTTCCGGTGAAGCCCGGGTTGGTGGAAATCCCCACCAACGCGCCGCTGTCCTGGACCGCTGCACGGCATAACTTCGCCGGCAACATCAGCCTCGCTGACAGCTCCGTGCAACAGGTGACCCAATCTGACCTGCGCCGGGCGCTGATGCAAACCGGCGTCGCCACCAACCGGCTGTTAATTCCTTGAGCACCCGGTTGCGGGGCCTGACCGGCTGGCGCGGAGACAAAACTGCAAAGAAACATCGCCTCACAGTTGCACTCGGAAATTCCAGCGTTATATTCCCACCAATGAAGCCCCTCAGAAACCGCCAGCCCAGGCGTCTTAATGCGGCGTTATCCCGGATCGAAGTTTTGGTCATCATTGCCGTCGTCGGCATTTTGGCCGGATTCTTTTTCGCTTACCGCACCCAACAACACTCGCGTTCCCTGCGCGTCTCCGACTGGCAAGTGGCCCAGCGCATCCAGTGCGTCAATAATTTGAAACAAGTGGGCCTCGCTTTCCGGATTTGGGCGGCGGATCACGACGATAAATATCCCGTGGATCTTTCCCTGACCAACAGTCACGCTTCGGAATGGATTGCCGCCGGGGACGCCACCCCCTTCTTTCAAGTGATGTCGAACGAACTGAGCACCCCCAAAATACTCGTTTGCCCGGCCGACAGAAACCACTACCCCGCCCCCGGTTTTGCGACTGGATTTTCCTCCACGAACCTCAGTTATTTCGTGGGGTTAGACGCTGCTGAAATCAGACCACAGACCTTCCTTGCCGGCGATGCCGACCTGGAGATAAACGGCACCCTGATGCCGTCCGGCCTAGCGGAAATTTCCACCCGCGCCCCGCTTTCCTGGACCGCCACCCGCCACCGCAACTTCGGCATTGTCTGTTTCGCGGACGGTTCCGTACAGCAATTCACCTCGCCGGCCCTGCGTCAGGCTCTCACTCAGACCGGCAGCGTCACCAACCGGCTGTTGATACCGTAACGGCGTTCGCAGACCCCACCTTGGTTTCCTGTTTCCTTGGTTGTTATCGAGTTGGAGTTGCCCCGCCGCCTTGGCCCTCATTCTTGCCCTGATGCCGGGCGGCACCGCGTCCGCCGCAGCCCAAGACGCTTGCTTTGGCCGCGGGATTCGGCCATTTTCCGCGCTCTAATGCGCACGTGCGTCATCTTTAATCCGGTGGCCAAGGGCAACAAGGCCCGGCATTTTCGCGCGCAGCTCGACACCATCGCCGCCACCGCCACGCTCAAAAAAACCACCGGCCCCAATGCCGCGCGCCAGCTCGCCGCGGACGCCGTGGCCGAGGGTTTTGACACGATCGTGGCCGCCGGAGGCGACGGCACCCTCAATGAAGTGCTCAATGGCATTGCCGCCGCGGACGGCCTGGACCGGGTGCGGCTGGGCGTCTTGCCGCTGGGCACGGTGAATGTGTTTGCCCGCGAGTTGAAGATTCCCCTGCGCGTCGCGCCCGCATGGCAAACGATCTGCCAGGGCCGCGAGCAACGCATTGACCTCCCGTGGGCGGACTTTACCGGCGAGTCCGGACCGCAACGGCTATACTTCGCGCAACTGGCCGGGGCGGGCCTGGACGCCCGGGCCATCGAGCTGGTGGACTGGAATCACAAGAAAGCCATCGGACCGCTCGCGTATGTCATCGCCGGGTTGAAGGCGCTCTGCGCCAGGAAGGCGAATGTGACCGTGGCCGCCAACGGCGCCACCGCCACCGGCGAACTGGTGCTGGTGGGCAACGGCCGCTTGTACGGCGGCGATTATGAACTGTTTCCCGGCGCGGCCCTGCACGATGGCGTACTGGAAGTGTGCGTGCTGCCGCGGGTGAACTGGTTCACCCTGCTGCGCTGCGGCCTGCCTTTGTTGGTGCGGGGCAAATTGCCCGACTCGGCCGTGCGCCGGTTGCGCGCCCCCGAATTTACGCTCGCGGGTGATGCTCCCGCGACGTTCGAGGTGGACGGCGAATGGGCCGGACGGTTGCCGGCCAAATTTGGCGTGGCCCGCGAGCGCTTGCGCATCATTGTGCCGTAATCGTCAACCTAGGACAGGCGTCCCGCCTGTCCCGGCGGGAAGTCTAATTTGGTTAAATTTAATTTCAGGAATCCCGACTCATGCAACCTCCAGATTTTCGCACCGCCATCACGGAGTACATCCGGGAAAATGCCCGGCCCGTGGACAAGTTCAGCCATCAGCCCCGGCTCTACGCGCTCGCCCAGCAGGTCGGCGCCGGGCAAACGTATGACGATGATATTTTATTTGCGGCCACCTGGCTGCATGATCTGGGGGTGTTCATCGGCCACCGGCCGGAGGACCCCGCCGCGCTTGCCGCCTGGGATTTGATTGCCTATGCCACGGAACGCGTGCCCGGCCTGTTGCGGCAGTTTGGTTTTCCCGAGACCAAAATCCCAGCGGTCATCGCCGTCATCCAGAACCACCAGCCTTCCGGCAATCCGCAGACCATCGAGGGCGTCATCTTGCGCGATGCGGATATTTTGGAGCAACTGGGCGCGGTGGGCATTTTGCGGACGGTCTGCAAGATTGGCCGCGACACGCGGTTCACGATTTTCCCCGACGCCCTGCGGGTATTACAGCGCAATGCCGACACGCTGCCCGCACAACTGCGCCTGCCGACCGCGCGGCAACTTGCCGCACCCCGCCTGCAAGTGCTCCGGGCCTTCCTCGCCGCCGCCCAACAGGAGGGCGCGGATGCGGCGGATGTTTAACGGGCAATGGCAGTGATTAACTCCATCGGCCGGCTCCAGTCGCAGTTGGCAGCGTATAGTTTTCTGCAATTGTGAAATACGGATGGCCTTTGCTAATCTGTGCCATGCTTTCAAAGGTTTGCTCCGCCGCCGTCAACGGCATTGATGCCTATCCCGTGGAGGTGGAGGTCAACGCCGGGTGGGGCGAAACCAAGATCATCATCGTGGGCCTGCCGGATGCCGCGGTGCGCGAGTCGCAGGACCGCGTCTCCACGGCGCTGAACAATTCCGGATTCAAGTTTCCCCTGGGCCGCACGACCATCAATCTCGCGCCCGCCGATGTGAAGAAGGAGGGCCCGAGCTTTGACCTGCCGATTGCCTTGGGAATGATTGCCGCCAGTGAACAGATGGAGACGGACCAGTTTGACAATTTTGTCATTGTGGGCGAACTGGCGCTCACGGGAGCAGTGCGACCGTGCAAGGGAGTATTGCCCATCGCCCTGCGCGCGCAGGCCGATGGCAAGGTGGGCGTGCTGGTACCGGCGGAGAATGCCGCCGAAGCCGCCGTGGTGGCCGGGTTGCAGGTGATTCCCATCCAGAACCTCCGCGAGGCCGCGCAGTTTCTGGAGGGCGAAATCAAGATTGCCCCGGTGCGCGTGGACCTGGGCCGGATCTTTGACGCGGAGAGCAGCGATGAACTGGATTTTGCGGATGTGAAGGGGCAGGAAAACGTGAAGCGCGCCCTGGAGATTGCCGCCGCGGGCGGCCACAACGCGCTGCTCATCGGCCCGCCGGGCACGGGCAAATCCATGCTCGCCAAGCGGCTGCCCACCATCCTGCCGCCGCTTACGCTGGCCGAGGCGCTGGAGACGACCAAGATTCACAGCATCGTGGGCTTGCTAACGCCGGGCCAGGCGCTGGTGACGCGCCGGCCCTTCCGTGCGCCGCATCATACCGCGTCCGATGCCGGCTTGCTCGGCGGCAACATCAACCCCACACCGGGCGAAATTTCGCTGGCGCATCACGGGGTGCTGTTCCTGGATGAACTGCCGGAGTTCAAGCGTAGCGTGCTGGAGACCATGCGCCAGCCGTTGGAAGAAGGGCGCGTGACGATTTCCCGCGCCGCCGGCACGGTGACCTTCCCCTCGCAATTTATGTTGCTGGCGGCGATGAATCCGACGCCGGACGGAAAAATGCCGCACGAGAGCAAATCCTCGCCGCGCGAAATCCAAAACTATCTGGGCCGCATTTCCGGGCCGTTGCTGGACCGCATTGACCTGCACATTGAGGTGCCGCAGGTGAAGTTTCGCGAAATCGCCGAGGGCCGCCCGGGCGAAAGTTCCGCCGCCATCCGCGCCCGCGTGATCGCCGCCCGCACGCTGCAACAGCGGCGCTTTGCCAGCAAGCCGAAGATCACCTGCAACGCGCGCATGGGCACCCGCGAATTGAAGGCATACTGCGAACTCAACAGCGACACCCGCGAGCTGTTGCAGTTTGCCATGAATGACCTCAATCTCAGCGCCCGCGCCTACGACCGCATCCTCAAGGTGGCCCGCACCATCGCCGACCTGGCCGGCACGGAAAAGGTGGCCGGCGAACACGTCAGCGAAGCTATCCAGTACCGCACGCTGGACCGGCAGTTGTGGGCATAACTGCCCGGTTTGATCGGCGAGGCCGGCAAAACTTCCAGACGGCTAACGTTCATGCCCGGCACACGGCTCCAGCTGTGACGCACCGTCAACGGAGCCGGGGCGCAATCCTCAGTTGTGCCCGAATTGAGAATTTGTTTATACTGCCGCGAGAGCGCCGCAAGGATGCGGTTTTTCTTCAAATGAACATCTCATGGTAACGCAGGAGCAGATTGCCAAAAAACTGGGGGTTTCCCGGCAGTTGGTGACCTTTGCTTTGGCCGGCTATCCGCAGGTTTCGGCGGCTTCGCGCAAACGCATCCTGGCCGCCGCCGCGCAACTGGGTTACCAGCCCAATCCCCACGCCCGGGCGCTCAAGAATGCCAGCACGGGCATTATTGCGTTGTGGATCCCGGACCAGATTTCCACGCATTATTCGCACGTGGCCCGGGAGTTGAACCGGCTGGTCAAGAAGCTGAAACACGAATTGATCATTACCGAGGTGGCCAACCGGGCCGCGGAGGAAGTGCTGTCCCATGTGCCGGTGGATGGGGTGATGGCGGTGGATGCCCCCCGGGCGGTGACGGCCTATCTGAGTGCCGCGCGGGCCCGGAAGGTTCCGGTGGTTTATATTGGGGCGGACCGGTTCGCCCGAACTGATTGCGTGCAGGTGGACCTCCTCACCGGGGCGAATCAGGTGATGACGCATCTGCTTGCGAGTGGCTTTCGCCGCATTGTCCACGCCACTTTTATGACCAAAGACCACCCGGCGGCCACCCGCCGCCGGGGTTACCTGCAAGCCATGGAAGCTGCGGGTTTGCCGCCGGAATTTCTCTACTATCCGCTTTCTGAGGAACAGCGGCCCCTGGTGCGGCAGTTGGTTCAGGATTATATCCGCAAACACGGCTGTCCCGAGGCCATTTTCTGCCATTCCGATGACGTGGCGGTGGGAATTTACCGGGGCTTGCGCGACTTGCATTTGCGGGTACCGCAAGATGTGGCGCTGGTGGGCTGCGACGGCATCCCGGATGTTGAATATTTGGAATGTCCCATCACCACGCTGGTGCAACCCGTGGCGGAGATGTGCGCCACCGCCTGGCAATTCTTGCAGCGCCGGTTGGAAGCCCCCACAATCGCCCGCCAAATCACGGTGCTGAAGCCAACGCTCGTGGCCCGGGAATCCTCCCGCCGGGGACAGCCATAATCCCGGAGCATGAATTTTCCCAAGTTGCAGTTTTTTTGCTTGATTCAATTTATCACGTGATAACTATTGCTTTTATGCAAATTTTTATGGTGGGGCCGGCATTCATTGCGCTGCGAGACGTATGAAATTTCGTGTGCTTATAGTTTGGGGGTGCTTGCTGCTGTCCGGCCACGGCGTGGGCGCCACCGGCGGACCGGCGCCGGCGGCCAACGATTTGATTCAACGTCTGTTGCCCCGGCAAGCAAAGCAATTCGTGGTGGAGACCATTGCGAGCGATCAGGGGCGCGACGTTTTTGAAATTGAGAGCGGGGCGGGGTGCATCGTCCTGCGGGGCAACAACGGCGTGGCCATTGCCTCGGCATTGAACCGGTATCTTAAGGACTTCTGTCATGCGGACATTTCGTGGGATTGCGGCGATCAACTGGCCTTGCCGCGGGTGTTGCCGCCAGTCCCGGCCAGAATTCGCGTCGTCAGTCCCCACCGGTTTCGTTATGCCTTCAACTATTGCACCCATGGTTACACGATGGCGTGGTGGGATTGGCCGCGCTGGGAGCACGAGCTGGACATCATGGCCCTCAATGGAGTGAATCTGGCCCTGATTACGGAAGGGCAGGAGGCCGTCTGGATCAATACCTTCAAGACGTTGGGATATTCCGAGGCCGAATTGCGCCAGTGGCTGGTATTGCCGACGCACCAGCCGTGGATGTACATGGCCAACATGCAGAATTACGGCGGCCCCGTGTCCGCGGCGCTGGTGGCCGGGCGGGTGCAACTCGCGCAAAAGATACTGCAGCGCATGCGGGAACTCGGGATGGAGCCGGTGTTGCAAGGTTACTATGGCATCGTCCCGCCCGGATTTGCCAAAGACCATCCGGGGGCCAAACTCCATCCTCAGGGCGATTGGGGCAAGCTGAAACGCCCGGACCTGTTGGACCCGACCGACCCCTGGTTTGCGCCAGTAGCGGCCCGGTTTTACGAGGAACAGAAGCGGTTATTCAGGACGGCCAATTTTTTGGCGGCGGATCCGTTTCATGAAGGCGGCAGTACCGCAGGGATGGATTTGCCCGCATGTGGCCGGGCGATTCATCAGGCCATGAACGGCGCCACGTGGGTATTGCAATCCTGGCAGGCCAATCCCCGCCAGCCGATGATTGACGCGCTGGATAAAAACAAGCTGCTGATCCTTGACTTATGGTGCGAGGCGCAGGAAAACTGGCGCACCCGCAGCAATTTCAACGGCACTCCCTGGGTGTTGGGCACCATTCATAACTTTGGCGGCAATACCGGCATGGGCGGCCGGTTGGACTGGGCGGGTACCGCGGTGGCGGCGGCCCTGCAGGATCCGGCCCGGGGGCGCCTGTCCGGATTTGGGGCGCTCATGGAAGGCAGCGGTACCAATCCCGCATTTTGGGAACGGTTCTTTGACAATTCATGGAATGCCGCGGCCGAGCCGTTAACGCCCTGGTTGCAAGATTACACGGTCCGACGTTACGGGGCAGCCATCCCAGCCGCCGCCCAGGCCTGGCAGATTCTGGGTGATACCATCTATAATGCTCCCCAAAGCCGCCGGGAACTTCCGGTGAATTCCGTCATCTGCGCCCGGCCCGCGCTCACGCCGGACCTCCGGGCGCGGGCCTTTGTCACCACGCAGCCGTATTACGACCCCACCCGGCTGGTCGCGGCCTGGCGGCTCTTGCTGGCGGCGGCTCCGGGAGCTCGCCCCAGCGAGGGATACCGATATGATTTGGCCGATGTGGGACGGCAGGTGCTGGCCGATCTCGGCACGCGCTACCATCAACAAATTGTTGCCGCTTATCAGGCCCGGGATGTGGCGACGCTCCGCAACCTCAGTGCCCGGATGCTCCAACTGATCCGGGATATGGATGAGCTGGTTGGCACCCGGCGCGAATTCCTGCTGGGCCCCTGGCTGAAGGACGCCCGCCGCTGGGGAACCGACCGCGCCGAAAGCGACCGTTACGAGCGCGATGCCCGCGAACTGATCACGACCTGGACGGACTCTGACAGCATTCCCGATTATGCGAACCGCCAATGGAATGGTTTGCTGGGCGACTTTTACTATCAGCGGTGGAAGATTTGGCTGGATGCGCTGGATGAGTCGCTGACCCAGGGGGTGCAGGTCAATGAGGCGGCCACGCGGGAAACGATCCGGAATTGGGAACTGGAATGGACGCGCAAACACAACGCGTACCGGTCGCGACCCAAAGGCGACGTAATACGAATCTCGAAAAAACTCTTGGAGCGTTATGCGGCTGAAGCTGCAAAAGAATGAAGCGATTCAAAATATTCCGAATGGCAGGCAGGTCTCGCACTTCAAATCATCGAACCCCAGGCAAACTATGAACAATTCCAATCCCACCCGTCGCGAATTTCTCAAAAGCTCCGCCCTCGCGGGCATGGCGGCCTCGCTCCCCGGGCTGATAAGCGGTTGTGTCACCCGGCCCCCGGCACAGGGAACGGCGGCCGCTGCCGCTCTGGACCGGCCCCGCCCCGCCGGCCAGAAACCCGTGCATGACCTGACCACCCGGCCGTTGGAACGCGTCCGGACGGCGTACATCGGCCTGAACCGGGGCATGACGCATGTCCAAAATTGCCTCAAGCTGGATTACGTGGATGTGGTGGCCGTATGCGACCTGCGGGACGACCGGGCGCAGGCCGCGGCCAAAGCCTGCGAACAGGCCCGGGGCCACCGGCCCGAAGTGTACAGTGGCACGGAAAACATCTGGGAGCGGATGGTGGACCGGGATGATTTGGATGCCGTTTACATTGCCACTCCCTGGGCCTGGCATGTGCCGATGGCCCTGCGGACCTTGGAACGGGGCAAGCACGCCTTCATCGAAGTGGCCGCCGCCATGACCGTGGACGATTGCTGGAGCCTGGTAAACACCAGCGAGCGCACGCAGCGGCACTGTGTGATGCTGGAGAACTGCTGCTACGGCGAAAACGAATTGCTGGTGCTCAATCTGGCCCGGCAAGGGGTGTTTGGCGATCTGGTGCATGCCGAATGCGCGTACATCCACGACCTGCGGACCGTTCTGTTCAGCCTGGGCACGGAAGGCGACTGGCGCCGGGACTACCATACGGAATTCAACGGCAACCTGTATCCCACCCACGGGCTGGGCCCGGTGGCGCAGACGCTGGGGGTGGGGCGCGGCGACCAGTTGAAATTTCTCGTTTCCATGAGTTCGCCGGAACGGTCGCTGACGCAGTATCGCAACACACATCAGCCCAACGGGGGCCGGCATGCCGGGGAAAAATATGTTTGCGGCGACATGAACACTTCCCTCATCAAAACCGTGCAAGGCCGCACCATCATGGTCCAGCACGATGTGGTCAGTCCCCGCCCCTACAGCCGCATCAACGCCCTGTGCGGCAGTGCCGCCACGTTCTTTGACTACCCGGCGCGCCTGGCGGTGGATGCCCCGCAGCAGTACGGCTTGAGCGCCCAAAATTCGGAAGACTGGCTCAATGACGCCGATCTCGCCAAAATGCGGGAGCGGTTTAAGCATCCCCTGTGGCGGCAACTGGAGGAACGCGCCAAGGGGGGTGGGCATGGCGGCATGGATTTTGTGATGAACTGGCGGCTGATGGATTGTCTGCGCACCGGCCAGACTCCGGACAGCGTGGTGTACGATGCGGCCACCTGGAGTTGTATCATTGAACTCTCGGTCAAATCTGTGGCGGGAGGCAGTATGCCGGTCGCCATTCCCGATTTCACCCGGGGCCTCTGGCAGAATCTGCCGGCGCTTCCGGTGGTCGGAAAGTCCGTGTAGCGAATGGGGGTCAATTTATGAATGCGGCGTTACATCCGAAGCAATCCCCCAGCCTGCTGATTCTGGCGGCAGGGCTGGGCAGTCGTTATGGCGGGCTCAAGCAAATGGACCCGGTGGGGCCCGGGGGTGAAACCATCATGGATTATTCCATCTACGATGCCGTGCGCGCCGGTTTCGGCCGGGTGGTCTTTGTCATCCGCCACGATTTTGCGGCGGCGTTCAAGGAAATGGCGGATGCCCGGTTTGCCCGACACGTGGCTGTGGAATATGTTTTCCAGGAACTGGAGAACCTGCCGCCGGGTTTTTCGGTGCCGGCGGGCCGCACCAAACCCTGGGGCACCGGCCACGCCATTCTTAGCGCCGCCCCGGCCCTCTCCGGGCCGTTTGCCACCATCAACGCGGATGACTTCTACGGCGCGGAATCGTTCCGCTTGCTCGCCCACCATTTGAATTCCGGCAGTCCGGATTATGCCATGGTGGGATTCGCGTTGAAGCAGACGCTCACGGAATTTGGAAGCGTGGCGCGGGGCATTTGCCAGGTGGACCGGAGTGGCTGGCTGGAAAGCGTAACTGAGGTTACCGGAATTCAACCTCGCGTTGGCGGCGGAGCGCAATCACCCCGACCGGACGGAACCATGGATGTTTGGACCGGAACGGAACCGGTTTCGATGAACCTGTGGGGCTTTCCGCCCTCGATCTTCGAGTCTCTGCGACAGCTCTTTGGCGAATTCTTGAAGCAACGGGGGCACGAGGAAAAATCGGAGTTTTACATTCCGGCGGTGGTCAATGCCCTGGTGGCGGCAGGCCGGGTGCGTTGCCGGGTATGGCCCACGACGGCATCCTGGTTTGGAGTCACGTACCGGGAAGATCGGCCGCAGGTGGCGGCGCGGATTCGGCAACTGGTCGCCGCCGGAGCGTACCCCGAGAAACTTTGGACATGAATTCCAATCCTGACCTCCGCGACGTTGTCTCCCGGTTTCAAATCCCCGGCGACCTCGTCAGTGCCGCACCCTACGGCAGCGGCCATATCAACGACACCTATTGTGTCACCTGCGACCAGGCCGGCACCCCCGTGCGCTATATCCTCCAGCGCATCAACCATCATATCTTTAAGAATCCCGCCGCGTTGATGCAGAATATTCAACGCGTCACCGAACATCTGGGCGAAAAACTGCGCCCCGCGCCGGATGCTTCGCGCCGGGCGATGACATTGGTACCGACCCGCGAGGGCGGGAATCACCATTGTGACGCCGAGGGCAACCACTGGAGAGGGTATTTGTTCATTGAAAAAGCCCGGACTTATGATGCCGTGGAGACGCCGGCGCAGGCTTATGCCGCCGCCCGGGCCTTTGGCGAGTTCCAGCGGCTGCTTGCCGACCTGCCCGCGCCCCGGTTGCACGACACCATCCCGGATTTTCACCACACGCCGAAGCGGTTTGCCGCCTTGGAGCAGGCGATCGCGGCGGATGTGGCAGGACGGGTGCGCCTGGCGCAGCCGGAAATTGAATTTGCGCGGCACCGCCAGCCGCTCACCGGAAGATTGCTGGCCGCCGGCTTGCCGGAGCGGGTTACTCACAATGACACCAAACTCAACAACGTGCTGCTGGACGACCTCACGGGCGAAGGGGTGTGCGTGATTGATCTCGACACCGTAATGCCCGGCCTGGCGCTGTATGATTTTGGCGACATGGTGCGGACCACCACCAGTCCGGCCCGGGAAGACGAGCGGGACCTGGCGCGGGTTCAAATGCAATTTCCCATGTTCGAGGCCCTGGTGCGGGGCTACCTGGCGGCAGCCGCGGAATTTCTCACCCCGGCGGAAAAGCAATTGCTGCCGTTTTCCGGCAAACTCATTACCTTTGAAATCGGCTTGCGCTTTTTGACGGACTATCTGGCGGGAGATGGTTACTTTAAAGTCCATCGCGAGCACCACAACCTGGACCGCTGCCGGACGCAGTTCAAACTGGTGGAATCCATTGAGCAACAGGAAGCGCAAATGAACCGGCTGGTGGAGAACATTTAAATGAGGATTTTAGTCACCGGCGGCGCCGGATTTATCGGCAGCCACCTCGTGGAACATTTTCAGGGCCGGGCCGAGGTGCGCGTGCTCGATAACTTGCGCTCCGGCTTCAGGCATAACCTGACGGGCTTCGCGCACGAGTTCATAGCGGCTTCCATTCTGGATCGCGAGGCCGTCCGCCAGGCGATGGCAGGAGTGGACTACGTGTTTCATCTGGCGGCCATGATCAGCGTGCCGGAATCCATGACCAAGCCGGTGGAGTGCAACGAACTGAACACCACCGGCACATTGGTGGTGCTGGAGGAAGCGGCGCGGGCCCGGGTCAGGAAACTGGTGTTCAGCAGTTCGGCGGCAATTTACGGCGACAACCCGGTCACTCCAAAGGTGGAAACCATGCTGCCGGAACCGAAAAGTCCCTATGCGGTCACCAAGCTGGACGGGGAATTCTATTGCGGGATGTTTGCCCGCGAAGGCCGGCTGCAAACCGCCTGCCTGCGTTACTTCAACGTCTTCGGTCCGCGGCAGGATCCCCAAAGCCAGTATGCCGCCGCAGTGCCCATTTTTGTGAAGCGCGCGGTGCGGCACGAACCGATTACGATTTTCGGTGACGGTGAGCAGACGCGCGATTTCATATATGTGAAAGACATCGTTGCGGCCAACGCCTATCTCGCCACGCAGTCCCCCGCCACCGGGGTGTTCAATGTGGCCTACGGGCAGGGACTCTCCATCAATGAGCTGGCCAGAATGATTTGCCGGCAGACCGGGTCGCGATCGGAAATCAAATATGCCGCGGAACGTGCCGGCGACGTAAAACACTCCCGGGCTGCCGTTGAAAAACTGCGGGCCACCGGATTCCAGCCCGGCGGCACATTGGATGCCGGGCTGCGGGAGACCATCAATTTCTTTCAGGCACGGGAATGTTCCGACGGCTGACGTTTATTGCGAGTTGTTCCGCCGGATTTCGGCGAACAAGGTTTTGAAAGTATTGGTGGCCCCTTCGGCTCCGGTTTCAGTTCCGTAATAGGAGCGAATAAAGTTCCCGGCGTCCATCCAGGAGGTTTCAAACATCCCTTGCATCCGGTCGGAGATGGTTCGGGAGAAGTCGGCCCGCGTGGCATTTTTCCGGATGAGATATACGAGTTCCAACTGGGCCAGCGCAACGTCGGCTTTGTCGCAGGAAGCGGGCAGGACATCGAATCCCTTGAGGGCAAAGAGGGCAGGCGTGGGAGGAGCGTCCACGTATTTCCAGTCGCAGATCAGGACGTCCTTGGGGATGAGATCAATGGCCCGCCAGGTGTTGTTCATGCTGGCCTGCCAGGCCAGCAGGTTGGTGGTCTTGCCGTCAATCAGCCGGTCGCTCCAGATCCAGAGCCGCCGGCCTTTTGCCGCGAGATGATTTCGCAATTGCGTGACATGGCCGGCGAAAATCTCCGCCGGATCGCGACCCCCACACCGCGGGCATTTTGGGTAGGCAATGATCCAGACTTCGTCCAGCCCGGCGTGGAACGCATCGGCCTCACAAACCTCCACCAGTTCATCCATTAACGAGAAAATGACCGGGTAAAGGTCGGGATGCAGGGGACAGAGGCTCTTGGTGTAGAAATCGTGGGCGCCGCCATTTTTCCAGGGATGCGGCGGGTTGTAATCGGGCGACTCGTCGAACTGCGGGTATTTAGCGAGGAGCGGCAGGATCTTTTCCTGCTCCGACTGGTGCGCAAACAAATTGGTGCAGGGGATGAGCTTGACGCCGCCCTCCTTGCAGGCCTGGACAATTTGCCTGAGGTCCGCACGGGACAGGGCGTCAAAATCCGCCAGCTCGGGACGGCTCTGGAACTGGTAGCGGTATTCAATCCGCAACACGAGCGTATTGACTCCCTCCCGGGGCAGGGCTTCGCGGATAAATTTGCAGAACAGGGCCAGGTCCTTCGTCTCGGGCGCGGAAAGCAACAGCGCCCGAATGGGCAGGTCGCTCCAGGCTCCCGGAACTGGCGGGGCCGGCTTCACTTCCGCGGCGGCAGCCGGGAATTTCAGGGTGGCGGCGGCCAGGCCCACGCTGCTGAGTGTGAGAAAATGACGGCGATGGATCGGTTGACTCATGAGGTCTAATGGGTCGTTTGATTTTCGTCGGCCGGGTAAAACGCAAAGGCAAAAGCGTGGCGGCAGGGCGGCGATTGACGCAGCCCTGCGGGGATGTCAATCGCCGTGGTGCCATTGGCCCGAATGTTCCAGGACAATGCCGGCTTGGCCCCCAGCAGGTGAACTTCCGACCCCGGCTTGGGTTTGGGGCCGCCAAAAAACACCTGCTCTGGCAATCCGGCGTCTTCCGAATCCGGCAGATAGATGGCATAAGCTTGCGGGCCCTGGTGGGTAAACACCACCTGGTCGTCTTTGTAAGGTGCCAGGGGACGGGTGCCGTAGATGGCCGCGCCATTCACTTGGAGCCACGCCCCGATTTCCTTAAGACGTTGTTGGGCCACGGGCGGGATTTGCCCATCGGGCTGCGGGCCGATGTTGAGCAGGAAATTTCCCCCCTTGCCCACGATATTCACGAGGAGCTGGATGAGCTGATGGGTGGATTTGTAATCGTCGTTGGGCTTGAACGACCATTGGGTGCCCATCGTCATGCAGGTTTCCCAAGGATGCGGCAGCGGTTGGTCGGGCACCTGTTGTTCCGGCGTATAATAATTCTCATAGACTCCGCCCACCGTGCGGTCCACCACGATCAGGTGCGGTTGATACTGCCGGGCCATGGCCACCAAACGGTCCATCTGGATATCCTCGCGCGGCGGCCGGACCCAGCCGGCATCCAGCCACAGGATGTCAATGGAACCATAACCGGTCATCAGCTCCTGGATTTGGCCATAGGTGTAGGCGACAAAGTTGGACCAAAGTTCGGGATGCGCCCGGGTGTCGTAGTCGACTTCATTGTTCGTGGCCGGCCACTGCGGATTCCAGTAATAGGGGCTGTGCCAGTCTGCCTTGGAGAAATAGGCGCCGATGCCCAGGCCCTCCTGGCGAAAGGCGCCAAACACTTCCCGCACGATGTTCGAGCGGGCGTTGGCATGAAATGGCACATCCGACGCGGTGACCCGGAAATCCGTGAGCCGGGTGTCAAACAGACAAAAGCCGTCGTGATGTTTGGTGGTAAATACCACGTATTTCATGCCGGCCTCCTTGGCCAGCCGGGCCCAATCGGACGGGTTGAAATGAGCGGGATTGAAGGTGTGGGCCAGATCAAAATACTCCTGCTTGAACTGGTCGGATTGTCCGACGATGGGCCAGGAGGCATCATAACCACGCTCGCTGTAGCTGCCCCAATGCATCAGCAGTCCAAACTTCTGATCTTGAAACCAGTCCAGCCGCTGTTGCAGCCAGGGCGGGGTTTCTGCTGCCGCGATGCCAGGAGGAGCGGACTGGAGCAGGGCGATGAGCCCCAGCAGTGCGCCGGGCAGGTGCATCCGAAAACGGGAGTTTTGCATACGCATGGATCTTGGATGGTTCAGGGAATGGCAGAGGCTGGCGCGTCGGCCGTGGCTTGAATGACCGTGGTGGCCGGCGCCAGGCCTTCCGCCTGCGCGGTCAATTTAATTTCCCCGCTGCCGCCGGTGCTTTGCACAATGACCTGCGCCAGTCCACTGAACAGGCTGCGTTTCCAGTCCGGCACTTTGGGTTGGTCCTGAAGGATGAGGGAAGCCCCCTTGCTCAAACCACCGGGGCCGCCACTGTTCTTCACAATGACTGCGACGACGTTATCCCCCACATGCAGGTAGGGCTGGATTTCAAAGGCGGGTGAATCACTCCATTGGTGCGACTCCCCGGCCGGTTTGCCATTGACGGATATCCAGCCATCATCGTCAATGCACCCAAAACTCAGCAGCGCGTGCGCCGATTGCAGATCGCGCTCTGTCAGCGGGACGTGGGTGCGATAGGCCAGAAAACTGTTGGCCGGGATGGGCCCATATTCGGGGCGCACATCGGTTTGCTGCCAGGCCGTATCATTGAAATCCGCCACCACTTCCGGGCGGTTGGTGGCGTCCGGTACGGCGTTGGTTCGCCATTCATTCAGGCTCACCTCATGTTCCGCAGCCTGGGTAATATAAACATCCGGCTCATGACAACTGGGATCGCCGTTGCCCACCCCGATGATTTTGCCCGGGCCGGTTACGGAAAAATGAACCAGGTTATCCGCCGTCGGCACCGTTCGGTCTCCGGAATCGGCGACCGCAACCGTGACCAGGCTGCAATCCTGGCCATCCGCCCGGATGCGGGAGCGGTCCGGGGTGAGGCGGATGGCGGCGGGTTGGCCGGTGGTCGTCACGGCGGTTTCCGCCACGAGCTGGCCATTATTGTAGCCCTTGGCACTCAAGGTGCCCGGCGTGTACTGGACGGTCCATTGCAGATGGGAATTGGCCGGCATGGTTTTTCGGCCGAGGCTCTGGCCGTTCAAGAAGAGCTCGACCTCCTTACAATTGCTGAAACACCAGACATCAATGTCCTGGCCTGCTTTTCCGGGCCAGTTCCAGTGCGGCAGCAGATGCAACACCGGCCGGTCGGTCCACCATGACTGGTAATAATAGAATATGTCCTTGGGGAAACCACAGGTATCGAGAATGCCGAAGCTCGAACTGACGCAGGGCCATTGATACGGGGTGGGTTCGCCGCGATAGTCAAATCCCGTCCAGACGAACGAGCCGGAAGCCCAGGGACGCGCGGCAAAAAACGTCCACCAGTTCTCAGCGGTTTCCCCGCCCGCCACTACATCATAGCCGGTCACATAACCGCGGGCCGGGTCCTTCGTGTAGATGCCTCGGGTGTAGAAGGCGCTCGCCACTTCGGTGCCGATATTAGGCTGCCTGGGGTATTCCTCATGATATTGATCCATATCTGGCCCGACAAAATAGTTCCAGCCCCGCACATCAATGACCTGGTTCACCCCGGTGAACACGTTCCCCACATTCGCCGCATAGGTCACGCTGCGGCTGGGATCGAGTTGATGAATGGTGCGCTGCATGGCCTGGCTGATCTGCCCGCCGACGGCTGTGGTGGCATTGCCCTCCTCGTTGCCGATGCTCCAGATGAAGACACTCGCATGGTTCCGGTCGCGGCAAACCTGCTGCTGCAACGATTCGAGATTTTGCGCGCTGCTGCCGAGCAGGCGGTTTTCGTCCATGACCAGCAGCCCCAGCCGGTCGCAAGCTTCCAGCAGCTCGGCGGTGGGCTCGTTGTGTGAGGTGCGCAGGGCATTGCAGCCCATCTCCTTCAGTTTGGCCACGCGGAAATACTGGACCGCATCCGGCAGCGCCGAACCGACGCCCGCATGATCTTGATGGTTGCAGGTGCCCTTGATTTCACACTGTTTCCCGTTCAGTAAAAATCCCCGGACCGGATCAAACGCAAAGGTGCGGATGCCAAATTCGGTTTCCTCGCGGTCCACCCGCGCGCCCTGGCTCGTGATCGTGGTCACCAGCTTGTACCGGGCGGGGGAGTCCGGAGACCACAGTTCAGGAGCGGACACCTGGGCCGTTTGCTGCAGAGTGGCCGACTGCCATGGCGGCACTGTTTCCGTGCCGGTTGCTTCCGCGACCACTTTTCCCTGCGGGTCCAGAATCTGCCAGGTGACGTTGACCGGAGCCGGATTGTCTTGCGAGTTCAGCAGCCGGGTTTCCAGATGAATGGTCGCCGCGCTGGCCGGGACATTGTCTTTGAATGCCGCGTAAACGAATACCCCGTCCGGGGCGATGGCCAGCGGGGACGTTTTTACCAGCCATACATGGCGGTAAATTCCCGCACCTTCGTAAAACCACCCCTCGGGCTCGCTGGCATCAACGCGAACCGCGAGCGTGTTGGTTTGGCCATAGTTAATATAATCTGTGATGTCATATCGGAAGCTCGTGTAACCGCTGGCATGATGCCCGATCGTGTAGCCATTCAGAAAGACCGTGCTGTCGCGGTAAACCCCGCCGAACTCCAGCCAAATCCGCCGGCCCTGGTCCGCCTGGGGCACGAATAACTGACGGCGATACCAACCGACATTGTTTTGGGGAAACCCGGAGCCAGTGGGCTTGTAGCCGTGATACAACTCGGCGTTTGGATCAAAGGGCAGTTCCACCACCCAATCATGGGGCAGATGGACCGCCCGCCAGGTGAGGTCGCGAAAACCCGGCTGCGCCGGGCCGTAGTCGGCCCCGGCCTTCATCAGGTTTAGCGCGCTGCCCCAGGTGTTGCCCAGATGAAATTTCCACGCGTCATCGAGCAACACCTTTTCCCGCGGCAGGGCGGCGGCACAGGTCCCGCCGCCGGCCAGGAGGAACAGCAGCCCGAACAACATGGGAAGCCATGACAGTTTGAACAATTGGATTGGCTGCATAATTTTCACCTAGCGTAACCCCGCCCGCTGCGTCTGGCATCCCCCCCATATTAGTTATGGGCGGGCGTTAAATTTTGTTCCCGGCGAGACCTGGCGGCATGTCCGGCCAGCGGCGCCCCAACTGATTTTCGCGTGCCACCGGGAGGCTTCAAGTCCTTCCCGCGCATTTTGGTAAATGTCGCCCATTGGGGCCGCTGGCGGTGAAAAATATAATCCGGCTGATTGGGGTTGTCACGAATAAACATTGACTTAGCAGGGGATAAATGGGCAAATATACCCAAAACGGGGTATGGCATAGCCGCGCAAAAGGTGCTAGAAGCTTTCAAAGCATGTGAGCGTTGTTCGGTTCCGCGGCCGTACGGGCCGGGGACCAGAAGGGAGTGAAAGCCGGGACCGGCATTTTGCCGGTGAGGAGGGGCAAGCAAACGGACAGGAGCCGTAATGGCGGTGCCCGAAAGTTAATTTCAACCATCAAACCATCCAGATCCATAACCCATGAAAACACGTCATCCCTTATCATCCGCCTGGCTGCTGGCCGGGGTCACGGCATTCCTGCTGGGAATGCTGGCGCCGACCGCCCATGCCGGGCTGTTACAAACCCAGAGCAATCCCATCAGTTTTGGAAATGTTTACTGGGGCAATCCCACCAACTGGGACACGCTGAACATTCCCCGGTACCAGGTGGACACCCCCAATGACGGCACCCACAACCGCGATATCAACTTTGTTTCCATCGTTCACGACAATTATTATTTTTACGTCCGGGTCAACTTCAACCAGGCCCCGTTGTTCAACGGCTCGGACTTCTATCTCTGGCTGGACACCGATCTGAATCCCAATACCGGGACCCGGAACTTTTCCGGAACCGGCGCCATCGGTTCGGAATATGTGGTGGTGGGCGGCACGCTGATTCAGGACCCCACCGCCTGGAATTTTGGTGGCTGGGTGAACTGGGACAACTATCCCTGGGATGCCGGCGACATCCCCCGGGATGTGATTATTTCCATCAACCGCTCCACGCAGCTGCCCGGAGTGACCGCCTTCAATTTCATCTACCAGGCCTACAACAGCACCGACGGAGTGACTGGCGACTGGTATCCCGATTCCGCCAACGATCTGACCGGGGATTACTTTCAGTACACCACCGGGCCAGTCCCCGGTCCAACGCCCACCAGTTCTTCCGACCAGTATGCCCAGGCGATCACGGCGGCGGCGCCGCTGGTATATTATCGGCTCAATGAAACCAATCCGCCCGCCGCGGATGTGGCCACCAACAGCGGGGTGATTGGGGCGTTGGGGAATGGCCAGTACACCACCGGGGCCATCCATCCGGTGGCCGGGGCCATCTCGGGTGATGCCAACTCGGCGGCCCGGTTCTCGGCCGTGAATCCCGATTCGGAAGACGGCGCCGTGCCGGTCCTGGTGCCCTGGCCGGAGCGCCCGCTGATTCGTGAATTGTGGGATGGCATTGCCCCGGGAAATTTGAATCAGAAAGGCGACGGGGATGCGTCGCTGGGATTTGACAGCGCCAGCGCCTGGAAGGTGAACAACGGCCGGATCATGAAAATAAATTCCGGCGCGGACACCACCGCGCCTCCCGGCCCGCCGTATCGGATCGGGAAACCAGGCATGCTCTATGCGGATGATGGCGACATCGGCGGCTTGGGCGACGTATGGGATCCTGCGGCGTGGGCCACCCGGCAATTGGCCACCTATGCGCAGATCAACTTTGGAGCGGACGGTGATTACTGGATTACGGTACGGGTGGACAATGCCGGTGATACTGCCATGGGGGCCGGCCTGGCGGATGCGGGCGATGGCACGGGCCACGTCCTTGGCGTGGGTGCCATGTGGAACAATGCGGGCGGCGGCAGCGCCAACAATTCGGTGTATATTACCGATGGCAACCTGGGGAATGACTCGCCCTATGCCATTGCCGCCAGCAGTTCCTCCGGACTTATTGACGGCCCGGGACTGATCGTGGCCCATCTGGTCACCACCAGCAGCGGCGCCGGCACCCTGGATGCCACGGTTTTTCATCAGGGCGAAAACATTCCCACCACCCCGGGAGCGATCGTCTGGCAAACTTCCCATGCCTTTAACAGCACTATGACCGCGACGCATCTTGTCGCGTGGGTGAACGGCGACACCTCCGGCGGCAACGGACAATTGGACGCCATTCGCGTAACGACCAACTACGATGACATGTTTCAGGGCGAGTTGAACCGCGACGGTTCCTTCAGCGTGGAAGCCTGGCTGCGTCCCACCATGGATGGGGCCGGCAACGCGCAATCCCCGTTGCAAAACAAGGACCCGAACGATGTCTCGCCCAACCGGGTGGGCTGGGACTTCTTCCAGCGGGATTCCGGCACCGGCTACAACTTCCGGGTCTTCAATGGCAATGGTCATGACAAATTGTTCGACATCACCGGCGGCGCTTATACCGTGGGCGAATGGGGGCATCTGGTAGCCGTCTATGACGCCGGCGCCGGTTCGTCGACGCTCTATTTCGACGGCGTGCAGGTGGCGCAATCCACCACGCCAAACGGCACCTATGCGCCCAACGGCACCTTCCCGTTGGCGATCGGCGGCTATGCCGATGCCAGCCAGAATCCGTTTGTCGGGGACATGGATGAAGTGGCCGTGTACACCAACGCGTTGAGTGCCGGCCAGGTGTTGGCCCACTACCAAAACGCGACCAATGCCGCCCGCGGCGTTTCCTATGCTTCGCTGGTCCAAGCCGACGGTGCCGTGGAATATCTGCGGCTGGGCGAACCCGCGAAAAATGTGGCGGTCAACCAGGGGACGCTGGGGACGAATGCGAACGGCATCTATAATGTTTACACCACCACCGGGCATGCCGGGCCCCGGGCCCCGGCAGCCACCGGGTTTGAAGCGGATAACACGGCGGCAGTCTTCAATGGCGCGAACAGCTTCATTGAACTGGGCAATCCGCCGGAGCTGGACTTCGCCGGCCAGATCAGCATTGAAGCCTGGGTGCAACCGGGCATCACCCCGGCGGCACCGGGCGGATTTGGCGACATCATTGCCCACGGGTACGATGAGGAACTCGACGAAGTTGTCTTGCGGGCAGACGCCAGTTCCGGCACGGAAAAATACGTCATGTCAGCCTATTCGCTGACTTGGGGCGTGGACGTCGCCGCGGCCATGGCCATACCAGCGGAGGATTTGGGGAGCGGAGCCTGGGTACATCTGGTCGGCACGTACGATGGGACGAACTGGAATCTCTATCGCAACGGCGTGTTGGTGGCCAGCCAGCCGGATTCTTATGGCGCGCTGGTGGTGGCACACGCCAATTGGGCCATCGGCGCCCGGGGCCGGTGGGCGCACATGGATGTGCTCACTCCGGGGCTGGACCGCCAGTTCCAGGGAGCCATTGATGAACCGGCCATTTATGACCGGGCCCTGACTCCGGAGGAGGTTTCGGCCCACTATCTCGCAGGGGCCGGGAGCAGTTCGGACCTGGCTATCACCGTGACGGGAAGTGCCGTCACCCTGACCTGGTCGCGCGGCACTTTGCAAGAGGCCGACAATGCAACTGGGAGCTATAGCGATGTGTCGGGGGCCGTTTCACCGTACACGCCGGCGACCCTGGAGAGCCGGAAATTCTACCGGTTGAAGTTTTAAGCGGCGGAATCCGCGGGCCCGGTTCCATCAAAGCCGGGGCAGTTTTGCCCCGGCTTTTTGAAACATGACAAAACAAAAAACCAGCGCGGCGGCCGGGTTTACCTTGATTGAACTGCTCGTCGTCATCGCCATCATCGCGGTGCTGGCGGGCCTGCTTCTGCCGGCCCTGTCTGCGGCCAAGCTCAAGGCCCAGGGCATCAAATGCATCAACAACCACCGGCAACTGTTGCTGGGCTGGATTCTGTATTCGGAGGACAATGGGGACAGCCTGACCTACGCATATGTGAAATCCGGGCAGCCGCAGGAGTCCGCCGCGTGGGTGACCGGCAATATGCAGGTCAATCCGGACGGTTGGGACCTTACCCATGATATTGTCAATAGCCCGCTTTGGCCGCTGACCGGGAAAGCTCCCGACATTTGGAAGTGTCCGGCGGACCACAGCACGATGAAAACCAGCGGCGGCCTCAAACCGCGGGTGCGGAGCATGTCCATGAATTTGTTTGTGGGGGGGATTGTATGGCCGGGCCTCAGCCTCGACGGAGGTTGGGGCCCGGCATACCAGGTGTATCGCAAGACGTCAGAAATGACCGCTCCCGGCCCGTCCGATGTCTGGGTGTTTCTGGATGAGCGCGAGGACAGCATCAACGACAGCGTTTGGGTCACGGCCATGGAAGGTTACCCCAACCATCCCGCCGCCTTCCAGATTGAGGATTACCCGGCCAGTTATCATCATCTGGCGGGGGGCTTTTCCTTTGCCGACGGACACGCGGAGATTCACCGGTGGCGGGATGCCCGGACCATGCCGCGGTTGCAGCCCAATATAAATCTGTCGCTGGGAGTCGCCTCGCCCAACAATCCCGACGTGGCCTGGTTGCAACAACACACCACGCGGCTCAAATAATTACATCCAAAACCGCCTGAAAATAATTCCCATCGGCGATCCCCGGTCACACCGCCTTTTCAAATCATGCATCGGACGAAACTTCACCTGCTCCTCGCCATTGCCGTTCTGGGCCCGCTGGCTTTCGTGGCTTCGGCAAATTCCCGGGCGGCGGAGACCAAAGCCCCAAGTTCCCTCCCGCCGGAATCCACGGCCCAGCAGGAGGCGCGCCTGCGCTGGTTTCGCGAAGCCCGCTTTGGCCTGTTTATTCATTGGGGGTTGTATTCGGAGGCGGCCGGTTATTGGGATGGCAAGCCCACTCCCGGGGCCGGCGAGTGGATGATGAATGACCTGCAAATTCCCCTGTCGCAATACGCCCGCCTGGTTCCGGAGTTTGATCCGGAAAAATTTGACGCTACGGCCTGGGTGAAAACCGCCAAGGACGCCGGCGTGAAATACATCGTGATTACGACCAAGCATCATGAAGGCTTTGCGATGTGGCCGACGAAATTGAGCGACTGGAGCATCCGGGCCACGCCGTTCCACCGGGACCCGTTGCAAGAACTGGCCGCCGCCTGCAAAAAAGCGGGAATCAAATTGTGTTTCTATTACTCCATCATGGACTGGCGTTCGCCGCTTTATGCCCCGCGGAAACCGTGGAACGACACGGCCACCCAGCCGCCGGATTTTGATGCGTACGACGATTATATGAAAGGCCAGCTCAAGGAACTGCTCACCCATTACGGCCCCATTGGCACGCTCTGGTTTGACGGTTGCTGGGAACCCACCTGGACCCGGGAGCGCGGGCGGGACCTCTATCGCTACCTGCGGACATTACAGCCAAGCCTCATCATCAACAACCGGGTGGGCTCAACCGGGGCCTGGCAGGATTGGTTTAAAAACCCGGAGCAGGTGGGCGGCGATTATGGTACGCCGGAACAGGCTATCCCCGCCAATGCCTTCGGCAGCAACCTGGTCTGGGAAGCCTGCATGACGATGAACGACACGTGGGGTTACAAACGCAATGACCATCATTGGAAATCCGCGGAAACGC
>DATJIU010000013.1:0-10634 GCA_035492855.1 Dongiaceae bacterium | reverse complement strand
GCGGAGTTACGAACATAAAAGTGGTTTGATCTGGTTTGATCCGGTCGGATTTGGCCGGTTTCCCGGCGCGTGGATGGCTCGTCCGTGTGTCCCGTGAAGCTGCGGCGCAGCGCAAGGGAGTAGCCCACGGGGGGCCAACCGTGAGTAGGGCTCACCGAGCCCCACCGGGGGCGAACCAACCCGGAGACCGGTGGGGTGCTTCTGGTGGAATGACGAGTTTGGGAATGGCCCTGACGGTGCCCCCTGAGTAGCGCGCCCGAGCCGCCGGTGGTGGCGCGGGATTCTTTTTCCCGGCGTGGGGAAGATTTCACGCGCACCGGGTTTTCCACGAGGACGCGGAAAACCGCGCCCGCGGCGGGCGCGCTCCCCACGGCCCTGCGGCCGGCTCTGGTTGCGTTCTTTCGCATCCCAACGAGCATTCTATCACGCTTCCGGAACCCATGTGGTTTAATGGTGAACCCAATTTTTGGAGGCAAAAAACGGGGATTTCAAAATTAAAACCAACTCCGGGACAATGGGTTGCAAATTTTGAAAATCTAAAAACTGCAAAATCACTGTTAAAACAAAATGCAGGGTAAACCGCAAATGAACCTCACGCCAAGGACGCGAGGGACGCAAAGGGAAACCAAGAAAACCAACGAAGGAAGACCTTGTACGGCCGACTCCGATTTCTCGGAGGGTGGAGCGCCGCGACACCCTGACTGGAGCGTCGGCGGCGCGCAATCCGGCCTCAGGGGAGCGGGGCAAGGAGAACTGACGGGTCAGCCCGCCTTCCGCAACACCGTATCCCGCTGGGCCCATTCGGGGTTGGGCTCGGGATAGTCGAGGTTGTAATTCAGGCCGCGGCTTTCGGGCCGCTGCAAGGCGCTGCGCACGATCAGTTCCGCCACGGTGGCAATGTTGCGCAGTTCCAGGAGGTCGCTGGTGACGATGAAATTCCAGTAGTACTCGTGGATTTCCTGCTGCAGATTGGCCAGCCGGGACGCGGCGCGCTGCAGCCGTTTGTTGGTGCGCACAATGCCCACATAGTCCCACATCAGCCGCCGGATTTCGTCCCAGTTGTGGGAGACCACCACCATTTCATCCGGATTGTTGGCGTTGCCGGATTGCCACGCGGGAATGTTAAAATCCGCCGGTACCGGCGCGCCACCCAGCACCTTATCCGCCGCCCGATGCGCGCACACCAGCGCTTCGAGCAGGGAATTGCTGGCCAGCCGGTTGGCGCCGTGCAGGCCGGTGCAGGCCACCTCGCCCACGGCGTACAACCCGGCGATGTCGGTTTCGCCGTCCACATTAGTCACCACGCCGCCGCATTGGTAGTGCGCGGCCGGAACCACGGGGATACATTCCTTGGTGATATCAATGCCGTAACGCAGGCAAGTTTCGTAAATGTTGGGAAAACGGCTGATGATGAAGCGGGCGGGTTTGTGGGTGATGTCCAGCCACACGCATTCCGCACCGCTTTTTTTCATCTCGGTATCAATGGCGCGCGCCACCACGTCGCGCGGGGCGAGTGACTTGAGCGGATGATAGGCGTCCATAAATTCCCGGCCCTCGCTCGTTTTTAAAATGCCGCCTTCGCCGCGCACCGCCTCGCTGATGAGAAAGGATTTGGCCTTGGGATGATACAGGCAGGTAGGATGAAACTGGACAAACTCCATGTTGGCCACGGCGGCGCCGGCACGATAGGCCATGGCCACGCCATCGCCCGTGGCAATGTCGGGGTTGGTGGTATAGAGGTACACCTTGCCGCAACCGCCCGTGGCCAGCAATACCGTGGGGGCGATGAAAGCAGTGACGTGGCCGGTTTGCTTGTTCAGGGCATAGGCGCCCAGGCAGCGGTTTTCGCCCACATAGCCGAGTTTCTGGCTGGTGATGAGGTCAATGGCGCAGTGATTCTCAAAAATCTCAATGTTCGGTTGCGCGGCCACAGCGGCCAGCAAGGCGCGCTCGATTTCGCGCCCGGTCACATCCTTGGCGTGGAGGATGCGGCGCTTGGAATGGCCGCCCTCCTTGCCGAGGTCCAGTTCGCGCCCGCCGTCTTCGCTGGGGGCTTCGCGTTCGGAGAACTGCATGCCCAGCGCAATCAGTTCGGCAATGCGCGCGGGACCCTCCTCCACGATGGTGCGGACCACGGGTTCGCGACACAGCCCGGCACCGGCGGTGAGGGTGTCGCGTACGTGCATTTCAAACGAGTCTTCCTTACTCGTCACCGCGGCGATACCGCCCTGCGCATAGTTGGTGTTGGATTCCGCGCGATTTTTTTTGGTGACGATGGCCACCCGCCCGCGCGCGGCGGCCTTGAGGGCGAAGGAGAGTCCGGCGATGCCGCTGCCCAAGACAACGATGTCGAATCTTTTCACGTGGCGGCAAAGCTAGCGTAAAGCCGGGAGGACGCGAAGCGAAATCAAAGCCCGGCCCAAGACCGCTGGCGCCCCGCCATGCCGGTCACAGCCGCGCGTTGTCAATCAATCGCGTTTTGCCGAAGTACACCGCGAGCGCGAGATGCGTGCCGCGTTGCACTTGCCGGGCTGGTTGCAAGGTGTCGGAGTCAAAAAACTCCAAATAATCCAACCGGCCCAGCGGGGCCGTGGCAATGAATTTGGCGAGCGACTTTTTGAGCCGGGTGGCCGGGACCGGCTGGGTTTTCACGGACTGCCGGGCCTGCTGGAGGGTGCGATGCAAAATGGTGGCCTGGGTGCGTTGCTCCGGGGTGAGGTATTTGTTGCGCGAACTGAGCGCCAGGCCGTCGGTTTCGCGCACCGTGGGGGCGACGACAATTTGCACGGGAAAATTCAGGTCGGCCACCATGCGGCGGATGATGGCGGCCTGCTGCCAGTCCTTGGCGCCGAAGACGGCCACGTCGGGCAGCACCAGATTGAACAGTTTGGCCACTACGGTGGTTACACCGCGGAAATGGGTGGGGCGGGTGACGCCTTCCATGCTTTGCGAGAGGCAGCCCTCCACCACGTAGGTGCTGAAGGCGGACGCCGCGGTCGAATTTTTCCCGGTGGGATACATCTGCGCGTCATCGGGGGTGAACACCGCGTCCACGCCCGCAGCGCGGCAGAGTTGCAAATCGCGTTTCAGGTCGCGCGGGTACCGCGACAAATCTTCATTGGGCCCGAACTGGGTGGGGTTGACGTAGATGCTCACCACCACGCGACCGCTTTTGCCCACACGTTCCCGTGCTTCCTGCACCAGGCTCATGTGCCCGGCGTGCAAATAACCCATGGTGGGCACAAAACCGATGCGGACTCCGGAGCGCCGCCATTGGGTGGCGCGGCGTTGCATGGTACTGACAGAGGCAACAATCTTCATGGAAGCGAAGTTAGTTCCAACCGGCTCCAGCGTCACGCTGGATATTGTCCGAGATGCGCCGCGAGTCAGTCACAAAAAAACGCGCGAAGAAGACTTCGCGCGGTGGGTAAAAGGAGCTTGAGATCGCAAATCAGCGATTGAGGAAGTTCAGCGGGGCGCCGGTGGGCATTTCGTGGGCGCAGGGCTGGTTGATCGGCGCGTCGGGCACGCGGTCGTTGGGCGTGACGACGTGGTTGGAGAGCATCCAGGCCTCGACTTCCTCGCCACTGATGTCCGCGAGCATGTGGCCGTTGATTTCCACGCAGGGGCTGAGCATCTGGCCGCTTTTCTCGATCATCTCCTGCCGTTGCATGGGGTCGTTGATGATGTCGCGGTCTTCGAAGGGCAGGTCGTACTTGCGCAACACGGCGCGGACGCCCTGGCTCCAGCCGCAGGTGGGTTTCAAATAGGCGATGATGGTTGGTTTATTCATAAACAAAATAATATACATAAGATTGCCACAAGAGCGCGGATGCGCAACTGTTTCTTGGCGTCCCCTCTCCATCGCGGAAGGGGGATTTGGGGGGGCAAACCACGGCAAAGGGCGCCGGGCCGGGCCTTTGCGATTGCGCCGGAACCATTCACGGCAGAAACTGGAGGGCAGATGAAAGTTTTGATCACCCCGGACAAATTCAAGGGCACGCTCACGGCGGCGGCGGCGGCGGCGGCCATCGCCCGGGGCTGGCGCCGGGTCCGGCCCGGGGATCAACTGGAACTCCTGCCGCAAAGCGACGGTGGCGATGGTTTCGGCGCGGTGATGGGCGATTTGCTGGGCGCGCAAAAACAGGTGCTGGCGACGGTGGATGCGGCGCATCGGCCCTGCCGCGCCAACTGGTGGTGGCAGCCCCAAAGCCGCATGGCGATCATTGAAGCGGCGCAAATTGGCGGGCTGGCACGGTTACCGTCCGGAAAATTTCATCCGTTCGATCTGGATACCTTCGGACTGGGCGCCGCAGTGCGGGCGGCGGTGGAATTGGGCGCGCGCCACCTGGTTTTTGGCATCGGCGGCAGTGCCACCAACGACGGCGGATTTGGGCTGGCCCGTGCACTGGATTGGAATTTTGGGGACCGGAGTGGCCGACCGATTGAGCAGTGGCGGGATTTGGCGGATCTGGCGGTGATGACGCCGCCGCGGCGCCGGCGGTGGGGCCGCATTACCGTAGGGGTGGATGTGCAAAATCGTCTGCTGGGGGTGCATGGCTGCACCCGTGTCTATGGCCCCCAAAAAGGATTGCGACCGGAGGATTTTATGCCGGCGGAACGCGCTCTGCGGCGACTGGCGCTGGTGGCGCGGCGGCAGTTTGGCCGGGACTTTGCCGCTGAGCCGGGTGCCGGTGCGGCCGGGGGATTGGGGTTTGGGCTGCGGGTGTTCCTGGGGGCGCAACTGGTTCCGGGATTTGATTTGTTTGCCCGGCAGGCGCGCTTGAATGCGCGTTTGCGGGAGGTGGACCTCGTGCTCACCGGGGAAGGGGCGATTGACCGCTCTACGCTCATGGGCAAAGGCGTGGGGCAAACCGCGCTACGCTGCCGGCAGGCGGGGGTGCCGTGCGTCGGGCTGGCGGGGGTGATATTGCTGCCGCCCAACCCACGGCGGGTATTCCACCAAACCCGGGCGTTGACCGAGCTGACCACACCCCAACAGGCGCGGGCCCGGGCCGGTTACTGGCTGGAACGGCTGGCGGCCGTGACGGCGGCGGAAATTTCGGTCCCGTAAAAATGGTTTGTCCCCGTTCCCGAACTGGAGGCTCGGAAACGGGGACAAGCCAACAGTCCCAGATTTAAACGGAGTCTAGTCGTCGCTCCACGGGTTTACGGCCACGTCCACAAAGAGATAGATGTTGCCGGCCTTGAAGGCCATATGTTCCAACCCGCCGCCCGGCTCATGCGGGGTGAAAGTGTCGTCGGTGCGGGAAACCTGCGGCGGTTGCAGCAGGCAGTCCAGCCCGGCGTCGCACAGGTTGGATTTGAAATTGCCGGTCATGATGTTGAGCACCTCGCCAATCACGTCGTTGATTTCGGACGCATCGGTGAGTTCCTCCGGCGGCAGGCCTAGGAGGGTGGAGGCGACCTGCTGGGCGGAGTCGGCGCTCAAGCGGAGGGCCACCGTGCCCTTGGCTTTGCCGGTAAAACCGATGCTGCCGAGCACATGGAGCGAGCCGAGTGGCGGCGCGGAATTGGGATCAACGCTCTCAAGTTTCAACGAGAGCATGGTCTGAAAGGTCTTGGCCAAAGCGATGGCCAGGGGCGTGCCCATGGCGAGCAGGATGGCGCAGCCGATCCCGTTGCGCATGAGGGCTTCCTCCACGGTTTCCACGGAGTATTCCGCCGGATTTTCCGCGTGCGGGTTGGCCACCCGGAGGAGGCGTTCACACAGGGAGGGATCCTTGTTGATCACCCGTACAATTTCGTCCACGTCGGCATCCTGCCGGGCGACAATCTGCGTCAGGCGCGAAACACTCTCGGGCGTCTGGGAGAATCCATAACGTCGGGCCAATTCGCGATAGTTGCCAGTATCTTGCATCTCAAATATCCTTGTCCCGGGCGCTCGAAAAATCAAGCTGGGGCTTTTGCCGGGTCATTTCCCCGGGGTAAATTCCCGACCTTAACCCATCCGGTGGAAGGGCTAAGATATTCCGCCCGGAACGGCGGTTTTCAGGTTTTTTTCTGCAATTGCACCACGCGGCCGGCTTTTTCGATCAACTGGTCTTCCTTGAAGGGTTTGACGAGGTAATCCCGCACGCCCAGCCGGGCGATGTGCAACACGTTGTCGCGGCCGGATTCGGCCGTGAGCATGATGACCGGAATGGCCTTCAGTTCGGGATCCTCCTTGAGCTTGGTGAGCATGGTCACCCCGTCCATCACAGGCATGGTGACATCGAGGAGGATCAAATCGGGTTTTTCGCGGGCGGCGGTGGCCAGGCCTTCCTCACCGTTTCCGGCCTCGCAAACCACGCAATCATAAGGCCGGAAGGCCTTGCCCACAATGAGCCGGATGGTCCGGCTGTCGTCAACGCTTAATACTTTGATGGCCATAAAGTGTTCCTGTTAGTCAATCTTGATGTGAATTTCCACGACGACCCGCTCGGCGCCGCAGGCAAAGACGAGCAGCTCCCGCTCCACATCGGGCATGGGCTCGACCGAAAACGACCGGCCCCGGATGATGGCAGGAGTGCTCACGGCGCACAAGGCCCCGGCATCGCAGAGCCACGATTTCAGGCCGCCTGTCAGCATGTTGGTGACTTCGCCCACGACATCGTTCACCTCGGTCTCGCCGGTGATTTCCTCGACCGGCAGGCCGAGCATGGCGGAGGTGATCTGGACGGCGAAGGGGGCGGAAAGATGCAGATAGACCGCGCCATACACGGTTTCGCCGGCAAAGCCGACCGAGCCGCTCACCCGCTCATCGCAGTGGGGCAGATCGTTGTCTGGCGCCAGGCCGGCCTTGAGCGACAGCATGGTGTCAAAGACATCGGTGAGGTGGCGAATCATGAATTCGCGGACGTTGGTGAGTTGAACGGTTGAGCTCATGTTGGTGACTGCGATTTATTGCTGGAAAGGATCGATTGATGAGGATGCGCCAGGGCGCTGGAACGGCCGCCGGCGGCTTCGGCCCGCTGTTGCAGGGTGCGCCACAACTGGTGCGGAATGCGGGACAGCGGCAGCACATGGTCCACCACGCCCAGTTCCACACAGGCCTTGGGCATGCCGTATACCACGCAGCTTTCCTCGTTTTGGGCGATGGTGACGGCGCCCGCGGTTTTTAATTTTTTCATGCCCTGCGCGCCGTCGGCGCCCATGCCGGTCAGCACCACGGCGGTGGCGAAATCGCCGGCGCAGGCCGCGGCGGAATTGAACAGCACATCCACCGCCGGCCGGGTGTGATGCAGGGGCGGGCCCTGCTGCAACTGGACCTGGTAGCGGCCGCGGTCCCAGCCCACGATCATGTGGTAGTTGCCCGGGGCGATGAGCGCCAGGCCGGGCCGGACTTCGTCGCCCTCGGCTGCCTCGCGCACTTCCATGGCGCAACATTCGTTGAGCCGGTCGGCGAAGGCCTTGGAAAACATGGGGGGAATGTGTTGCACAATGCAGATGCCGGGCAGGTTGTCCGGCAACTGGGTCAATACACTCTTGATGGCTTCGGTGCCGCCGGTGGAGGCGCCGAGCACCACCAGTTGGCGGGGATGAAAGGGGGAGCCGCCGGTCATGCCGGGGGTGGTTTCCACGGGGGCCGCAGCGCGGACCCGGGCCTTGGCCGCGCCTTTGACATGCCGGGCAAGCTGGTCGCGCAGATGGCCGATGTTCCAGGCGGAACTGGGCTTGGCCAGCACGTCCACCGCGCCGGCTTCGAGGGCTTCGAGCGCCATCTTGGAGCCGGCCTGGGTGGTGGAACTGATGATCACCACCGGCAGCGGGTGATGCTTTTGCAAAATCCGCAGGAAAGTGAGTCCGTCCATGCGCGGCATCTCGATATCGAGGGTCAGCACGTCGGGGTTCAGTTCCAAAATCTTGTCGCGGGCCACGTAGGGGTCGCACGCGGTGCCGACGACCTCGATTTCCGGGTCGTTGCCCAGGGCTTCGGCAATGGCCCGGCGCACCACGGCCGAGTCATCCACCACCAGTACCCGGATTTTTTTGGTCGCAATCATGCCATGCTCATGAACTGGTCCACCTGGTCAAAGGATTCGCGAAGATGCACCACCATGCCTTCCAGCCGGTCGGCATTGATGCCCAGCACCTCGGCCACCTGGTTGTCCACGCGCACGGCGTAGGCATCCCAGCCGGGCGCCGAGCCGGCCAGGTGCGCCACGCAGTTGGCCACGTGGGTGACGGCCGAAAGCCGCGGTCGGGGCTTCAACAGGGGCTGGTGGTGATGGGCCACCGCCTCGACAATTTCCTCGGGCAACCGCCAGGATTGCAGCAGGCAGGCGCCCACTTCGCAATGATCGGTGCCGATGACCTCCTTCTCCGCTTCGGCGCGCGAGAGCTGTCCCTGGGCGATGCGGGTGCGGATGTCGGTTTGATATTCCGGGGTCAGGGCCTGGCTCAACACCAGCTTGCCGATGTCGTGCAACAGGCCGATGGTGAAGGCGACCGGCACTTCCACTTCCATGTCAATGCCATCCTTCACGATGATTTCCGCCGCGGTGGCGGTGGTCAGGGAATGCCGCCAGATTTCGTTGGCCTCCACCGCGTAGGCGGGCAGGGGCACCGCCATGGCCCCGCCAAAGGCGAGGGACAGGACGATGTGCAAAATTTGCTGGTGGCCGAGGATCAACACGGCCTGGTCAACGGAAGCGACGGGCTCTTCCAGTCCGAAGTAAGGGGAATTGCAGGCCCGCAGCAATTTGGCCGTGAGCACATTGTCGCACTTGAGCACCTGGACGACGTCGTCGTTGCTCACCGCCGGCTGGTCGAGCAAATTGACCAGGCGCAGCGCGGCGTGCGAAACCGGCGGCAGGTTCTTCACTTTGGCGACTATTTCAGTGGCGGTCATAGTGCGTAAAGGTCAACCCCGGGACATTTGATGGTAACTTTGCCAGTGGCCATTTCCAAACGCAAAGTGCGCGAAGATAGTCCACCGACATCCCGGGCCTGCACGGTGTAGCCGCGCTGGGCCAGCAGTTCCGAGAACGTGCGGAAATTGCGCTCGCCGATATTGAACACCCCCTGCTGATCCAGCAGTTGGGCGCCGCCCGCCACCTTGACGATGAGCCGGCGCCGGTCCCCGCCGAGTTGAAAGACCGACTGGAACAGCCGCGGCACGCCGGTATCCACGAACATGTAGGGCGAGGTCATGGCCTTGCTGGCGTTGATGGCCGAATCGGGCAGCATGAGGTGCAGCAGCCCGCCCACCTTCACCTGGGGGTCGTACACGGTGACTCCGAGGCAGGAGCCCAGGGAGTACGTGACGATTTCGGCGCTGGGATCGTTGCTGGCAATCATATCGGCCACGCCCACGACCAATGACTTTTTCGGTGGGGGGATGACCCAGGTGGTATTGGCGGCCATAGGTCAGACGGGTGAGGTTCTCCCGCAGCCATCCGGCGGCGGAAGAAAGACAAAATTGCAGATTGAGATCATCAGTCATTTCGGGTCTGGGTTCCCGGGCAGAAAGTCCCACCGCCGGCCCGGTAAGTCCATGCCTTGCGGCGAGATGCTCGAAAAAAACAAATTGACTCATTCATGACGACAATGCTGACAACACGCCAGGGGCTGGCCAGATCGTTACGGAATCCAGAGACCCGGTAATGTATCGTCCTAACCGGCCAAAGCTTGAGTGTTTAATTGCCGGAATTTGCCGCGGGGTTCGCGGAAATAAAAACGGGGGAAATCCTCAAGTCCCGGCGGTTTGCGCCGAAGAAGAAGAGTCCGCAGGTTCCGGTGCAGCCGGCGTTGGGTCACCCGCTTGGTGCCGGGTACTGACCGGCGCAACCGCCGCACCGCCTGCCGTTTCACATGGATAACTTCAACCACGGCGTCGCTCCGCAGACCGAAGTGACGACGCTTGAGACTCTGTTGCGTGCCGCGCCTGTCGGAGTGGGGGTGGTTTCCGGTCGCGTTTTTTCCCATGCCAGCCCCCGGCTCTGCGAGATGGTGGGATACACCCGGGAGGAGTTGCTCGGCCAATCCACGCGGATGCTCTACCAGACCGCCGAGGAATTTGAGCGGACCGGACGGATTTATTATCGCGAACTTTCCGCGCATGGCCTGAGCTCCATCGAAACCCGCTGGCTGCGCAAGGATGGGGTTTTGATTGATGTGCTCATCAGTTCCAGCCCCACGCATCCCACGGAACTGGAAACAGCCGTCATCATTACGGTGCTTGATATTTCCGAAGCCCGCCGGTCCCAGGAGGAACTGGTGTGGCGCAACCGGCAGCTCCGGGCGTTTCAACGCATTTCCGAGGTGATGCTGGCCGACGAGGCGGAGCAGGCGATATTTGACACCATTGCCCGCGAAGCCGCCGAGATGAGCGGGTTCCCCCTGGTCACCATCGAATTGTGCGATTTTGACAAGGCGGTGATGGTGTTCCGCGGCGTGCACGGCATCAGCCTGGAAGGCATGCCCACGCCCTTTGAAGTGCCCATGGATGTCACCCTTTCCGGTCAGGTGGCGCGCACGGGCGAAGTGTTGCTGGAAACGGAAGTGTCCGGGCGCCGCGAATATGCCGCCCCCATCCTGCGGCAATTGCGGGTGGAAACCTGCCTGTGCGTGCCCATCAAAGTGGATGGCAAGGTCATTGGCACCCTGAGCCTCTCGCATCCCGAGCGCAC
>DATJIU010000012.1:0-68950 GCA_035492855.1 Dongiaceae bacterium | reverse complement strand
TCCAACACCCGCATCATGAAGGAAGGCAAACCGGCGGTTTTGAGCGACGGCGCCGTGGGGGATATGGTCGGCGGCCAGTATCGCAAGACCGATGACGGCAAGCTGGAAGCGGTGTCCGTGCGCTTCGGCCCCAAACCCGAGGCTGCGGGAACGAAGAATAAGAAGCACAAGACCGAGAAAGTTGAACCGGCGGCAGGCCAGACGAATCAAGTGGAAAAGCCGACCCCTCCACCCGGACAATGATTCGGGCGAAAAATCGTCAGGTTTCCCCATCCTTCCCGTTCTTGGGCTGATGGCCCGGAAGAGTCTGTTCCGGAGCGTCCGGAATAAAACTTCGTGCCGCCGCGGGACAAAAACGGAAGCGCAAAAACACTTTGCGCCCCGGCCACTTTGCGGAACACTTCCGGTGTGGGAAACGACATGCGTGAACTGGCCACGGGGATCGTCCGGCGGCTGCAAACCGCCGGCTTTGCCGCCTACTGGGTGGGCGGTTGCGTGCGTGATTTCCTGCTGGGCCGCGAGCCACACGACTACGACATCGCCACCAACGCACGGCCGGAAGCGGTGGAAAAGCTGTTTCCCCACACCATCGCCGTGGGCCGGAAATTCGGGGTGATGGTGGTCCTTGAACGCCAGTTGCAATTTCAGGTGGCCACCTTCCGCGCCGAGGCCGATTACCGCGACGGCCGGCACCCTGAAACCGTCACCTTCGGCGACGCCACCGCCGACGCCGCCCGCCGCGACTTCACCGTGAACGGATTGTTCTACGATCCCGTGGCCGGGCAATTGCACGACTGGGTGGGCGGCGAAAAAGATTTGCGCTCCGGGGTGCTGCGGACCATCGGCGTGCCGGAGGAACGTTTTGCCGAAGATCATCTGCGACTGCTGCGGGCGGTGCGCTTTGCCACGCAACTGGGTTTTGTCATCGAACCGCAAACGTTTGCCGCCATCCAGAAGCTCGCGCCAAAAATCGTGACCATCAGCCCCGAGCGCGTGCGCGATGAGCTGGTGAAATTGTTTGGCGTTGGAGCGACAACTGCCCTCACCCCGACGACGCACGAGGAGGTGGATGTGGGAGAAACTTCCGCCCTCACCCCAACCCTCTCCCCTAGGAGAGGGAGTTCATTGTTCCTGCGTGGGAGGGAATCTGGAGATTCAGGATTTACCGAAAGCACAGCTTCGCCCTCCCTCTCCTCGGGGGAGAGGGTTGGGGTGAGGGCGGGCGTAACCTCTAATTTAATTCCTTCAGAAACCGCGGCACGCTCCGCCAGTAACGCTGCTCACGGGTTAGATTTGTTGCGCGACAGCGGGCTGCTGCAATACGTCTTGCCTGAGGTCGCAGCCACCATCACCTGCGAGCAGTCGCCGGATTTTCATCCCGAAGGCAGCGTGTACAATCATATTCGCCTGATGCTGTCGCACCTGCCGCCGGATGCACCGCCGTTGCTGGCGTGGGCGGTCTTGCTCCATGACATCGCCAAGCCGGTGACTGCTTCCCGCGATCCGGAGACGGGCAGCATCCATTTTTACGAGCACGAACGCATTGGCGCGGTGATGGCGGAGGAAATTCTGGAGCGGTTGCGGTTTCCCAAAAAGCAAATCGCACAAGTGGTGGCGGGTGTGCGGTATCACATGCAGTTCAAGGACGCCCCGCAGATGCGCAAGGCCACGCTGCGGCGGATGTTGCTCCGCGACACGTTCCCGCTGGAACTGGCCCTGCACCGGTTGGACTGCCTGGGGTCGCATCATCGGTTGGAGATCTATGATTTCCTGGTGGCGCAGGCCGCGGAACTGGAAAAGCAACCGGCGTTGCGTCCGCCGTTGCTCACGGGCACGGACCTCCAGGCGTTGGGGATGTCGCCGGGCCCGGCCTTGGGTGCATTGCTGACGGAATTACGGGACAAGCAACTGGCGGAGGAATTACAGACGCCGGAGCAAGCCCGGGTCTGGGTGCGGGACCGGTTGGGCAAGGGAGATTAGAGGTTGCGGCGGCAGAAAAGGGCGGCTCGCGAGGACCTCGCCCTGACAGAAAGGGGATTGATCTCTGCTTCGAGAAATCGCCCGCCGGCCATTTTCATCCGGAAAAAGCGGGGTTTGGCCAGGCAAAATCGCGATTTTGCGGTGAAATGGCGTAAAATTCGCTGTTCCCACGCCGTCGTTTCGTTATGTTGGGCCGTGGTAATCTCGGAATGCCATGAGTAAAATACTGTTGATCGATGACGAAGCGGACGTGCAGTACTCCTTTCAGCGAATCTTTGATTCGCCGGATGTGGAGCTGACCACGGCTTCCAGCGGTGAGGAAGGGCTGAAGATCATTCCCAAGCTCAAGCCCGACCTCGTGCTCATGGATATTCGCATGGGGGGCATGAGCGGGCTGGAAACGCTCCGCAAGCTGCGCCAGACGGAGCCCAAGCTGCTGGTGATTTTAATGACCGCGTACGGCACGACGCAAATGGCGATCGAGGCGATGAAGTACGGCGCGTACGATTACCTGCTCAAGCCGTTTGACGTCCCCAAGCTCAAGCAGATCGTGGCCGACGCCCTCAAGGCGGCGCGCGACATGAAGCAGGTGGTGTCGTACCAGCCATTGCTGGAGTCGGAGGATTATGAGCAGGGCATCGTGGGCCGCAGCAGCCCGATGCAGAATGTCTTCAAGCTCATCGGCCAGCTGGCGGCGAGCGATGCCACCGCGCTCATCACCGGCGAGACCGGCACGGGCAAGGAACTCGTGGCTCGCGCGGTGTATCATCACAGCCAGCGCAGCGAAAAACCCTTCCTGGCCATCAACTGCGCGGCCATTCCGGAACAGTTGCTGGAGAGCGAATTGTTCGGGCACGAGAAGGGTGCATTTACCGGCGCCACCGGGCAGCGCATCGGGCGCTTTGAGCAATGCAACGGCGGCACGATTTTCCTGGATGAAATCGGCGACATGACGCCGGCCACGCAGACCAAAATTTTGCGGGTGTTGCAGAGCGGCACCTTCGAGCGGGTGGGCGGCAACCAGCCCATCTCGGTGGATGTGCGTGTCATTGCGGCGACGAACCGGCCGCTGGAGCAGGCGGTGGCGGCGCGGCAATTCCGGGAGGATCTGTTCTACCGGCTCAACGTGGTGCGCATCCAGATTCCGCCGCTGCGCGAACGCCGAGAGGATATTCCGCTGCTCATCAATTATTTTCTCAAGAAATTCGCCCAGGAAAAACAGAGCACGCGGCCGAAGTCCATTTCCCAGAGCGGCCTCAAGGCGCTGGTGCAGTATCACTGGCCGGGCAATGTGCGCGAGCTGGAAAACGTGATCGAGCGCGCGCTGGTGATGGCCAAGGGTGACGCCATTTTGCAGGGCGATTTGCCGCCGCAGATTTCCGGGCCGGGCGCGGCCCCGTCAGTGCCAAGCGGAGCGCCGGCAACCGGGGCGGTCACCGCCACCGGCGACCTGGACCTGGTGTCGCTGGCGGGGGAACTGTTTCGGTGGGCGCGACGGGAACCGTCACGCAAAATCATTCCGGCGGTGGAACGCGAGCTGATCATCCAGGCGTTGAAGGAAGTAAACGGCAACCAGGTGCATGCGGCACGGTTGCTCGGCATCACGCGCGCCACGCTGCGCAAGCGGGTGGAGAAATTCCAGATCCACAAGGAACTCACCATCAAGTGAGCCGTGAGCCATGCCGGAAGGGCATTGCGGGTTCGTGGGGTGGCAACATAACTGATTGGCGTCATGGCCTTGGTCCGGATTTTGGTGGATGGCTACAGCCTGTTGCACAACTGGCCGGAACTGGCGCCGGGCCGGGCGCGGCATTCCGCCGCCGCCCGCGAGGAGCTGATCCAGTGGCTGACGCGGTATCAGGACGCGAGTCACACACCGGTGACGGTGTTTTTCGACGGCACCGGGGCGAAGCGCAAGGGCACGGCGGATGAATTTGCCCGGCAGGTGGAAGTGCTGTTTTCCGGAACGGGCCAGACGGCGGACGATTTGATTGAGCGGGCGGCGTACCGGTTCCGGGAATACGGCGAGGTGCTGGTGGTGACGGACGATCTGGCCGAGCGCGACACCATTACCGGTCTCGGCGGCCTGACGGCCAGTTGCGCGAGTTTTCTGCAAATGCTGGGCCAGGTGGAGACGCAGTTGAATCAGGACCTGGAACAATATAACCGGCGCGAGCGCGCGAATTATCGGCGGCCAAAACATTGATGCTTATGAGGCGATGCGGGGCAATATTCGGTCGCTGGGCGGGCGTGGGGCTTTTTCTTATCGTGGCGCTGCAGGCGTCGCTTCACGCAGAGAACCGCTTTTTACTGGTCGTGGAAACGGCGCGGGCCAACCAGCCGCAATTGCCGGCGGCGCAGTTGTGCATCCAGGACTTGCTGCGTTCGCAAATGGATGGCCAGTTGCGCGCGGGCGACACGCTGGGCGTATGGACGTACAACACCGAACTGCATGCCGGCAATTTTCCATTGCAACGGTGGCGGTCGGACCAGCGGGTGGAGATTGCCCGGCGGGTGGATGGCTTTCTCAGCGCACAGGATTGCCGGGGCGCCGGCCGGATTGCCACGGTGCTGCCAGACCTGCTCACGCTGGTGACCAATTCGCCGACGCTTACTGTGCTGTTGTTTTCCGACGGTTTTGAGCCGGTGCAGGGCACGCCATTCGATGATGCCATCAACCAGGCGTACGCGGCGCAGCGCGAGAAATTGCGCGCCGAAAAATCTCTTTTTGTTACCGTACTACAGGCACGGGAAGGGGCGTTGGTGGGCTGCACGGTCAATGCCGCCAGCGGGCCGGTGCACATTCCCGCCCTGCCGCCTGCCACCAACAAACCCGTGGAATTACCGGCGGCCAAGGTTGAAGCTCCGCCGCCGCCGGCAGTGGTTTATACCACCAATGCGCCCCTGATTTTGGATTATTCCCACAAGGCGGCCGCGCCGGATGTGTCGCCCGGGACGCCCGCGCCGGCAACCGCCACCAACGACAGCGTGGCCGCTATCATCGCGGCGGAAGCGCAACTGGCGGAAAGCAAGAACTCGGCGACCAATCCGGCTCTCACCCCATCTGCGAATGTGCCGCTGGAGCCGTCCCATCAACCGCCGGTTGCGGTTGCTGTACCCGCAACCGTGTCACCCGCGACCACAGCACCGTCAGCGGCGGCGGTGGCTCCGGCTGCTGCCCCGGGCGCTCCGGACGCAACAGCAACGGCAGACCGCACGGGCCGGTGGGGGCTGATTCTGGCCGCGGCGGCGTTATTGCTGGGCGGGTTGGTTTTGGTGCTTTGGCTGCGCGGTCCGACGCCCCGCAGCAGCGCCATTACCGAATCAATGAATCAACGAAAACGATAATCGAATTTGATTGTTCGGCCGCAGGCCATGGACTAGCGTGCCCCTGACGTCATGAAAATTTCAACCGGGCAGACAGTGTTGGTGACCGGCGCCACCGGAGGACTGGGAGTGCACATCACCCGGGCGCTGGCCGAACGAAAAGTCAAACTGGCTTTGGTGGCGTTTCCGGGCATCGAACTGGAGGAGCTGCAGCGTTCGGTGGCGGCGAGCGGTTGCGAGGCGTTTTCCCTGGCGGCCGATCTGCGCGATCCCGCGCAGCGGCACCAACTGCTGGACGAGGTGCATCGGAACCTGGGCGAGGTGGACATCCTGATCAACAACGCCGGGGTGGAAATTACCTCCGCCTACCACGAACTGACCGAGGAAAATATCCGGGACATCATCGGGGTGAACCTGGAGGCGCCCATGGTCATGACCAAACTGGTGCTGCCCGAGATGGTGCGTCGCCGGAGCGGGCACATTATCAACATGGCCTCGCTGGCCGGCAAGTCCGGGCCGGCGTACCAGGAACCCTATGCCGCCACCAAGGCGGGACTGATTGCCTTCACCGCTTCATTGCGGGCCACGTACCGGCGGAACGGCGTGAGTGCTTCGGTGATCGTGCCGGGATTTGTGGAAGCGGGCATTTATGCCAAGCTGAAGGCCGCGAGCGGTTGCGCCGCGCCGGCGTTGCTGGGCACCTCGCCGCCGGAGGCGGTGGTGCGGGCGGTGATCCGGGCCATTGAAGACGACCGGCCCGAAGTCATCGTCAATTCACTGCCCGTCCGGCCGTTGCTGGCGTTCACGGCGCTGTTCCCCCGACTGGGCGAGTGGATTGCGGGCCAGACCGGGGCGAATGACTTTTTTCAACGCGTGGTGGACGCGCAAAACCGGAACCGTTCCGGAAAACATTGAAAGAAGGCCACGGCATGCGGATTTTTCTGACCGGTGCAAATGGATACCTGGGCAGCCTGCTGGGGGAGCGCTTTGCGGCGATGCCGGAAGTGGAGGGCATCACGGGGATCGGATTGAGCGAGCCGCGCCGGTCGCTGCCGGCCAAGATGAAATTTGTCCGGCAGGACATGCGGGCGCCGGGGCTGGCGACGGTGATGGCGGGACACGATGTGGTAGTGCATACCGCGTGCGTGGTGCTGTGGTCGCGGAAAATGACGGTGCAGGAACGCGATGACATCAACTTGAACGGGGTGCGCAATGTGGCGCAGGCCGCACTGGCGAGCGGGGTGCGACGGTTTGTCCACACCAGCAGCATGGCGGCCTACGATCCGGTTCTGGCCCGGGGCCAGTCGGACGTCACGGAGGATTTCGCCTTGGGGCGGGGGGATTCGCCCTATTACTACTGGAACGCCAAAGCCGCGGCGGAAAAGACCCTGAACCAGATTTTCCAAGGCACGGACGTACTGCTGTCGATGCTCCGGCCCATTTACATCATCGGGCCACGCAACCAGCCGGTGATAAAGAGTTACCGGGAGAATGCGGTGAATTTTTGGGGTTACAATCCGCGGCGCCAGTTCATCCATGAGGAAGACGTGGCGGCGGCTTTCATCCTGGCGTTGCGCACGGAATTGCCGGGAACGTTCAACGTGGTGCCGGATGATTTCATCCGGTTGCAGGACGTGTGGCGGTTGGTGGGCAAGCGTTTTGTGCCCACCGTCCCGCTGGGGTTGGCCCGTTTTATCACCCATTTCAAGTGGCAGTACCTGGGCTCGCCGGTGCATCCGTGCTGGATCGCCGACATGCTGGTGGATTTTACCGGCAGCAACGCGAAGTTGCGCGGCAAGGGGTGGCAACCCCGGTATGGCAGTGAGGCCGCCCTGCGGTCGGCCGTGGAAAAAGCTTAGAATTTCTGGTGGTTCCGGCGTGGAAACTGCTAAAGCAGAACAGCTCGTAACAAACGGATGGATAAAATATGAAAAAGAGCTCAAAAAGGCTGCTGCCACTGGGTTTGGTGGCTGGAAACATGACACTGGTGGCCGTTTCGGCCCAGGCTGCCGGGTATGATTTGCCGGATCAGGATGCCTTTGTGATCGGCCGGGGCATGGCATTTGTGGCCACGGCGGACAATCCGTCGGCGATTTATTACAATCCGGCGGGCATTACGCAACTGGCGGGACAAAACCTGCGAGCGGGCATTTATGGCATTGATTTGGAGCCCACCTTTACTTCCACCACCGGGGCCAATGCCGGATCCGAGTATCACAATGATGACAAACTGCATGCGATCCCGCAGTTTTACTACACCTACACGGCGGCGGATTCGCCGTGGAGCTTTGGCGTGGGATTGTATTCGCCGTTTGGGCTGGGAGTGAAATGGCCGCAGGACACCGGCTTTCGCACGCTGGCGACCGAATCTTCACTGAGCACGCTGGCGCTCAACCCGGTCGTGGCATTTAAGGTGTCGCCCACGTTCTCGATTGGTGGCGGGGTTTCGGCGGTGTTCGCGATGACGGATTTGCGCCAGGGATTGTTTAATCCCACCCAGCCGACGGACGGCTTCCGGTTTGACGGTGACGGCTGGGATGTGGCGTACAATCTGGGAATGCTGTGGAAGCCGCACGAGAAAATCGCGGTGGGGGTGACCTTCCGGAGCGGCAGCACGATCAATATGCGGGGGCATACCGAAGACAACATCGGGGCCTTTGCCGAGCGCACGTCGGCCCGGACGGACCTGCCTTTGCCTTACAAGGCGATCTTTGGCATTTCCTACCGGCCCACGCCGGCGTGGAACCTGGAATTCAATGCCGACTACACCGACTGGAGCAGCGTGAAGTCGCTGGTGGTGGAACAATCGGCGCCAACGGCGCTGGGGCAAAACATCCCGCTGGTGCTGAACTGGCAATCGAGCTGGTATTACGAGTTTGGGGTGACCCGGTATCTGGACCACGGCTGGCACGTGAGCGGCGGTTATATTTTCAATGAAAATTCGGTGCCGGACGCAAATTATACCCCGCTGGCAACCGATTTGGACCGTCATTTCCTGAGCGTGGGCATCGGGCATAAGGGCCAGCGGTTGGATTTTGACGTGGCGTATCAATTTGGATTTGCCGGGACCCGGACGGTTTCCGGCAGCGCGGCTTCGCCGGTCTCCGGGCAGACGACGGACGGGAAATATGATTACATCAGCCACGCGGTGGCGGTGTCAATGCAGTGGCATTTTTGAGAGCCGGCGCGGGTTTGGCGGATTTGAGTTGCCGCGCGGGACGGGGACGAATGAACGGCGAAGGCGTTTATGGCGGAAAAAAATGATACCAGCCCGGGGATGATCCGGGAGAGCACGGTGACCGGCAAGCTTGTGCAGGGCCAAGAGTTGCAGGGCAAGCTGCTGAAACTGACGCGTTTTACCGCGGTGTTTGAAATGTACAACCCGCCGGCCGCGGTGCGGCTTTCGGAAGTGCTGGCGGACTTTCAGGTGAAGGCGGGCCCCCGCCTGTTGTATGCGGGCAAGGCGGTGGTGCGCGGGCTCATCAACACCGGGCCGGCGACCGTCGTCTGCGAGGTCACCTTGAGCGAGAGCGCGTGGATGGATCTCAGCCTGGCGGCCACCAACGGCCAGTTGAACAAGCGGCTGGATGCCGAGTACCGGCAGTTCATGCAGGAGTGGCAGAAGCTGTACAAGGTGCTGCCGGAATTCAAGCTGGTGGTGGCGGACCTGCAGAGCTACCTGGCCGGGTTGCAGTTGTGGCTCAACCAAGTGGAATTGGAAGTTCGGGCCGCCGCGGTGCCGGACCGGCCCGAAGTGGAGCGCCGCATTGTGACGGAACTGGCCCGGCCGGTCACGCGATCCATTGACACTTTCATTGATCAATTTGAAGCCATTGCGGGGAGCCTCGAGGCGGATTTGGAACCCGCGCATCAAATGTATTTTCGCCGGCAGATGCACCCCCTGCTGCTGAGTTCCCCCTTTGCGAGCCGCACGTATCACAAACCGCTGGGCTATGCCGGGGATTATGAAATGGTGGACATGATGTTGCGGCCGCCGCAGGAAGGGGATTCCCTGTTCGCCAAAGTGATCAATGTCTGGCTGCTGGGACAGTCGCCGGCGGAAGCGCACCGCAATCGCGTGGATTATTTGTGCCGCAAGCTGGTCGCCGAGGCGGTGCGGATGTCCACCCACCACAAGGTGGCGCAGGTGTTCAACCTGGGCTGCGGTCCGGCACAGGAAATCCAGCGGTTTTTCAATGAACACGGGCATCTGAGCGTCTGGACGGATTTCACCTTGCTGGATTTCAACGAAGAAACGCTGCAATACGCCCGCCGCGCACTGGGCGCCATCCAGTCCCGGCAGACGGCGGGCAATCCGGTCCAGTTCATCAAGAAATCGGTGCATCAGATTCTGAAGGATCGCGGCCGGGCCGGCGGGCTGGCGGACGACCAGAAGTACGATTTGGTCTATTGCGCGGGGTTGTTTGACTATTTGTCCGACCCGGTGTGCAAGCGGTTGATGAACATTTTTTATGAAATGCTGGCGCCGGGGGGCTTGTTGCTCGCCACCAACGTCAGCGATGCCATGAACGCCTCGCGCCCGTTCCGCTACTCGATGGAATATCTGCTGGACTGGCATTTGATCTACCGGAATGGCGCCGGCTTTGCCACGCTGGCCCCGGATGAGGCGCCGGCCGAGAATGTCCGGGTCATCACGGAAAACATCGGGGTCAACGTGTTCATCGAAGTGCGCAAACCCGGCGATGCCTAGCTCGTTCACCAATACTCCCGAAATTCGGCGGGCCTTTGCCGAATATGACCGGCAAAGCATCATCAACAATGTCAAGGTCGGCTGCTGGATTGGCATGCTGCTGATGCCGGCGGGAGTGGTGCTGGATTACTTTGTGTATCGCTCCCGGGTGGGGCATTTTTTCATTTTGCGGCTGGCGTGTTCGGCGTTGATCGCCATTTTTTGGGCTGTGGTGGATTCGCCAGCGGGCCGGAAGCACCCGCGCGTCCTGGGGGTGCTGCTGGCGATGTTTCCGACTTCGTTCATTTCCTGGATGATTTTTGTGACCGAAGGCTCGGTCTCGCCGTATTACGCCGGATTGAACCTGGTGCTGCTGGTCATCGGCTTCGTGCTGTACTGGACCCTGATTGAAAGTTTGATCGCCGTCAGCCTGGTGGTCCTGATGTATGTCGGCGCCTGCATCGCGCACGGGCACATCTCCCAGGTGGCCTTTGCCAACAACCTGTATTTTCTCGCCCTGACGGGAGTGATCGTGGTGACCGGAAGCTACGTGCACAGCCACTGGCGGTTTCGGGAATTTGCCCTGCGGTTTGAACTGGACCAGAACAAAAAGGCGCTCGAGGAGAGCAACCAGAAACTGGTGGAACTGGACCAGATCAAGAGCCGCTTCTTTGCCAACATCAGCCACGAGCTGCGCACGCCGCTGACGCTGCTGCTCTCGCCGCTGGAAACCTTGCTGCACCAGCCGCGGAGCCCGCTGGATGCCGCCTCGCGCAATCTGCTGGGCATCATGCACGCCAACGGCATGCGGTTGCTCAAGCTGATCAACGATTTGCTGGAATTGGTGCGGCTGGAGTCCGGCCGGCTGGAGGTCAAGCGCGAGCCGATGGAAATCAATGCCTTCATCAAGGGCCTCACCGCCGCCACGCAGCAGATGGCCCAAGCCAAGCAGATCCGCCTGGAAATGTCCGCCGCCGCGGGCATGGACGCCATCCTGGCCGACCGCGACAAGCTGGAAAAGGTGTTCCTGAACCTCATTTTCAACGCGCTCAAGTTTACGCCCAAGGACGGCCTGGTGGAACTGCGCGCGCGCCGCGAAGGCGAAAACCTGGTGGTGACCGTGCGCGACACCGGCGTCGGCATCGCCGCCAAAAGTCTGCCGCATGTGTTCGACCGGTTCTGGCAGGCGGATAATTCCTCCAACCGCAAATTTCAGGGGGTGGGCATCGGGCTGTCGCTCGTCAAGGAACTCACCGAGTTGCACGGCGGCACGGTGACCGTGGTCAGCCAGGAGGGCCAGGGGACCACATTCACGGTTTCCATTCCTTACCTGATTGCCGAAACACCCCCGGCCGAAACCCCGGCCGGGCGGGAAGCCGCGGCGGCTGTTCCGGCGGCGGCCCCGGCCGGCGCCGTTCCGGCGGCCCAGTCAGACGAATGGCTGGTGGGCCTGTACCGGCGGGCGGAACTGTTCCCCGCCATCGCCCCGCCGTTGGAGGCTCCGGCGACGACTGATGAACTGGATGTTTCTTTGCGGGCGCGTCTGTTGCTGGCGGATGACGAGCCGGACATGCGGCGGTTTTTGAAGTCCCAGCTGACCAGCTATTACCGGGTGATCGAAGCTGAGGACGGCAAGCAGGCGGTGGAGAAGGCCACCGGGTTGCTGCCAGACATCATTCTGCTGGACATGAACATGCCGGAAAAGGACGGCCTGCAGGTCTGCCGCGAGTTGCGGGCCCAGGCCACCACGCAGAAAATCCCCATCATCATGCTGACCGCACGGGCGGACGAAGCCACCAAGCTGACGGCGCTCTCAGCCGGGGCCAACGATTTTCTGGGCAAGCCGTTTTCCACCACCGAACTGCACGTCCGCATCAAGAACTTGCTGGAATCGCACGAATACCAGACGGAACTGGCCAAGCAGAATCAGGCGCTGGCCTCGGCCATCGGCCAACTCAAGGAGACGGAATCGCAACTAGTGCAGAGTGAAAAACTCGCGTCGTTGGGGCGCATGAGCGCGGGCATCATCCATGAGATCAACAACCCGCTGAACTATGCCAACCAGGCCCTGTACACGCTGAAACAGAAGAGCCGCTTCGTGGCGGCGGAACAGCAGGCGGAATACGCCGACATCATCCAGGACGTGGAAGACGGCCTGAAACGGGTGATGAACATTGTCTCCGACCTGCGGCCGTTCGCGCATCACGACGGCACCAAGCTGGAGACGGTGAAAGTGACGGAAGTGATGGGCTCGGCGCTGCGATTCTTGAGCCATGAACTGCGGGAAACCGTACAGTTGGAGAAATACCTGGACGAGGAACAAACCGTGACGGTTAACAAGAACAAGCTCATCCAGGTTTGCGTTAACCTGCTGCAAAATTCCCTCGACGCCCTCCGGCAGAAGCAGTTTGCCAACGGCGAAAAGCCCACCGTGCGCGTGGAAAGCCGGGTGGAAAACGGGCGCAGCCTGATGATTATCCGGGACAATGGTCCGGGCATCGAGGCCGAGCATCTGAACAAAATTTTCGACCCGTTCTTCACTACCAAGGACGTGGGCCAGGGCATGGGCTTGGGCCTGAGCATCTGCTACCGCATCGTCAAGGAGGCGGACGGGCGCATCCAGGTGCGGAGCGAGCCCGGCAAGTTCTGTGAGTTTACACTGGAATTTCCCCTCAAAGAGGGGCATTAAAAGGCGGAACGGCGATTATGGATCACCTATACGACTACAAAAAGTTTTACATCCTCTATGTGGATGACGAGACCCAGTCGCTGAAAAATTTTTCACGCGCCTTCTCCGACCAGTTCCGCATTCTGACCGCGATGAACGCGCAGGAGGGTTTGAAATTGCTGGAGCAGCATGCCGACGAAATCGGGCTGCTGATGACCGACCAGCGGATGCCCGGCGAAAAGGGCGTGTGGCTTTTGGAACGGGCGCGACAGCTCCGGCCCCACATCATCCGCATCCTCGCCACCGCGTATTCCGACATGGATGCGGCCATTGCCGCCGTGAATACCGGCGCCATTTACAAGTACGTCACCAAGCCCTGGGACCCGCCCCAACTGGAACACACCCTCAAGCGCGGGCTGGAATTTTTCATGGTGCAGTCCGAGCGCGACCAGTTGCTGCGCGAGAAGCTCTCGGTGCTGCATAACATGATGATTGCGGACCGCATCGTCAGTCTGGGCCTGCTGGCCACGGGATTGAGCCATCACATCCGGAATTCGCTGGTGGCCGTGAAAACCTTCCTGGACCTCGCCCCCTCCAAGCTCCAGGAGGAAAAGATGAGCGCGGACGAGTTGCGCAATCCCGATTTCTGGAAGGAATATTACCAGAACGTCCAGACGCAGATTGAGAAGATCAACAACATGCTCAAGGACCTCTGGGCGGCGTCGGAATCGCCCACGATGACCTTTGACGACCTGGTGCTGTTGCGCGATGTGTTGAACGACGCCATCACCCGGTTGCAGGCCGCCTTTGCCGCCAAAAACATCACCGTGGAAAACCTCATCCCGGCCGACCTGCCCGCGTTGCAAGTGGACCGGCCCAAGTTTTCCCGGCTGTTCGAACTGTTGCTGCAGGACGAGATTGTGAGTTTGCCCTCCGGTTCCAAGGTCACGCTCACGGCGCAAAGCGCTCCCAACGGCGAAGTGCACCTGCAAGTCCAGGACAACGGCCCCGGCCTGCCCCAGGAGGCCCTGCGCCTGGTATTCGATCCGTTTGTCCTGCGCACCGATACGCCGATGGAATACGGCATCAATCTTATGGCGTGCTTCTTCATCGTGCACCATCACGGCGGCAAGATTGAAGCCACCAGCGAGCCCGGCCAGGGGACCATTTTCAAGATCCGGCTGCTCACCAACTCCAACCGGCCGCCAATGAACGGGGGCAACGAAAATCTGCTCGAAAAAGTGCTGCTCAACGATGCGCTGTGGGAGAAACTCATCTCGGCAGAATAGGCCGGTTTCCGCAATTTTTGGCAGGTTCCGGACAATCCCGGAGGCGTTTGGGCCGGCAAAAAAGGCTCCGTATTTTCACCGGGATATTTTCCGGGGTTACACGTGCGGATGCTTCCGGGGATTCCCGTGTTATTTTGAATAAGATTCTGTTGACCAACTCTACTCTATGTGGCTTATCTACAGGTGACCGAGCATTTGTGGGCGCGGCGGATGTCCCGATTGCGCACCTGAAAAGCACCTAAGTGTAAACGTGAGAACCCTTTTAGTTTTGGCTGAACATCCTGAGTTGGCGGAGGCCATCCGTGCCGCCCTCAACCCGGCGGACTATCGGGTCGTTCACCGCATGAACTTGGAGGAGGCTGAGCCCCTTTTGGCCCATGGTCTGGTTCAGGCCTGCGTGGTAGACATGGACTGCACGAACGTGCAGGGCGTGTGGCTGATTGAGAAACTGCAGCGCCGGTTGACCCAGGTTCCCCTGCTGGTTTTTACCAGCGAAAAATCTTGGGAGTGGGAGGAGGAGGCATATCTCAAGGGTGTCCGGCACGTGCTGAACAAGCCGGTCCGCGCCCGCATGTTGAACGCCGTGCTCGCCCGTTTGTGGACCGAGCCCGCAATCCTGACGGCGCCCACCAAATCCGCCGGCAAGACTTCCGGAAACATGACTTCCTTGGAAAGTATTTCCAATCCGGATGATACCAATTTCATCACCCGCCCCAGCGCCTACAAAACCTGGGAGGTGCTGCGCGATTTTTCCGCGATCCTGACCCACTCGCTGAATTCGGAGGCCATGCTGAAGCAGTTTCTGCTGATGCTGCGCGAGATCATGGGCATCAATCGGGCGGCCATCTTTTTGCGCCAGCCGGCTTCCGGGTTTGCCGGAAATCCCGACGACGCCCGCCGGTTGCGTTCGGTTTGCGCCGTGGGCCTGCCGCAGGGGTTGCTGGACCATCTGGAACTTTCCTTGGAAGTGGGCATTGGCGGTCAGTTGGTCCGCTCCGGGCGCATCCTGCGCCGCAATAGCGATGAATCCCGCACCGACATCGAAACCCAGAAGGAATTTGAACTGCTCGGGGCCCAGGTGGCTGTGCCGGTGCTGGACCGAGAAAACCTTGTCGGCGTGGCGGTGTTTGACGGCCGCATCACCGGCGAACCGCTGGCCAACAACGAGCTGGAACTGATTTTTCACCTCTTGGAGCAGTTGGGCCTTGCCATCAAGAACATCTGGTTGCACGACCAGGTGGCGGCCAACAACGAGATGATGGCCGATGTGCTGCGCGAACTCAGCAGCGCCTGCGTCGTAGTCAGCCGCGACCTCGCCATCCTGCATGCCAACAAAGCCGCCCGCCGGCTGTTTGGCCGGCTGGGACCGCGCGCCGGCGATTTGGAATTCACCGACCTGCCGCAGATGCTCGGTGGCAAGATTTACCAGGTGCTCAAGACCGGCACGGCGGTGGAACCGTTTAAATTTGAACCGGCGGAATCAACCCGCCGTCAGGTCTTCAACATAAATGTAGTGCCGTTCCAGCGCCAAAACTCGGCATTACCCAGCGCTGCCCTGCTTGTCGTGGAAGACCTTACCCAGACCGAGCAGTTGCAGAAGCTGGAACTGGAAGCCTCCAATTTGCGTCTGGTCAAGACCATGGCGGACCGCTTGGCCCATGAAGTTGGCAATGCCTTGGTGCCGCTTTCCACTCACCAGCAACTATTGTCCGACCGCTACAAAGACCCGGAATTCCGGGCCTCTTTGGATGTGGCATTGGCTGATGGCGTAAAACGCATCTCTCGGTTGATCAATCAGATGCGCTTCCTTGCGCGGGATGGCATCGTGGCTAGCGAGGCTTTCCCGCTAGGCCCGCTCATCGAAGAGGCTTACGAAGAAGCGCAGAAATATCAGCCAGTTAAGAGTGCCCGGCTCAAATATGAGGACTCCGGCAAGCCCATTATCGTTACCGGTGACCGGGCGGCCTTGAAACACGCTCTCGCCGAAATTATTCTCAATGCCCTGCAGTCCAACCCGGGCGACCCCCAAATTGGAGTGCGCCTGCTGGAAGTGGCTTTAGCCAATGGCAATGGTCATGTCACAGAATCCGGGTTGAACATCGAAATTAAGGATAACGGGACCGGATTCACCCCGGAATTGGCCCAAAAAGTACCCGCACCCTTCTTTACCACCCGCAATGTGGGCTTGGGCCTAGGCCTGACCGTTTGCCGCCGCATCATCGAGACGCATCATGGCAAGCTCGAGATTTTGCCCACCAAAGCCGGGCAAAACGGGGTGGTGCGCATCTCCCTCCCGCAGGAATCCAACGGCACCGGGACGCCTCTCGCCGAAAAGGTGGCTCATTGAGCCTCGGGCCGCTTTTTCCAGCTTTCGGACATTTGTGCTTGAGTGGTCGAGTCGTTCGCGTAGTATTCGACCTAATAATGTGATGTCCCTAGCCCCCCCAGTTGAGGTCGTAAGGACTCCGCCACCGCCTTCGGTGGTTCCATTGCTGCCCCGTCGCGGTACTCTTTTGGTGGTAGATGACGAGGAAGGACCCCGGCAATCGCTGCGCGTGGTCTTCAAAGATGAGTACAACCTCCTGCTCGCCGCCGATGGCCGAAGTGCAATCGAATTTGCCCAGCAAAACCGGATTGACGTGGCCGTGCTGGACATCCGCATGGGCGGAATGTCGGGCATTGAAGTGCTGGAACGCCTCAAATTCGTGGACCCGCACATCGAAGTGGTGATGATGACCGCGTTTGAGACGGCCGACACCATGCGCCAGGCCTTGCGGTTGCGGGCCTGTGATTACATCAACAAGCCGTTCGACATTTCGACCATCCGTTCCGCTGTAGCCAATGCCATGCACCGGCGTTCCCTTGCCGGGGAAATCCAGGATAACGCCCAGCAGCTGCAGCAGTTGCTCTCCGAACTGCAGAACCAGAAGATGGAGGGCCAGATTTTCCGCGCCCGGGGTGACATCTACGCCAGCATCATTCACGACATCAACGGGCCGCTTACAGTCATCTCCGGTTACATCCAGTTGATCAACCAGCGCATGGGCAGCGCCACGGAACTGGATACGGAAGACCTGGATTTCGTCAAGGACCGGCTCAAGACCATCACCCGGCAGGTGACCAACTGCATTGAAATTTCCCGGCGGTATCTCGGGTTTTTGCGCCGGCAGTCCGATTCTTCCACCGTGGTGGGGGTCAACCAGCTGCTGACCGACCTCGGTGAACTGATCCGCGTGCATCCCAGCGTGCAAAACAATGAATTTGTGCTGCGCCCGTTGCACGAAGATGTGCTGGTGAGCATCAACGGCACGGACCTCATCCAGATCCTGCTGAACCTGGCCACCAATGCGTTCCAATGCACCGCGCACAGCCATCGGGTGGAAATCCTGGGGGAAGTGCTCGCTGAAGTGCTGTCACCGGCGCAGATCAAGGACGGGCCCGGCGACCGCTGGCTCAATGTGGAAAGCTTTGACAACACCGCGCCGCTGGTGGCCCTGACGGTGCGGGACACCGGGCCGGGCATTCCCCCGGAGGTGTTGCCCAAGATTTTTGATCCCTACTTCACCACCAAATCCGCGCGCAACGGCACCGGCCTAGGCCTGAGCATTGTGCTGCGGCTGGTCAAGGCCGCCACCGGCCTGCTGTGGGTGCATACCGACGAAGGTCTTGGCACGGCCTTTACGGTTTACCTGCCGGCGCGGCGGAAGCACTGACCCGGCGCCGGGGCCGGCGTTGGCGCGGCACGTCAATCAGTTCCGGCTCCTCGGGCCGCGGCGCTTCTTTTTTGGCGCGTTTCTGTTGCTTCGTCAATTGCGGCGGAAAAAGCTGCTTCGCATCCACTTCGCGGATCGTCTGCAGCTTGCCGAGGTACAGCGATACAAAAAATCCTTCATGCCGGCTGGGGCCGGTGCGCGCGAGTTTCTGTTCGGCAATGCGGGCGTAATTCTCATCCAGTTCCAGGCCGATGTAATGCCGGCCGAGCTGCTTGGCAGCAATGGCCGTGGTGCCCGTGCCGAGAAACGGATCCAGCACCACGTCCCCCGGGTCGGTGCTCATTAAAATGACACGTTCCAGCAGGTGAATGGGCAACTGGCAGGGATGTTCGTCGCGGCGTTTGTTGTGTTTGATACGGTGAATATCCGTCCAGGCATCGCTCACCAACTGGCCGAACGCATGCATCATGTCCTTCTTGCCGCCGTAATCCTTGAGAAACCCGTTGCAGAGCCGGCAGCGTTTGTGCGGGGCGCGGATTTCGTTAAATTTGTAACCCTTGGCGGCCTTCGTATAAAAGAGGATGCCGTAATGCGCCGGCATCAGCGTCTTGCCCAGCGGCGTGCTCATGGCGTCCCACGCAATCCAATGCCGGAAGTGCGTGCTGCGGTTGAGGATGGCCGCGTAATATGTGAGCCACTTGGGGATGTTGTGGAGGAAGATGCTGCCAGTGGGTTTGGTTACGCGCACCAGTTCCAGAATCCACTGCTCGCACCAGGCCAGATATTCCTCCAAGGCCATGGCATCGTCGTGTTTGCCGTAGCGTTTCTTGAGGTTGAAGGGCGGATCGGCAAAACAAACATCCACGCTGGCATCAGGGAGCTGGCGCAGCGACTTCAGGCAATCGCCGACAAGAATCTGGTCGAGGGGAAGTGGCATGAGAAAATTTAACGGGCAAAAATCTGGCGGATGATGTCTTCGATGGGCACTTCCTGGATGTCAATGTCGCTGATGGGCAGTTCATCCAGCAGGGCCTTGCATACCGGAATCACGCGGTCGCGCTTGACCCGCAATTTGATTTCCGTGGCGCTGGATTCCATCACCTCGCCATAGCGCGCGAGGCGTTCGGCCGGAAAGTTTTTTCCGGCTTCGCACTGGAGGGTCACCACCTTGAAATCCGCAAAGCGATCCAGCACCTCGTCCAGCCGGCCGTCGAAGAAAATCGTGCCATGGTCAATGATGATGACCCGCTGGCAGAGCTCCTTGATATCCGTCATGTAGTGGCTGGTGAGCAAAATGGTGGTCTGGCGCGTGGCGTTATGGTGCCGCAGGAACTCCCGCACGGTTTTTTGCGAAACCACGTCCAGCCCGATGGTGGGTTCATCCAGGAAAAGCACCTTGGGCCGGTGCAGCAGCGCGGCGATCAGCTCCATTTTCATGCGCTCGCCGAGCGAAAGCTCCCGCACATTCACGTTCAGCTTGTCGCGACAGGCCAGCAGTTCGGTCATTTCATCCACGGTGCGCTCGAACTGGGCGCGGGGGATGCCGTAAATTTTGCCGTTGAGTTCCAGCGATTCGCGGGCGGGGAGGTCCCACCATAACTGGTTTTTCTGGCCCAGCAGCAGCGCAAACTGCCGCCGGTACCCGTCATCGCGTTCCCACGGCACATAGCCCAGCACTTTCGCGCTGCCGCCGGTGGGATACAAAAGGCCGGAAAGCATCTTGAGGGTGGTGGTTTTGCCCGCGCCGTTTGGCCCGAGAAAGCCCACCAGTTCGCCGGGTTCGATGGTGAAGCTCACTTCCTTGACCGCCACGGTCTGCTCATAACGCCGGGAGAACAGCCCCCGGACCGCCCCGGAAAACCCGGGCTGTTTCTTGTACGTCTGAAAGGCTTTGGTCAGGCCGTTAACTTCAATGACCGGCATGCGGAAAGGTTAAGGATGGGCGGCCCAAGGCCAAAGCAATTTTTTTTGCCGGCGCCGCTCCGGGGCCGCCGAGACTCAGCGCATTAACTGCTTTTCCAGGTAGCTAACGGTCTGGCGCACCTGGGCATCCACCTCCATGCGGTCCTTGACGAGCCGGCAGGCATGCAACACGGTGCCGTGGTCGCGGCCGCCGAAGGCTTCGCCGATGGTATTCAGCGAGCTTTCGGTCATTTGCCGGGCCAGGAACATGGCGACCTGCCGCGGGAAGGCGATGTTTTCCGGGCGGCGCTTGCTGGTCATGTCCGCCAGGCGGATATCGTAATGCTCGGCCACCTTTTTCTGGATGACCTCGATGTTGATGGAGTAGCGGCCTTCCTCGTGCAACACTTCGCGGAGCAGGCCCTCCACCACTTCGAGCGACAGTTTCTTGCCCGTCAGCGAGGCATAAGAGGCCACGCGGATGAGGGCGCCTTCCAGGCGGCGGATGTTGGTGCGGATGCGGTTGGCGAGGAAGTTGATGATTTCCTCCGGCAGTTCCACGCCCATGAGCCGGGCCTTCTTTTGGAGAATGGCCAGGCGCATTTCCACGTCCGGCGGTTGCAGATCGGTGACCAGACCCCATTCAAACCGGGACACCAGCCGGTGTTCGAGGTTCTGGATTTCGCTGGCCGGGCGGTCGCAGGTGAGCACGATTTGCTTGTGGGCCTCGTGCAGGGTGTTGAAGGTGTGAAAGAATTCCTCCTGGATCCGTTCCTTGCCGGCCAGGAACTGAATGTCATCAATTAACAACACGTCGGTCTGGCGGTATTTCTTGCGGAACTTGACCAGGCTGTTGCTCTGAATGGCGCTGATGTATTCGTTGGTGAATTTTTCGGAGGATAGGTAGGCCACCCGGGCGCCCTTTTTGCTGCCGCCCACATACTGGCCAATGGCGTGCAGCAGGTGGGTTTTGCCCAACCCCACGCCGCCGTAAAGGAACAGCGGGTTGTAGGCCTTGCCCGGTGACTGGGCGACCGCCAAGGCCGCCGCGTGGGCGAAATTGTTGTTATTGCCCACCACGAACGATTCAAAGGTGTTTTTCGGGTTGAACGTGGGTTCGGCGGTGGCGCGCTCGGTGGTGGCGGTATCGGGGGTTTTGGTCTTGGCGACGATTTCGGGGGTGTCGTGGTTTTTCGCCAGCGGCGCGGGTGCGCCGGTAGCCACCCGGAACTTGACCTGCAATTTGCGCCCGGAAACGTGCGCCACGACATCTTGCAGCAAGGTCATGTAGTTTTCGGCGAGCCAGACTTCGCAAAAATCATTGGCCACATCCAGCACCACGCTTTGCTCATCCAGCGCACTGACGCGCAACGGCGCAAACCAGAGGTTATAGATGTCCCCACTGAGCATGGAACGAAGTTTATCCTGCGCCGCCACCCAAATTTTATCCGCTGAAACTTGCATTTATTATCCCCATTCGCCCTTTTTTAGGCGTTTTATTCACCTGGCTTGGTCACCGGGCTGTAACACAACCCGGAGTTAACGTGAATCACGTCGGTTTCGATTCAAGCAGGTTTCCCACCAACAAATTCATTAATCAATTTTGCCTTCAATCCTAATCAAAGAGCACAACTACCTGTTTTGCAACGACTTAAAAATCAATCCAAGAGACAAAACAACTCTTTGCTTCCGTTTCGCAAATTACTTCCTTCTGTGTTCTACTTGCGGTGAGCTTTTCTAGTCGAAGCTCCGGCAAGTTTCGAGGACAACATATTATCTTTTATTCACGAGTTATTCACACCCAATTTCGCCCAATAAAATCAAGCCTTTTATCTCGTTCCCGAACTGGCGGGGGTCATTCACGCTGGGAGTGCAAACCGCCAGGAACGGAGGATTTTTGGGAGACTCAAACCGCCTGCTCGCCGGTTTCCCCGGTACGAATGCGGATCACGGATTCGATGGAGGAGACAAACACCTTGCCATCTCCAATCTTTCCGGTTTTTGCGGCCTTGACGATCGCGTCCACCGCAGCATCGGCTTGGGTGTCGGCCAGCACCAGTTCCAGTTTGATTTTGGGCAGAAAATCCACCGTGTATTCACTGCCGCGGTAGATTTCCGTGTGGCCCTTCTGGCGGCCGAATCCCTTGACTTCCATCACCGTCATGCCGGCGATTCCCAAGCCGGACAGGGCTTCTTTGACCTCCTCGAGTTTGAATGGTTTTATGATGGCCTCGATCTTTTTCATTGCTCGTGAAAAAAGATACTAACAGTCAACCGGGGGCTGTAAATAGGAATCGCGCCGCCCGGCGGAATTCTTTTATGCAATGCCAGTGCCAACCGGGTGGGCTTGGTGTAACAATTTGGAAATGTGATTATTGCAAGCAGATTAGCTGATTTTAAACAAACAGAATTTGACAAGCTTCAGCACGCATGCTTATATTATGGCAGAATTTGAGAGCAGTTTTGGGAGATAGATTTTAGGGCTGCATTGATAGTATTGTTCTTTGAGAGCCCAAAGGCTTTCGGTGAGGGTTATAGTACAGACCTCCGCCGGAATTCTCCGTAATCCCACTGTTGTACAAATCGAAAATTCCCCGGGCTGGTTGGTCATCCTCTGATCGACCAGCCCGGTTTTTTTGTTTTTTCAAGCCAATCGTCTGCAAACCGCTTCGGGAGCTCGTTTGGAGTTCATTGACGAGCCGAATTTCGGGCCGTTCGGAAATGCGACACGCCAGCCAGTTTTAGGGCAGGCACTTTATTTTCCGAGCTGGCTGGCGGGAGTGGAAAATTGATACTCGCCCGAGCCCACTTCAAGGATTGCAGCGGTTCCTTCCTGCGTCGCCCTGACAACCCCAGGCGCTTTGGCCGCCGGTTGGCCATTTTCCTGAACATCGGCCACGGTGGCATTGGGAATGTGGACGCTGGCCGTGGTGTTGGCCGGGATAATCACATGCAACTGAAACCGCCCGTCCTGAATTTTCCAGTCGCTCACGATTCTTCCCCGGATGGATTCGTATTCCGCGCGGGCATATGTGAGGTCGCCCGGGGGATGGGGTGCGATGCTGAAATGTTTGAACCCGGGCGCGGCGGGATCGGCATTGATGCCTGCCAACGCCTCATAGAACCAGGCGCTGATGTCGCCAAACATGATGTGATTGCGCGACTCCGTGCCGTTCCATTGTTCCCACAAAGTCGTGGCGCCGTGCTCAATCCAGTTCCCCCAGCTCGGCCGGTCCTTCTGGCTCGCCATTTGGTAGGCTACATCCGCCCGGCCGCCGGCGGTCAGGGCGTGCAGGATGTATTTCGCGCCCAGGATGCCCGTATCTATATGGTTATCCGTGGCGGCGACGGCGGCCACCAGATTGGTCAACACGCGGTCCTGATTTTCCGGAGTGGTGAGGCCCTGATACAGCGCGCAACTCAGGGAAGTCTGGCTGCCATTGCCGTAGAGGCCATTCGTGGCGTTGTAGAAATGCGCGTTGAACGCCGTTTTGATCTGCTCCGCCAGTTGCCGGTATTTCTGGGCGTCCGCCGCGTTGCCCAGCAAGGCAGCGGTCAGCGCGACGATCTGCGTGTCGCGATAATAATATGCGGTGGAGGTGATGTCCGTCGGCGTCTGGGTTTTGTAGGGCGCCCAGTCGTTCAGCCCGAAATTGATGATGGAGTTGGTGGCGCGGCTGGTCAGGTAATCCACGTAGCGCTTCAAACCGGCGTAATGTTCGCGCAGCACCGCGGTGTCGCCGTAGTACTCGTAAAGATAATAGGGGATTAGCGCAAAAGCGCTGTCCCACGCCGGGCCGTTGCCCCATTCGTAACCCCAGCCGCTGGTGGGCACAATGCCCGGCAGTTCGCCGCTGGGCCGCTGTTCATCGCCCAAATCGTTGACCCATTTGGTGTCCACGGCGGCGGGCATGAAATTGTAAATGGCCTGCTCGGCGGCCAGATGGGCATCGCCGGTCCAGCCGTTTTTCTCGCGGTGCGGGCAGTCGGTGGGGATGCCCTGCAAATTGCTCAGGTAAGACCAGCGCGCGGCCGTCCAGATTTTATTCAACAACGGATTCGAGCATTCAAAATGTCCGGCCACCGGCACCGCCGAGTGAATGAAGATGCCGCGCAACGCATCTAGCGTGGGCGTGCCGGGAAATCCGGTCACTTCCACGTATTGAAACCCATCGTAGTCAAAATGCGAATGCCAGGTCTCCACGCCTTCGCCTTTCAAGATGTAATTGTCGGTCTGGTACTGCTGGTTGGTCCCCATGCGTTTGATGTGCTGGGCAATGTCGCGGGTGTTCAATGAGCCGTCGGAGAAAAGCCGTTCGCCGTAACGTAGGGTCACCTGGGTGCCCGCCGGGCCCTGCACTTTCAGTTCCGCGAAGCCCGCGAAATTCTGGCCCAGATCAAAAACAAAAACACCGGGTTTCGGTTCGGTGACCTTTACCGGCTTGATGATTTGATCCGCCTTGATGGGCGGCATCATTTGCGCCACCAGTTGGCCTTTGGGCGCGGTTACACCCAAGGCCGCTGTCCACGTGGAATCATCATAACCGGGCCTGTCCCAGCCCGGTTTTTCCTGGCGGGCATCGTAATTTTCGCCGCCGTAAATGCTGTTGAACACAATCGGGCCAGTCGCGGTTTTCCAGGAAGGATCGCTGCCCAGAACTTCCATGCGGCCGTCGGCATAGTCCACCACCAGCGCCAACAGCAGCTTGGGCGCCTCGCGCCACGGCGCCTGGTGGAAATTCCACACCGCCTTGGTCTGCACGTTGAACCAGCCGTTGCCGAGAATGGCCCCCACGGCGTTCGTGCCCGGCTGCAACAGCGCGGTGACATCGTGCGTCACATACAGATCGCGCCGGTCATAGCGCGTGTAGCCCGGGTCCAGCAACTGGTCGCCTACCTTTTGCCCGTTGAGGTGCAGCTCGTAGTAGCCCAGTCCGCAAAGGTACACCCGCGCGCGTTTGACTTGGCCCCGGATTTGAAATTCCCGGCGCAGCAGCGGCGCGGGTTCCTCATTGATGTCCGTGGTGCGGGCAATCCACTGTGCGTGCCAGTCGTTCGGAGCCAGCAGGCCCATCTCCCATGATGCCGGGGTGCTCCAGGCCGAAGGTTGATCCGCATTGTCCCAGCTGCGCACTTTCCAGAAGCAGGCCTGCCGTGATGCCAGCGGCTTGCCGGCATAGGCGACAAACGTGGTTTGATCGGAGGCCACCTTGCCGCTGTCCCACAAATCGCCCTGGTCTTTCGCCAGCACGGCCGGATCACTCGCCACGAGGATTTGATACGCGCGCTGCATTTGCGCCCGCTCCGGCGAAGTCACGATCCAGTTCAACCGCGGCCGGGGCGCATCAATGCCCAGCGGGTTTTCCAAGTATTCACACCGCAACCGGTCCACCTGCAGACCGGCAAAGCTGTTCAGGGCCAAAACGGACGACAGGACCACCAGGCGGAGAGTTGGGAAGCGCATACTCCGCAAGGCTAACGGGCCGGGGAAAATCAGGCAACGGCCTTCCGGCCCGGGAACAATCCCCAATTCAGGTGATATGCCCGGGCAAATCCACCGGCGGTTCCCCGCCGGAGCGGGGCTTCTAAGATTCGCACTCCCGCAGGCGTTGCGCCAGGAAGGCTTGTTCCGATTTGATTTCCGCCAGTTGCAGCGCTTTGCGGAAATGCGCCGCCGCGGCCTGCGGGTGCTTCAGCCGCAGTTCAAATTCCCCGAGCACCGCATAGAGGAGATAATAGGATTCGAGGGTTTGCAGATTGCGGATGGCATTGACGGCTGCAATGCCGGCCTGCGGCCCTTCCACTTCCGCCAGCGCCACCGCCCGGTTCAGTGCCACCACGGGCGAATCGTCAAAGGCGGTCAACCGGTCGTACAGTTCCAAAATCTGCCGCCAGTCGGTCGCGGCGTAATCCCGGGCCGCGCAATGGCAGGCCATGATGCCCGCCTGCAAATGGTATTCGGAAAGCTCCCGGCCGGCCGCTGACTGGGCGAGATGAAGCATGCCCTGCGCGATCAATTGCTGATCCCAGCGGGCGCGGTCCTGGTCTTGTAACCGCAGCAGATTGCCCGCGCTGTCGGTGCGGGCCGGGAGACGCGCTGCATTGAGCAGCATCAACGCTAGCAACGCATGGGTTTGGGGCCGGTCGGCCGCCGGATGCCGGACCAATAATTCCGTGAGCCGCAGCGCCTCCCGGCACAGGTCCTCGCGAACCAGGATCGTACCGCGGGAAGCCTTGTAGCCTTCATTGAACAGCAGGTACAGCGCCTGCAAAACGGAGTCCAGCCGCTGGCCCAGGGCTTCGCCTTCGGGAATTTCAAAAGGGATGCGCGCCTCGCGAATTTTCTGTTTTGCGCGCGTCAGCCGCTTGGCCACCGCCGCCTCGGTGGTCAGAAACGCCGCCGCAATTTCCCCGGGACTGAACCCGCACAGCGTCTTCAGCGCCAGGGCCACCTGGTCTTCCCGCGCCACCAGCGGATGACAGCACACAAACATCATCCGCAGCCGGTCGTCCGAAATTTCGTAATCCAGCAAGGGGGCGTTGCCCACCACGCCGCCCGCCGGCCAGTGTTCCATGAAGGAAATGATTTGCGGCTGCTTTTCCTGGAAATTCTTTTCGCGGCGGAGCGCATCCAGGGCCAGATGCTTGGCCGTTTGCGTGAGCCACGCGGCGGGATTTTTGGGGACACCGTGGTAGGGCCAGGTTTGCAGCGCCCGCACCAGCGCCTCCTGCACCACATCTTCGGCCAGTTGCACGTGGGCGGTGCCGAAAATGCCCGTCAGCACGGCCACCAGCTTGCCGGACTCCTGCCGGAACAAATGATCCGCCAGCCGCGGGATGTCCGCGGCCGGGGACGGGGTGGTTTCCGGGGCCGGATTCATGGAATGACTGTCTCGCTGGGTGTTTGCTCCGTGCGGTGAGTATAAAAGCTCCCCAGCCCGGAGCAAGACCGCGGAGCTTGAGCGGAGGTCCGTGAACTTAAAAGTTCCGCGACCGCTCAAACTTTGCAGAGCGCGTGGCCGTTGGTTTCCCGGCCGCCCGGGGCGGCGCCCTGCACCCGCGGCAGCAATTCGCGCGTGGCCCAGGCGGTGAATGAGGTGGCGGTGGTGGTGTCGCTGGTGCGCGGTTCCACGCGCGCAATCCCATTGGCGAGTTCCGCGAACATGGCCACCAGCCCCTGCACCTGGGCCGCGCTCACGCCCGCATTCACCAGGAGCTGCGCGTAGGCGTTGGCCGATATTTCCTCGTAACGCACCGGCTGGCCCAGCACCTGTTCCAGCAGCGCCGCCGCGTGGTTGTACGAGAGATCCTCCGGGCCATGCACCGCCACGCCCGCACGGCCGGTCCATTCGCGGCGCACCAGCCAGCGCAATGCCACATCCGCCACGTCCGCGGCCGCCACCATCGGAATGGCGATGTGGCCGGGCATGGGCTGGGTGATGACGCCGCGCCGGGCAATGCCCGGCACCTGCCGGAGAAAATTCTCCATGAACGCGCCGCAGCGCAAATGCCGCACCGCCGCGCCGGAGGCGTCAAAAATGTCTTCCATGGCATGCAAGGCGGATATCGGCCCGGCATTGCGCGCCAGTCCCCGGCCACCGGACGAAACGGTTACGACGCGCGGAGTCCCGGCCTGCCGTACCGCTGCCGCCGCCGCCCGGGCAAACCGTTCATAATGACCGCGCACCTCCGTTTCCTGCGGCACCGGTGGCGGCGTGCACCAGAACAACGCGTCCATGCCGTCCAGGGCGGTTTCCAGCAGGGCCGCATCATCCGTGGAACCGCAAACCACTTCCGCCTGCGCCCGCACTTCCTCCGGCAATCGCGCCGGGTCGCGCGCGATGACGCGCACCGTGAATTCCGGCGCCAACAATTCGCGAACAACGTGCCGGCCAACGTTGCCCGTGGGGGTGGTTACCAAGATTTTCATACGCTCCTTTTTAATTTTGGCGGCGGTTTCTCCGCATTGGGCGAAACCGCCGCCTTTACTACTATGACGAATGAGGGCGGGGGTTTGGGACAGACCCGCCCCAAAAACCGCCGGACGCGCTTAAAAAGCAGTCCATCGGCTACACCATGCTGTGCAGTCCCACGATATTGCCTTCAGAGTCCTTGATGATGCCGATGAAGCCGTGCTCGCCGATGGAAGTGCGTGGCTTGATGACGCTGCCGCCGTGGGCCGGTACGCGCTGCAATACGCCGTCCAGGTCGCCTTCCACGTTCAGGTACACCAGCGTGCCGCCCGCGCCGGGCGCCGCGCCATCCATCTTGGTGATGGCGCCGCCGACGCCGTTTTTTTCGTCGTGGGGAAAAATTCCCATCTGGCAGCCGTGGTTGTTGAATTCGGGCAGGGTGGCCGCCAAGGCGGCTTCGTAGAAGCGCTTGGCGCGGTTGAAGTCGGCGACGTAGATTTCAAACCAGTTGAGGGCATCGGTCCGGGTGATTTTGCTCATGATATTCGTGATTTAATGGTTGCGGTTTGCCGATTGCGACTTCCGTGCCACAATCGTGCCCCTACCCTAAATCCCGCCACTGACAACCCTATGTCAGGAGCCTTGGCGCTGTTTTTGGGTCGGAGCCGAGATAATCCGGTTCACCTTTTGAGGATGCCGCTGGCGCAACTGCGCTCCGGGGAGGGCTTGCGTCGAATGCTGAGGGGTGAAATAAAGCGCCGCTATTTTTGCCGCTTCCGCCGCCATCGTTGACCAGGCCCTTCCGGGCCAAGCGCTCTTGCCTTGGTGTCGAAGGAGCGCACCCGGCCGGGGAAATAATCCGGATGCGGCTGAGTGGGTACGCCTGATTTTCACAATAGACCCGAATTACGCCGGTGCCACCAGGGATCACGTGGCCATTTCCAGCGAGGCTACGAAAATTGGCGTGATCGGAATTGAATTGAGTTGGATCGGGATGGGGCCGGGTGATCCCCAAATGTGTAACCATTCGCTTCCAACACGTCAGGCAACTGTGGCATGATTTATCCAGATCCTGATGAACGCTGAACCAACAGCACCGCTGCCGTGCCACCCCCCGCAGGGGACGTCCGTCGGGGATTTTCGAACGACGCGCTGGACGCAGGTCAGCCGGGCGAAAGCCGACTCCCCGGAGGGACGCTGCGCGTTGGCCGAATTATGCAACGCCTACTACGAACCGGTGGCCACGTTCCTCCGCTACAATTTGCGGGATGCGGATGCCGCGCGCGACCTCGCGCATGATTTTTTTGCCCAGATGCTGGCGGGCGGTGCCATTGCCCACGCCGCGCCGGAGCGCGGCCGGTTCCGTTCCTATTTGCTTGGAGCGGTAAAGCATTATCTCTCGCATCACCGCGAGGCGTTGGGGCGGAGCAAACGCGGCGGCGGAGTGGAACACCTTTCGCTCAACAAAACCGAAGCCCGATTGGTATCGGATGCGGGGGTGTTGGCGCCCGATGCCGCTTTTGACCGGCAATGGGCCCTGACGGTGGTGGCGCACGCGCTGGCGGCTCTCCGGCGCGAATGCGTTGCTGAAGGGCGCGCGGATTTCTTCGAGCGGGCCAAGCCGTGGCTCACCGGCGATGCCGGGCGCGGGGAGCAGGCGGCGTTGGCGGCCGGTTGCGAGATGAATGCCAATGCACTGAAAGTGGCGGTGCACCGGTTGAAACGGCGCTTCCGGCAGTTGCTGAAAGCGGAAGTTGCCGGCACGCTGGATGATCCCGCTCTAGTTGAGGCGGAGATGCGCGCCTTGTTTGCCGCCCTGGGAAGTTAAGAAAACTTGTGGGTAACCAAACTACGCCGGCACGTCAGGACCCCGATATGAGCGAGTCAACTTCGGCCGCGACCGCCTGTCCCAAGTGCGGGGCGGCGTTGCCTTCGGACGCCACGGCCGGCCTGTGCCCGCGGTGTCTGCTGGCCGAGGCAATGGCAGCCACGCAGGGGGCTGCGGAGCCGGCTGCGCAGCCACCGCTGCCACCAGAACAGATTGCGCCGCATTTTCCCCAGCTTGAAATTCTGGAGTGTCTCGGCCGGGGCGGCATGGGAGTGGTTTACAAGGCCCGGCAAAAGTCCCTGAACCGTTTCGTTGCGTTAAAATTGCTGGCGCCGGAGCGCGGGGGTGATGCGAAATTTGCCGACCGTTTTGTGCGCGAGGCGCAGGCGCTCGCCGCGTTGAACCATCCGAACATCGTCACCATTCATGATTTTGGCCCGGCGGGCGGGTATTATTACCTGCTCATGGAATTCGTGGATGGCGTCAATCTGCGCCAGCTGTTACAGACGCGAAAGTTCACGCCAGCAGAGGCGCTGGCCATCGTGCCGCCGCTGTGCGACGCGCTGCAATATGCCCACGATCGGGGCATTGTGCACCGCGACATCAAGCCGGAAAACCTGCTGCTCGACAAGGATGGCCGGGTGAAAGTGGCGGACTTCGGCATTGCCAAAATGTTCGGCGCGATGCTGGCCAGCGGCACGGCAGGTGAACCCGCCGTGCCGGAAGGTGCCACGCAGGCCGCCGTTGGCACGCCTGGTTACAGCGCACCAGAGCAGAAGACCGATCCACAGCGCGTGGACAGTCGCGCCGACGTTTATTCCCTGGGCGTGGTGCTCTACGAACTGCTCACGGGGGAGCGGCCCAACGGGCGGCTCGAACCACCTTCGAAGAAAGTGCAAATTGACGTGCGGCTGGATGAGGTCGTGTTACGCGCGTTAGAAGGGGATCCCGAGCTGCGTTTTCAGCAAGTCAGTGAAGTCAAAACGATGGTGGAAACCATCGTTCGCCCGCCCGGGAATCCGCTCTCGGGGTTACCGGCGGCGGACGTTGCAATAATAACCCATCGCAAAGGAAAACCGAAAAATATGACATCAACAAAAATAAAAATGGCGCTTCTCAGCGCTGGGGTGCTGCTGGTGGCAGGCGCACTGGCCATTGCCTTCCTCAGCCCCGCCGGAACCAAGAACACCATTACCATCAAGGCGTACATTGATGGGAGGGATACCCTCAAGATTCAGGGTAAAAAAGTCTGGTGGGAACACGAAGAGGCCGGCTTCCCGGGAGACCCAAAGGGGGGCAACCACCCCACCTTCATCAATGGCATGGCCTGGCGGCCGCAGTGGGACGGGACCAACAGCATTCCGTTTGAAGCTTTGACGTCCCTCTTCGGGCCAAAATCTCCCAGTCAAGTTACGTTGACCAAGCTGAGCGGCAGGGGAGTCGCTGCCATCAGCGAACTTCCAACACCCGCGAACAGTAACACCCTTGCGCTCTTTTTTAATGATGAAGTGGGCGGAGCTGACCTCTATGAAGTGCGCATTCAGTGGAAATGAGAGGGCCCAACCACAGAAATAACGGGCGAAAACCGGCCGCTGCGCCAGGGTCCCAAAGGGGCCCGGATGAATCCGCCCAATCGGGGCTGGGAGGTGCCGCAAAACCGCCGCACTTTCATAGCCCTGCCGGAAGTCGCCCCCCAACTGCCCGCGCTTTCGGCAGGGTCACCAGTTGTCCACCGGTGTCACCCATGTCCTGACACCGTGCCGGGCGGGCGCGCTTCCTTTCCAGTTGCGTTATTCCGGCTGCGGGGCGGCGTATTGCGCCGCAATTTGGGCCGCCGCCGCCGCCACTTTTTGGCAAAACCGCTCCGGCCCCAGCACCCGGGCCTGCGGGCCGAACGACAGCACCCAATGCGTCAGAAAATCGAGCGAATGCTCCAGCACCGTCACCTCCACGAAGCCGGCGCCGGGTTTTTCCTCCACCAACCCCCAGTAATGCTCGCGCCGCACGCGGTCCATGACTTCCGGGGCAAAGCTGATTTGCGCCAGCTCGAACTGGCCGGAGGACATTTCGGCGGCGAGATAATCCCGGAGCGAAAAATCGGCGTGGCCCGCGAAGCGTTCCTCGCGCAGTTCCAGCCGGAGGATGCGGTCCGTGCGAAAATCGCGCACATCCTGGCGCAGCCGGCACCAGGCGATGAGATGCCAGTTCTCCGCGTAATAAACCAGCCCCAGCGGTTCCACCAGCCGGTGCGTGACCTCCTGGCGCCGGCCGCCGCGATATTCCAGCACCAGCACCTGCCGGCCGGCCACGGCGCGTTGCAACGGGCTGAGCATCTCGCTCGCCAGCCGCGGCCGGTTTGCCACCGCATGCGGCAATACCGCCGTGGCACGTTCCAACCGGTCCAGGTCATCCTGCCGGTCGCGCGGCAGCACCGAGCGGATTTTCAGCAACGCCGACGCCATCTGCTTGCGCAACGAGGCATCGGTGAACTGTTCCACCAGCTTTTCACCCAGGAAGAGCGCGCTGGCCTCGTCGGCGGTGAACATCACCGGCGGCAGATGGTAACCCTTAACGAGGCTGTAGCCGATGCCGGCCTCGGCCACGATGGGAATGCCCGCCTCGCTCAGCGCGCCGAGGTCACGGTACACCGTGCGCACGCTGATTTCAAAATGCGCGGCGAAATCCTCCGCACGCACCACGCGGCGGCTTTGCAGCCGCAACGCCATGGCCATGAGACGATCCACCCGGTTCATGGCGACAGCATAAACGGACCGGGCGCGGCGCGCTACTGCTTCGCGGCGGTTACGGCGGTATTCAGACTGGCGAGCCCTTTCTCAAATTGGCCGCCGATCATCTTGTCGCAGTCCATGAACAGGCTGACAGCCTTGCCCATGAAATCGTTCTGGCCGGACATGGTCCACGTCACCTCCGTGGCGTTGCCCTGCGGGGTGAAGGTGAATTCCGCCGTGCTGACCGCCTGGAACGGCTTGAGAAATTCCAGTTTGAGCTGCACGAGCTTGTTGGGCTGGCTGTCCGTGATGGTCATGCGGCCCTCGCCTACCTCACGGTTGCCGGCCCAAGTCATGCTGGCGCCCGTGCCCGCCGCCGGGCCGGAGAAGGTGCTTTTGGCATTGGGGTCCAGCTTCACCCACGGCGACCAGGCTTCCCATTGCTTGAGGTCGTTCACGTGGGAAAATACCCGTTCCGGCGGCGCAGAAATGGTCGCCGAACGGGTCACGCGGAAACTCGCCGGTTGCAGCGTCACCACGATACAAAACAAAACGATGAGCACCGGGAGGGCGATAAGAATGATTTTTAACATGGGTCTCCTGGTCATAAGGATTGAGTTCTGAGTTTAAGGTTAATCAAGGGTTGCCGTTCCGGACGATGATTGTTTTGTGGAAATGTTTCTCTGTTCCCTCGCCCCGCCCAACGGGGAGAGGGATAGGGTGAGGGGCGTGATAATCATCGCACCCCCGCAGCAGGCCTGGCCTCAGCCGCCCGCCATGGCGCCGACCACCAGAAACGGTTCTTCGCCGCGCACCACCGCCTCGGGCAGCGGCGTCTCCATCGGTTCGAGCGACCAATCCTCGCGGCACACGAAGTACCGGATGAACGGCCGGCGCTTGAGCGTGTCGTGATCGCGAATGGTGCCGCACAGCACCGGATATTGCGCCTCAATGGCATCCAGCACCGCCTCGATGGTCACCGGCGCGGGCAGATCCAGCTCCACCTCGCCCGGCACCTTGGCCAGATTGCGCAAATGATAGGGCAGGACGACGCGGATCATAAAGTTGGTAAACTTCCGAACGCGGCTGAGCGTTCAGGCAGGGCTTGCCCTCCCGGGCGCGCCACGGCGGGCAACGGAGTGCCCGCCCCACCCAAAAGCAGCGGTCTCATTTCCGCTCCACGTTCCTCGTATTCGTGTTTCTTGGGGTCCATTCGTAGTTTCATTTCAGCGTCTGCACTTCCACCGAATACACCGCCGGCAGATGCGCCGCGATGGTTTGCCAGGTGTCGCCGCCATCGGGCGAGCAATACACCTGGCCGCCGGTCGTGCCGAAATAAATGCCGCACGTGTCCAGTTGATCTACCGCCATCGCGTCGCGCAACACATTGACGTAACAATCCTGCTGTGGCAGGCCCTTGTCCAGGGGCTCCCATTCGTGGCCGCCGCTCTTGCTGCGGTACACCCGCAGCTTGCCCTCCGGCGGATAATGCAACGAATCGCTCGTGATGGGCACCACGTAAATCGTGTTCGGCTCGTTCCAGTTCACGTCAATCGGGAAACCGAAATCCGTGGGCAGATCGCCGCTCACCTCGCTCCACTGCTCGCCCGCGTTGTCCGTGCGCAACACGTCCCAGTGCTTCTGCATGAACAGCACGTCCGGCCGCGTGGGATGCAGCGCGATGCGATGCACGCAATGCCCCACCTCCGCGTTCGGGTCCGGCAATTCGTAGGGCGATTGCAACCCGCGCGTGATCGGCTGCCACGTCACCCCGCCGTCGTCCGTTCGGAAACAGCCGCCCGCCGAGATGGCCACGTAAATCCGCTTTTCATTTTTCGGGTCGATCAAAATCGTATGCACCGCCATGCCACCCGCGCCCGGCTGCCAGAGCTGGCTCTTGGCCGCGCGCAACCCGGGCAGTTCCTTCCAGGTTTTGCCGCCATCCGTCGTCTTGAACAGCGCCGCGTCCTCCGCGCCCGCGTAGGCCGTGTCCGGGTTCGTGAGCGACGGCTCAATGTGCCAGATGCGCTTGAACTCCCACGGATGCGGCGTGCCGTCGTACCAGAGATGCGTCCCCACCGTGCCTTCGTAAACAAACCGGTTGCTCTGGCCCTTGCCGAAATCCCCCGGCGTGGGCGCCGGAATGCCGTCCGGCGGATTCCACGTCTTGCCGCCGTCATCCGAGCGCTGGATCACCTGGCCAAACCAGCCGCTCGTTTGCGAGGCATAGATGCGGTTCGGGTCCGCCGGGGAGCCCTTGAGATGATACATCTCCCAGCCCGCAAAATGCGGCCCGCTGATGTCCCAGTTCTGGCGTTTGCCATCCGCCGTCAGGATGAACGCGCCCTTCTTTGTACCGACCAATACCCGGACCTGGCTCATGATTTCTTTTTTTGGTTTAAAATGTTATGCCGTTCTCCAATATGACGAACGCACCCGGCGATTCAGGACAAATTTTGTTAACAATTTGCATTATGGCAAGAAATACACGCAATTTCCCAGTTTAGCCACGGCGTGCGCTACGCCAGCAAGTATCCGGCATGGACGATTTGGAGCGGAAAGGCGCGCCAGACGAACCCGGACTGGGCCGGCCGCGCCCAGAAATCTGCAAGCAACCGCCAACGCGAGAGTTCCCGTTCGCTCAGCGGTGCGGTCATGGGGGCCGGCGTGGGTACGTGCCAAGTCAGCCAGACAATCCGCTCCCGGGCCAATGACAATGCGGTAACAATCGCGAAACCCTCTGTTGTCGCCGGCAAGCCGTATAAACGCAGGGGGCGAGCACCGCCACCGACCACCCCACCGCCGTGCCGAATACTAGTGGCAAGACGCCTGTCCTACATTGGCGGCCGCTCTCGGGCTTCACGGCTTTACGTTCCGACAAGTTCCCGCTGCGGTGATTCCAAGGCAGTCCAGTTTTGCGGTCCCATTCTGGGACAAAATCCGGTTGCGCTGCTTTCGCGCTATTTCAGATCAATTGAATTGGTGCCGCCAGTCAGCTTTTGTTCCTGACCGTGCCAGACAAAGGTGCCCGGAATACCCGGCGGCAGTTCCACCGTACCCTGGCAAGAGCCATTTGCAAAGTTCAGGTTCAGCGCGATGAAGCCATCTGGATGCGGCGTGCGGCTCACAATTTTAGGCAGGTCGCCCGGCTCCGGCGCAATGCGGACCGTGCGGAAACCCGGGGACGCCGGACGAATTCCCGCGAGGCTTGCATGCAGATGAAACAACGGATGGCTGCCCCAGGCATGACAATCCGAGCGCGTATCGCCGGGTTGCTCCACCGGGGTCTTGAGCCCCTGCCGGACCAAATCCTTCCAAAAATCCAGCCGCTGCATAATGAGATCGCCGCGACCGAATTTCTGCCAGGTCTCCAACAAATAAAAGCTGAAGTAAATGGTCGTGCGCTTGAGGTCCGGCGCGGATAACAACTGGGCGAAGCAGCGTTGCGCCCGCTCTCCCGTGAGGGTATCGGTGAGCAACGCCAGGCATTGCGCGTGTTCGCTGAACTCGGTGTGAGCCAGGTTGTCGGCCATGAGCCCGCGCGATTCGTCCCAGAACCTCGCGCGTACGGCGGCGGCGGTGCGGGCGGCTTTGGCCCGCAGGCGTTGCGCCAGCAGGGGTTCGCCCAAATAATCCTCCACTTCGGCGGAGCCTTGCAGGGCATACACGTAGAGCAGGTTGTTCAGCGCAGAAACGCCCTTCACGCCATCCGGCGCGTTGCCGCAGTCCCAGCCGTCCACCCAGTCCATGAAAGGCCAGCCGGGCAGATTTTCCAACAGCCCGTCCGCGTTTTCGTAGGATTCAAATTGCGCCAACATGGACCGCAGGCCGATTGCCCGGGCGCGCACGAAGTCCGGGTCGTTGTGCCAGCAGGCATAGTCGTGCAGCATCAGCGCCCAAATCAGCGAAAACGTTGGCGAATGCTGCGCCAGGTAGGACGGGTAGCGTTCCTTGACGAACCCAGAATTTTGACGGGAGAAATCCAGCAACTCGATGGCACGGCGGGCCAACCGGTCATCGCGCGTCATGGTGTAGGTGGTGAGCAATTCCAAACGGGCATCGCCGTCATACATCAACTGCTCGTAGTAGGGGCAATCCATGTAAGTTTCGTGCGCGCACATCTGGATGCCGCGCGTTGCCAGCGCGATCACGCCCGGCAGTTGCGGATCGCCGTCGTCAAAGCGGCTTTCCAGTTCGTAGGGATAACGGCTCTCGTCGAGCGCCACCCGGTGCAGGGTCAACGGCGCCGCGTCCGTCCTGATGGAAAGCAGACACCAGCGGCCGGCGCGCCACCAGAGCGTGCTGAATTTCCGATGCGCCCCGCCACCGGGCAGGAAGGTGTCGGTGGTGCCGTGAAAGGTTTTGCCGATGAATTCATCGCGCTGGCCCTTGGCGTCGGATTTCGGCAGGTACAGTGATTCCGCCCAGCTCCAGGCCAGCTTCGCGCCGGCACCGCCGCTCACTTCGCATTCCGGATAGGCGCAGTAATAGTTGCCGAGGTCCCAGAGAATAAATTCCTCGGTGTGGGCGGGAATCACCACTTCCTCGCGCCCTTCCAGCAACGCCTGCCAGCGGGGCAGGTTCGGGCTTTGCGCCGCCGCCGCGTTCACGACATCGTCCTTGCCCAGCACGCCGCTGCCCAGGGCCACCGCGCGGCCGGGCGTCAATTCGCGGTCCAGTTGATCGGGCAACGTGGTGGGATACAGCTTCCAGCCCGAGGTGGCATCACCAAACTCGCTGCTTTGCAATGCCCTCCGCACCACGTGCGCGGGGACGTAGTTGTCTTCTTTCCATTGCGGCCCGCAGTCATGCGCGGTCAACTGGGCGCCCACGCCCCCAAAAAAATCACCGGCGGTGAACTCGTAGCCCTCCAGCTTCGCCACTTCCCAGGGCGCCTTGCCGGTGGTCAGTTCGCGGTCATAATCGCCCTCGGCCTTGAGAATGAAACCGCCGCGCCAGGTCAGTTGCGCGACCGGGGCGTTGGGGCCGATGCTCCACACCAGCGCTTCCAAGCGATGCGATCCCGGAGCGAGCCGCAAATCATAGGTGGCATAGCACCAGTGCTCCACGTCGGAGCGGTCCGGCCCCCGCGCAATCCGCTGGCCATCCAGCAACAATTCAAACCGTTCATCCGCGCTGACATGGATGCGGAGGGGCGTGGCGGTGGCGGCAAACTCGCGGCGGAAGCGCAGCAACACCGGTTCGCGCCACCCCCCGGCAAACACCTCGGAATGCAGCGCTCCCCTGGCTTCCGGGCTGAAATCCGGGTGCCAGATCCACACAGCCTCATCAATGGGCTGCACCTGCTTGATGCCGGTATTCCCCGCGTAGAGCCGTTCCGGCAGAAAAATCTTTTGCACTTCCGGTGCCGGGTCCGCCGCCACCGCGGTGCCGGCCAAAACGACAATTCCCAATATCAAACTGCATTTCAGACTCAGGGTCATAACATCAATGAGGTTGCCTTGGAATCGCCCCGGCACTCCGGAGGACAAATGGTGAGCGTCGTTTTCATAAGTGTGATTGCGCCGCATCCTCGGTTCGGAATCGCGGATTGTCGTGGGAGCAATGTGCCAAAATAGCGGGGGTAAAGTGACAAAAATCTCCGGCCCGCGGGCTCCGCCCGCTCAGGGCGTTTTGGAACGCTTGAGATATTCCCCCGGACTCACCCCGTAATACTCGCGAAAAATGGTGCGAAAATATTTTAGGTCTGAAAACCCCACGGCGTAGGTGATTTCGGTCACCGTCATCTGGGATTCCATCAGCAACTGCGCGGCGCGCCGCAGGCGCAGGGTGCGGATGAACGTGTTCGGGCTGCACCCGGCGGCGGCGCCCAGCTTGCGGAACAATTGCCGGCGGCTCACCGCCAGCTTGCGGGCCATGATTTCCAGATCAAAATCGCAATCCGCCAGGTTTTCCTCCACCAGGTCAATTACGCGGCGGATAAATTTGGCGTCGCTTTGATTCGTGGCCAGGTCACGCGGATATAACTGCTGCACCTGCCGCAGTCGCCCGGCCAGTTTCTGGCGGGATTCATGGAGATTGTCCACCCGCGCCCGGAGCAGCGAAAAGTTCAAGGGTTGGAGCAGGTAATCATCCGCTCCGGCTTCCAGCGCCTGTAGTTGGCCCGTTTCCCGGCCGTGGTCGGCAATCAAGATGACCGGAATGTGGCCCGTCAGTTCGTCATTTTTGAGCTTCCGGCAGAGTTCAATGCCGTCCAGCACGGAAAGCGCCACCTCGGCAATAATGACGTCGGGCAGCATTTCGCGGGCTTGAATGAGCCCTTGCGTGCCGTCCTTGACCAGGAGGGTGCGATAGTCCGCGCCAAACCCCTGCTGGATTTGCGCCGCCGCATCGGCCCGGTCCATGACCAGCAAAATCAGCGGCTGCTCCTTCAATCCGGATTCCTCATCCAATGGCGGTGCGGGGGTGGCACCGATCGGAGCCGTGGGCGCTTCCACCGGGGCCGGGGATTCGCCCCCGCTAGCGTCGCGTTCCGGCAGCGGTAACTGGAGGATGAAGCGCGTGCCGGGAGATTGGGTTGCGGTGGCAGAGTCGGACCCGGGACTTTGCCAAGCGAGGGTGCCACCTTGGAGCCGCAGCAATTCCTGGATAAATGCCAGGCTCAGGCCGGGAAAATAGGGAGGCTGGCCCGAGACCGCGGCCCCCCGGGGTTGGCCCTCCGGGGAAACGCCTGCTCCGGTGTCTTGAATCACCAGTTGTAGGCCGTCGGGATTGAACTCGGCCTGCACAGAGACGCGGCCATTTTCCGGGGTCAGGGCCAAAGCACCCGACCCCAGATTGACCAAAACTTTTTCCAGCAGCCGCGGGTCGAAGGTGGCGGGCCAATGAGTTTGATTGCTCTGGAATTCCAGGCGAACCTGCCGCCGATTGGCCTCTGGTTGGAGCCGGTCCACAATCCCTTGCAGAAACGGCACCATATCGGCGGCGGCCGCCTGAAGTTGCACATCCTCTTTCGCGAGGTGGCCCAGGTTCAAACCTTCTTCCACCAGATGCAGCAACTGCGCGGCACTTTGACGCACCTCCATCCCCCCGGGGGCTTCCGGTTTTCGGCCGCGCGAATGCTCCAGCCAGTCATGGATGTGAGTGAGGGGCGGGCGCAGGCTTTCGGTCAGGCGGGTGAGCAGCCGGAGTTTGATTTGATCCAGCTCATCAGGCTGCCGGGCTTCGCGGCGTTGGAGGTCCAGCAGACGTTGGGTGCGCTGGGCCACCAGCAATTCCATCTGCTCGAATTTGAGGGCCGCATGCCGGGTGAGAAACCATTTTTCGCTCAGCGTGCAGGCGAGTTGAAAGGCTTCGATATGGTCAAAAGGTTTTTTTAGGACCAGCAATTTGTCACTCTGGCCGAGCCGGCCGGCGAGGTCTTCCCACCGGTAATCGGCGAAGGCCGTGCAGATGACCACCTGAATGCGCGGGTCAATGGCCCAGAGGCGGCCAATGGTTTCCACCCCGTCCATGCCGGGCATGCGGATATCCACAAAGGCCACCTGATAGGGGGTGCCGGCGGCCAGGGAGCTTTGCGTTTTCGCAATCCCCTCGATGCCGGAAAAGGCGTGGTCCACTTCATACGTGGGATTTGCCACCACCGGCGGCGCGGACTCGCCGTAGAACTCGGCATGGTCGGCTTCCAACTCCAGGTTGCGCTGGCGCGTGGCGAAAACCAGATCGAAATCCTCGTGAATGCGGCGGTTGTCATCCACCACGAGGATGCGCGGCGTCTGGGTGTTTTCCCATTTCATGTGGCGTTTGGGGTGCGATTAATTGGAGATATTTGCCGGCGGCGCCGGGGCGGCGGTTGCAGTGGGCCGCGGTTCCGGGTGGGGCGTTTCGGTTTTGGGGGCCAGGGGCAGTTCCAGGGTGAAGGTGGCGCCCTGACCGGGCCCGGCACTGAAAGCTTTGAGCGTGCCGCCCATGTCTTCGGCCATCAACACGCTGCTGTGCAGCCCCAGCCCGTGGCCGTCTTTGCGGGTGGAAAAACCCTGCCCAAAGATGCGCGGCAGATTTTCCGGAGCGATCCCCACACCATTGTCCTGCACGGCCACGGAGACGTGCTGCCCGTCCGGCAGGCGGATGCGCACGGTGATTTTTTTTTCTGCGGTGCCGGCCTTGTCGCAGGCGTGCTTGGCGTTTTGCAACAGGTTGAACAGGATTTGCAGCACCTTGTGGCGGTCCAGCAATACGGGCGGAGCTTTCACATAATCCCGCTCCAGCCGGATGTTGTGGTGGGCGAGAATTTCGCCCTGCATGCGGAGGGCGTCTTCCACGATGTCCTCCAGCAGGGCGGTTTCCCAAACGCCCGAGGCCTTGGCGTAGGCATGCTGGGTGGCCACGATTTCCTTGATGTGCTGGATGTTCCCGGTCAGAAACTCCACCTTGCGGTTGAGATCAGACTGTTCCTGGGCGAGATGGGTGCCGAGCCGCTTCAAATAGCCGGGTACCCTTTGCCCGCGCGGGTCGTCGGTCATGAATTTTCCCAAGTCATTGCCCTGCGCGGAAAGGAGGTCAGCGAGCTTGCGGACGGCGCCCACCTGGGAGTCATGAATGCTGTTGGCAATGGCGGCGCCCAAGAGGTTGACGCTGTTGAGCACGTTGCCGACATTGTGGAGCACATAGGTGGCTACCTCGGCCATGCCGGCCAGGCGGGAGGTGGTGAGGAGCTGTTGATGGGTGCGCTCCATTTTGAGTTCGATGCGTTTGCGCTCCTCAATTTCCCGTTGCAGGAGGAGGGTGCGTTTTTCCACCTGGCGCCGCAGCAGCACAATCCAGCAGACGGCCACGAACAAAATGCCGGTCAGGGTGCCGGCCACCGCCAGGGTGCGTTTGAAATCCCACCACGGCGGCCGTTGCAACACGACCAGGTCGGACTCCGCCCCCACCAGGAGTTTGAACGAGCTGACACTTTTGCCGAATTCTTCATAAGGGGTGGGCTGGGTCTGGCATACGCCGGTAACCCGGACGCGACTGCCCGGGGCGACGGCGGTGACCGGGGTTTGGGCGAGGGCTTCAAACACGCGCTGCCCGTCGCGAAATTCCATGACGGTCCGGCGGCCGAACATTTGTTTGCTTAACAGCACACCTTCCAGGCTGACCAGGGTGGAATCCAGGTTGCCGGAAAAAATGCTCTCCATGTCGGTCCGCACGGGCAGGACCGGGGTGGCTTGGCCGAGCCGGTGAAATAACGCCTCGGTCAGCACCGGAGAATAGCCGCGCAACTCGGGGAAGCCCACGACTTCAACCCGGTCGCCCGGTTTCAGGGTGGCCTCGCCGCCGGTGTCCGGACTCTGGGTGCTTTGCCAGAACACCCAGTGGCCGGAACGGGTGAGGACAATGCTTTGCTTGGCCACGGCCATGGTGCTGCCAGTGCCGTCCTGCAGAAAATAATGATCGCCATCCTGCAACGTCAGGATGCCTTCAATTTTGACGCGGCGGCGCAACGCCTTGGAACCGTAGCCATGCAGGAGGCTGCTGATCTTGCGGGTGGGCAAGGCGGCCACATCCTCCGGCGGCTGGTCCACCTCCACAAATTCCAGCGAGGGCACGATGAGGGTGGTGCCGCGCACCTGATGTTTGTCGCGGGCGGTGGTGCCGATGCCGCGCATGCGGACGACGGCATCCACCAGGTTGTCCACCAAAGGCGCTGGAGCGCTGCGAATGGTGGCCAGGGCCTGTTCGCCTTCACATTCCAGCAGCACATGGGAGCCATCCGAAGCGTGCACCACGCCTTCAATTTCCACCCATTGGTCCACACCGTGACCACTGGAGAGTTCGCTCCAGGAGGAAGGTTTGGCGGTGGGCAGGCTGCCCTTGCCCAGTGACTGCACGCTCTCGACATTCACGGCGGTGTCGCCATCCACCCAGTCGGCGGTGCCCTGGACCACCACGTAGTCCCCGAGAGCGGGCGTCAGGTACGACTGCTCGGGCTTGAAGCCGAGTTCGATGCCGCCGGTCTCATCCTCGATGTAGGTGCCATAAAGGTCGGTCACCACGCCGCGCAGGGAGACGCGGGGTTTTTGTTCCAGCCGGTCGGCGCTCAACTGTCGAATTTGGTGGATGGAGGTGAGGGTCAGAGCCTCGGGCACTTCATTGCTGGCGGCGTTGGCCGGGGCGGGTGGCTGGGTTGCCAGCGGAGCCAAAGGAGTGATTTGTTGGGGCGTGGCGGCCCATACCAGTCCCAGGACGCGTTGGCCCTGGCTGTTGAAAACCCCCTCGGCCACCCCGGTCACCTGCACGCGCATGCCGGGTGCAGGCAAAGCACCGGTCGGGGCGGCATGCAGCACGCGCACCGTGACGAAGCGGCCATTCTCCATTAATTCAAAACTCAAACCCTGCTCGTAGCGGCCTACAAAACGCACCGTCCCGCTTACCAGCACCGGACGCATGGTTTCCTGGGGTGACAATGGTTCTCCCAAGCCGGCCGGTACCGGGGGGGCAAGCGGTGTCAGCGGGGTGACCTGGACTTCCGCGATTTCGGTGTCGCCCCCGACGGCGCGCGTGCGGCCTTCCACCCGGACTTGTTGGCCCGGGGAAAAATTCGCCGGTGGCGGCATCGGGAAATCAAAATGACCGGAGGCATTCAACAAACACCACCGGTCGGGCGACTCCAGGGAGCCGATAATCCACCCGTTGAGCCGCACCGCATATTGCCGGGCCGCCTGGCCGCGCAATTCCAGGAGATGGTTGATGTTGGTGATGACCAGGCCGGTGTGGTCGGTGTACTGCCACTGAATCCAGGAGGCCCGGGTGTCGGGATTTTGGTCGGCAAAATCCAGCCATTTGGTGTCTGCCTGGCCGTCGAAGACGTTGAAGGGTTCCTCCAGATTCGGATTGTCGCCCTGGGCCGTAATCCGGTCGGCAAAAATGGGAACGGGGTCCACGTCCGCCTCGGTCTCGCCGAGCGGCTCGATTTCCGCCAGTTGGATGGAATTGGCCTCGGAAGGTTTGCGGATGCGCAGGATTTCCAGGCGATACACGTTGAAGGCGGTGTGGTTGGAGATCCGGAAAAGTTGCCGCTCGTGACGGTTGGTGAAGACGATGCCCTTGCGCTCATCCAGGACCCGCCAGGATTGCCCGCCATCATTGGATCCGAGCAGGCGCCAGTCCATGGGATCGCGTTGGGGGAAATCGTTGGCGGAAGTCAGGGCGTATTGCCGGACAATCTTGGCCGGGAGGGCGTTGGTGTCGGAGGCCGCCATCACGCCGAAAGGGCAGAACCAGAGCAGCCCGACCCCGCCGGCACATAGCAAAGCCCGGCTGAAAAAGGGAATTAGGCGGCCCCAACCGCTCTGTGGCAGCATACCGGCCATCTTAAGGCGGGGCGGTTGCAGGTCAATCTCCCGATTCGCGCGATCTTTCAAGGAAAGACCTCATCTACGGAAACCCTGCCCGACCTTGCGGCTGTGATGGCGGTGCAGATGATTACGGCAAACCACTTGTTCATAGTTGGTTGGGTTATTCTGTCCTGATATCCCGATGTTCAATACCCAATGCGGGCAGCGGGTGCGCTGTGCCACATCTGGCACGCTTCCACCCGCTTTTTGGCACGAGAGTCCCGCGCTGATTTCCCAGCAGTTCGATAACCTGTGCTCGTCACCTGAATTAGCATTTCCACACAACCCTTAATTACGTTTCAACCATTTGGATGAAATGAGGGTTTGGCCCGCTCGTGACTCAAGCGGGCCAGGTTGGTTCAGGGGCGAGAAACCGTGAATAACATTGTCGCCAATGGTAGTGAACGTCACCGCCTTGCGGTTCAAGCCAATTTTTTCCGGGGCTCCCACTGCTTGGAGACGATGTCCGCCCTAAACGCCCGCGAACGCAGTTCCAGAAAGCAACCCTGACTATGAAAGCAAACAAAACTCTCCTGGCAGCGTCGAGTTCCGTGCTCGCCGCAGGCATGGCTCATGGCGCCGTGGTCACCCACTTCTTAAACCACACCGTAAACACCGGCGACGCCGGCTATAACTTTGATCTGAATTCGGACAGCACTGACGATTACAAGGCGTTTTTTGACAACAATAATGCCGCCAAGCCCTGCATCTTGGGGGCCAGCACCACCTCCGGATCCTATCCCGGGACATTTCCCAACCCCACCCCGTTTGTTTTCAACGAACTGAACATGAACGCGGTGGCGCCAGCGAGCAATGACAACAACGGGGTGCCGGTAATTCCCGCCGGCACGGCCATCTCCAGCCAATTCACCGTGGGCAGTTATACCCTCACCATTGGCGACGCGGGGGGCGATACGCATGGCAAAAATGAAGGCTATCTGTATCAAAATGGCGAAAACAATACGGTGGGCCAGTGGCCGGCGGGTCAGGACACTTTTGGTTATGTGGGCCTGGCCATGGTGGACACCTCGCTGAGCACCACCAATTATGGGTGGTTGGAGCTGGAGTTTAACGGCATCAATTCAACGATGACGCTGATTGAGACCGGATATGAAACCACGCCGGGCACGGCCATCGTCACCCCGCCGCTGACCGTTCCGGAGCCGGGCACGGTGGCGTTGACCGGCCTGGGTGGCGCCCTGCTGGTGTTGGCCCGGAAAAAGATGCGTTGATTCACCACCCGAATGGCCTGCCGACCGCCAACTCCTCCGAAATGCGGTGGCTTCGGGCAATTTGGCATCCTGGTAAAAAAGAAGCGGTGCGGCCCCCGGCAGCGCCGCTTGCATTGTCCATTTCAACGGTGGGCTTTTGACCAGCCGGAGACGTCGCCGTGCGGTGGCCGAAGCCAATCAACGACCTTTTAGATGCCGGCCGGAGAAGCTGTCCGCCCCGGGATGCCGGCGAGTTCTGTCCCCGAAGCAAAATTAATATGAAAGCAAACAAAACCCTCCTGGCCGCGTCCAGTTCTGTGCTCGCGGCCGGCATGGCTCACGGCGCCATCGTGTACCAATCCGTGAATCAGACTGTCGCCACCAGCGACTCCGGTTATAACTTCGATTTGAATACTGACGGCACCACCGACTTCAAGGTATTCTTCGATAACAACAATGCCAGCAAGCCCTGCGTCTTGGGCACCGACGTCACGTCCGTTCCCACCCCGTACGTGCTGAACGAGCTGGTGATGACTCCGGACAACACCGACAATAACGGGGTTCCGGTGATCCCCTTTGGTACCACCATCACCAGCCAGTTCGACGTGGATACCAACACTGTCGCCGTTGGCTACACCGACCAGCATAGCAAGAACGAAGGCTATCTCTATCAGAACGGCGAGAATAACACGGTGGGGCAGTGGCCGGCCGGACAGGATACCTTTGGGTTCGTGGCGCTGGCCCTGGTGGATAACAGCGTCGATCCCGCCACTACCAATTATGGCTGGGTGCACCTGGAACTGAATTACACCCTGGCGCTGCCAACCATGACGGTGATTGATTATGCCTACGAAGACACCGCGAATACCGACATCCGGGCCGGTCAGGAAGGACCGATCGCGATACCGGCCATCTACGGGTCTCCAACCAATCAAACCGTGGCGGCCGGTACCACTGTAACTATGAGCGTGGTGGCCATGGGGGATCCCGATCCCACCTATCAATGGATGGCTGGCGCGGTGGGCAGTGGTATTTATACCAACCTGGCCAATGCCGGCGATTTCTCCGGGGTGAACACCTCCTCCCTGGTCATTTCCAACGCCACACCCGCATATCGACTGGATTACGTGGTTTCCGTGTCGAATGACAACGGCGCCGTCACCAGCAGTCCGCCGGCAACGTTGACGGTCATTGCCGTGGGGCTGGCCGGCCCGGTGCCCGATCAACAGGTCATATACGCCGGCTACCCGGCACAATTCACGGTGACCGACATCGGCGGAGTGACGACTACCAACCGTTGGTTGTGGAACAACGCTGGTCTGTCCGACGGCGGAGCCTTTTCCGGGACGACGACCACCAACCTCCTCATTTCCAGCGTGGATCCCACCAATCTCGGAAATTATAAGGCCATCGCCAGCACGGTCTATGGCTCGGTGACCAGCAGTGTGGCGCCCCTGGGCATCGCCTATCCCGACGGCTCGCTCTATGAAGCCACCGTCCGTTCCTTGGGTGCGGCGCATTATTATCGCCTGAACGAAACCTCCGGCACCAACGCCTGGGATTTCATTGGTGGAAAAAATGGCACCTACGGCACGAGCGCTGTTCTGGGCCAGCCCGGACCCACGCCCGACACCGCCTTTCCCGGATTCGTCAGCACGAATTACGCGGCGACGTTCCAGTTCCTCGACCCGAACGATTTGCTTCCGGTGGCGCCGTGGAACCTGAATACCAATACGGTAACCTTTACGGCCTGGATTTATCCGCAATTTAACCAGGGCAACGGAGGCATCGTGTTCACCGCCGGGACCAACAACATGGTATGCGGCATCCGTTACGATGGCGGTTACCTGAACAGCAGCGGTCTGGATGGCAACATCGGCTACAGTTGGGGCAATGACTTTGGCATCCAGTCCTGGAATTCCGGCATCACCGCCCCGCACGACGAGTGGTCGCTGGTGGCCTTGGCGGTTTCCCCGACCGATGCCACCCTCTACATCATCAACAGCGAAGGCGTACAATCCGCGGTCAACACCGCCACCCACCCGGTGCAGGCCTTTGATGCCACGGAATACATCGGCACCTACCCCCTTGAAGGCGCGCTGGGCAACAATAATTTCAACGGCCAGATCGACGAGGTGGCCATCTTTACATCAACCCTGTCCTCCAACCAGGTCTATTCGCTCTATGCGAGCGGGCTAAACCAGGTGGTTAACCAGCCGCCCTCGCCAATTACCCTGACCGTGGTGGGCGGCAACATCCAGTTGGAATGGACTGGCGGCACTCTGCTCCAGGCCCCCAACCTTTCCGGACCGTGGGATCCGGTTCCGGACGCCACGTCGCCGTATAGCGTCAGTCCGACCAACAGTCGGCTGTTCTTCCGCACCCAGCAATAAGCGGGCAGGCACAAAATCAGGAGGCGGCTGGAGTCATCCAGTCGCCTTTTGCATTTGAGAATCAGATGGAACGACAATCAAGCCCGTCACCGCAGGCCCAGCAGGGATCCGACCGCCCCGCGCGCACCCGCGGGTGGCACAAATGCCCCCTCACGATTGGCACCCTTCCCCCCTTTGCAACTTGGCCTCGCCGTGTATCATGTGCCCTTGCACCGCACATTGGCCAACCATCACCGGGCCGAGGGATATCGGTGACCGTTTTGAACATTCTGGCGCTCCATGACAACCTGCTTGAAACCCACCCCTCCGTCGCTCGCGAACATTCTCCTTGTCCTGTTGGCCTCCGGCTCCATTGGCTGGGCGGCTGCCACGCTGACCGGGGATCCCGTGGACTGCGTCAATCCGCTCTCCGGCGCGAATGGCGACAGTGAATTCTCGCGCGGTAATACGGTGGTGGCCATTGTTGCCCCGTTCGGCATGACCACTTGGGCGCCGCAGACTGATGGCAACGCCAGCCCGTTTTATCAGGTTAAGCACACCCAGTTCGAGGGCATCCGCGCCACGCACCAGCCGAGCATTTGGATCCGCGACTACGGTGATTTCCTCATCATGCCGGTGGTGGGCGCCTGGGAAGGCTCGCAGCACGACCGCGCCTCGCAGTTCAGCCATGAGCACGAGATCGCCCGGCCCTACTATTACTCCGTGGATCTCGAACGCTATCACACCCGGCTTGAATTGACGCCCACTGAACGGTGCGCGCTGCTGCATTTCACCTTCCCCGATACGAACGCCGCCACTGTCGTATTCAACTACGAGGGCACGGTTGATATCACTTACGACGCCACCAAGCATCAGATCCGGGGCAAGGCCACCCACGTAACCTTTGGCGCGCCCGGAGATTTTGGCACCTATTTCGTAGCCGAGTTTGACTCGCCCTTCGCATCTGTGGACGTGAAGCAAAACGGCAAGCAGGTCACCGCCGCCGTTCACTTTGCCGTAGTCAAAGCGGACCAACCGGTGGCACTGCGCGTCGCCACCTCGTTCATCGGCTACGAGCAAGCCGCGGTTAATCAGGGCCGGGAGATTCCCACCTGGGACTTTGCCGCCACGAAGGAAAAATCGAAGGCCGCCTGGGCCAAGGAACTCGCGCGTGTGGAAATCAAGGGCGCTGCGCCCGATCAGAAAGCCACCTTCTATACCGCGCTGTACCGTTCGCTCCAGTTTCCCCGCATGTTTTACGAGTTGGATCAGAACAGAATCCGGCGGCATTACAGCCCGTTTGACAACGGCAAAATCCACGACGGTCCGCTTTATACCGACGATGGACTGTGGGACACCTTTCGCGCGGCGTTTCCCCTGTTTACGCTCTACGCGCCGGACCGGGGGGCGGATATTCTTGAGGGCTGGTTGAACGCCTACCGCGAAGGCGGCAGCCTGCCGGAATGGCCCAGTCCGGGCAACCGGCCCTGCATGATCGGTTCGCACGCGGACTCCATCTTTGCGGATGCTTGGGTCAAGGGCCTGCGTTCCTTCAATCTTCAGGATGCCCATGCCGCGACGCTTCAGGATGCCATGAAAAGCAACCCCTGGGCGGGCCGCGACCACGTGGAAGACGACATCCAATACGGCTACGTCCCGGCCGACAAACGCAAGGATGCGGCCACCGCCTGCACCCTGGAGTATGCCTACGATGATTATTGCGTCGGCGTCCTCGCCCGCGCGGCCGGCAAGGAGGACATCGCGACCGAAATGTTCAAACACGCAAAAAACTACACTAACGTCTGGGATGCGCAGACCGGATTCATGCGCGGGAAACTCTCCGACGGCACCTGGCAGGAACCGTTTAATCCGCTCGCCTGGGGCGGGGCCTACATCGAGGGCAATGCCTGGCAATGGTTATGGTCCGTCCAGCAGGATCCCTACGGCCTGATGCAACTGCTCGGGGGCCGCGCAGGCATGGCCGCCAAACTCGACGCATTGCTGACCATGCCCAGCACCACCGTGGTCGGCACCTATGGCCACCTCATTCACGAAATGCGCGAGGTGGAATACGCAAAAATGGGTCAATATGCGCACATTAACGAGCCCGACCATCATGTGCTGTATTTCTACGACTACGTCGGCCAGCCGTGGAAGGCGCAGCACGCCGTGCGGCGGGTTATGAATGAACTCTACAACCCCGACGGCATGGTCGGCGACGAGGACACCGGTGAAATGTCCGCCTGGTATGTCTTCAGCGCCACCGGATTTTATCCTTTCTGTCCCGGCACGCCCTGCTACCTGATCGGAAGCCCGCTGTTTCCGGAAACCATCATTCATTTCGCGAATGGCCGGACCTTCACCGTCCGCGCCAACCACAACAGCCCGGAGAACGAATACATCCAGTCCGCGCGCCTCAATGGACAACCCTTCACGAAGACCTGGCTGACCCACGAAACCATCACCGCCGGCGGCGTGCTGGAATTGGAGATGGGGCCGCAACCGCAGGAGCAATGGGGCAGCGCTCCGGCCGACGCCCCGCCCAATTATTTCAAGTGATACCGGGAATTGGAAATATCATCGGGTTGCCGTGAGGGTGATTGCCGGCAAAACCATGGAACTTCCCGGCGATGTCGCACGGCAGCAACGGCGCGAGATCAAGCGGTCTTGCAGCAACATTGATCTGCCGGCTAAATGGAAGCAGCGGGATTCCGGTCAGGGGGCCGTAAGAGCCCAATGCAGGCTGGTCGTTTCGTGCGGCAACACCTTGGCCAAAATCCTCTCGCCTTTCTCAATGCCGGCAATTCCCTCAACCCTCAGTTGGATATCCCCACGGGATAATGTGGCGGTGGTGCCTGTCACCTGGGTCGTAACGGAGGCGGCAAGCGCGATTTCAAAAGTCATGGGGCTATTGCCCCGGTTGGACACCGTCCAGGTCATTGAATTGTCAGCGCAGTGAAGCGTCAATTCCGCCTCATTATCGCCGAGCGAGATTTGGCGGGGGCCGAGGAGCCGGATATGGGCCAGATTGCGGGGACCAAAGGCGCTCGGGATCCGCGTGCCACCATCCAATTCGTTCGAGAGAAATTGTTTGCCGCCCACGATCAAGCTGGAGATTGATCCTCCCCGCCCGGTCTCAATGCAGTAGGACGGCCCTTCAATGCGCTAGAGCTCCGGGAGCGGTTGAAAAACCAAGGTGTCCGGCGTCTGGTGGTCGGTTCGGAACGGGGTGGCGGGCAGGCTGATCAGGCTGGTCAGATTGGCCCGGGGCTGGGGGCCCCAGGCATAACGCACGGTTTCCGGAGCCGGAACGCTGGCGGCACGCAGGAGGCCCTGGCAGCCGGTGATTTCGGCGTGGGCGTAATAGTATTCGCCGTCCGCGCCCGCCAATTCGAAACCAACCGGGGTTTCTCCCGGGGGTACGGTCACAGGTTGGTCAAAAGTGACGCGCACCGCATCGGCTTCAGTTTTGACACTCTCCAGGCCGGGACCGTGCGCCGGCAGGTCCTCCCCGTAAACTTCCTGCCGGATCAGCAGCGCAAGGCGCCGGCTAATCTCCTGCTTTTCGCTCGGATGCAGATCAAATCCCGCGGTGGTGTCAAAGGTCACGGCGAGCCACGTTCGGGAAGTTTCCCGGCACGCCTGGGCCTGGGCTTCGCGCAGCCAGCTAAAATCAAGCCCGTCCACCCGCCCGGCGTAGGCAGGAAGCTGCACGATAAAAAAGGGCAGATCCGGCTGTTGCCACTGGCGCCGCCATTGGGCAATAAGATTTTGCAGCAATTGCGCATAATCCGCCGGGTGACCGGCATTCGCTTCGCCTTGATACCAGCAGACCCCTTTGATCCGGTACGCCCGCAGCGGAAAAATCATCTGGTTGTACAGCTGGCCCGGAGGAATCCCGAACATCGAGGCACTCCGTTGATTCTCGGGCAGATGCGGCAGTGTTTCGACTGGCATCCAAGCTTCAATGGCGGAGCCGCCGAAGCTGCTGTCAATGAGCCCCAGCGGGATGTTCGTCAGCGCGGAATCCTGACGCAGCCGGGTCGCGCAGAACCAGGCCACCGCGGAAAACCGGCGCAGCGCTTTGGGGGAGCAATGCACCCAAGCGGCTCCCAAATTCTCCTGTGGGGTGGCGGCCCCGGCTTTGGGCACACTTAACAAGCGCACCGGAGCATTGGATTGTGCGGCGGCCAGGGCCGCACTGCCGCCCAGCGCTTCTCCCAGCCCCAGCTGCATGTTTGACTGGCCGGAGAACAGCCAGACATCGCCGATGAGCACGTCTTCAAGCGTGACTTGCGTATTGCCGGCAGTGACTTGCAACCGATAGGCCCCCCCGGCGAACATGGGATCAAATATGACTTGCCACTGCCCCGCCGCGTCAATTTTTGCGGTTTGTTGTTGGGCACCCAGTGAGACCGTAATCTCGCGGCCAGCAGGCCCCTCCCCGGTGATGTGGATTGGCGTTTCCCGCTGGAGAACCATGCCCGACGTGAAAGCAGGCCCAAATTGGAGTTCCGCCGCCAGCGCTCCAAGGGACAATCCCTGGGAGACCAGCAACAGGCAAATGGCTTTGGTCAGGGGTTTCATCGCGAATTTTCGGCAACAGGTTTCAATGCGGGCCCCGGATCCCGACCCGCGCCTCCCGAAAGCTGAACGCCGCAGCCCGGACATACCGGGCGTCACTTCGGGGAGTTATAGGTGTCGTAGAGACTGCGCACCTGAATGGTGGTGTCCAGGTTTTTGATATGATGGAGCGGCGAAGGCGTGACGTGAATGGTGACGGGCTCGCCGGGGAACAACGCCACAAAATTATCCGAATACCGGGCATCGGCATCGGCGCAGTCCACCCAGGCCCAGAGCGCCGGCGCCCCGGCAGTGAGGGTGACATCATAGCCGCCTTTGGCCGCAGTGACGCGCGTGGCAATCCGCGGGGCGATCAAATCCAGGTCTTTCGGCCGGGTGAAGAAAACCACATTCGAATCGGACTGGCCGCCTGTGGTGACTTTCAACCGGAGCAGCGCGTGTTCGCGACCGAGCTGCTGCAATTCCCCGCCCAACCGGAGCAGCGGACCATTGCAGGCTGAAGTGCTGCCGGGCAGGTCGAGATCGCTGGCGCCTTGGACCCGAATCTTTCCCTCCAGGTCGCAGAGCCACCATTCAATGTGCGCCCGGACGGGATGCATCAAGTCGCTGGCGATTTTCACCTGCACGGTATTTTGTTTGGGATCAGCCAGGCCGGCAATCATCACGGGCGCAAAGGCATGCCGGTAGCCGTATTGCGCGGCCTTCCAGCGACCGTAATAATCCACGCTGGCCCAGGAGGGTCCCGGCCAGCAATCATCGTATTGCCAGACCAGCGAGCCGCTAGATTGGGGCCAGTCGGTGCGCCAGTGCTCAATGCCGATGTTCATGCCGTAAGACTGGAGAATCTGGCTGAGCCACAGTGTGGAATCAAAATCCTTCGCCGGGCGGAAATAAACTTTTAACTTGTCGAGGATCATCTCGTTGCCCTTGCCATTGCCGTTTTTCTGGTGAAACCGGTTGATCTCGCTCAACACGGAGTCGCAGTCGGATGCGGCGGCGTAACCATGAACCGTTGCCGGGACGGGGAAGGACTGAAAACCAAATTCAGTCATCCAGCCGTGCGACTGGCGATAATGTTCAAAATCGGCTCCCACGTGCCACACCCACCAGTTGTGTTCATCGCCCGCTTCGGGACTGCCCCCGACATAATTCGCCCCGGGAAAGAGCTCCTTCACCTCGGTGCCAATGATATCGTGAAACAGGTGGTCGTACTGCTCGCGGGTGATCAGCTTGTAACCCGTGATCAATCCTTCCACTTCATTGTTGCCGCACCAGACGGCGACGGCGGGATGATGTCGCAGCCGGCGCACCTGATCGGCCACCTCGGCGCGAATGTTCTCTACGAATTCCGGATTGTTCCCCGGATACGGGGCGCAGGCAAAACAGAATTCCGACCAGACCAGAATGCCTTTTTCATCACAGGCATCGAAGAACGCGTCCTCGGGATAATAGCCGCCGCCCCAGACGCGCAACATGTTCATGTTCACGGCCACCGCATCGTCAATGTAGCGGGCGATTTTTTCCGGGGTGACCCGACTGGGAAAAACATCGAGGGGAATCCAATCCGCGCCCTTGGCATAGATCTCCAAGCCGTTGACCGCAAGCCGCAACGGACGCTGGTCCGTCTTGGGCAAAAGTTCCAAAGTTCGCAGGCCAATGCGACGCTCGGAGGCATCAATGACCCGCCCCGCGTGATCGCGCACTTCCACGGACACGGTGTAGAGCGGGTGATCGCCCATGCCGTTGGGCCACCAAAGCCGCGGGTGCGGGATGTCCAGTGGCACGGTGGCCCGGTCGCCGGTGAATGCCGCGTGCTGGCGGCTCACCACCTTGCCCTTGTACCGGACCACTACCCGGGCTTCGAGCTGGGGGGTGCCGATGCTTTCGGCCAACACTGCTACCGCCAGGTGCGCGACCTTGGGATCCTTCAAATCCTGATCTATCCGGATATCGCCAATGCGCGCCGTGTTGTAGGCGATGAGGGAAATCGGCCGGTAAATCCCGCAGGGAAGAAACCGGGCGCAAAAATCCCAGCTATTCATGTAGGGCGACTTGCGGATGTTCGAAATGTCGATGCCCGTGGCGTTGGGGACTTTCGGGGCGCGCTTTTGGAAAGCCTCAATGTAAGGCTGAATGGGAGTAAACGTGATTCGGATTTGGTTCCGGCCCGCATGCAACAATTTCTTCACGTCAAATTCCCAAGTGCGATACATATTGTCCGTATCTGCCAGCGCTTGGCCGTTCACTTCCAGGTGCGCTACGGTGTCGAGTCCCTCGCAGCGCAGCCGGACACAGTCGTGTTGGAGCAGGGCGGGAGCGATCTCGAACGAGCGTTCATAAGCCCAGGTCGCCTGGTAAACCCAGTCCAGTGAGGCGGCATTGTCGCGATAGAACGGATCGGGAATCTTCCCGACGCGCAACAGGTCGAGATGTACGTTGCCCGGCACTTGGGCGACGATGGCGTTCGACTGATTATTTTGAGTCAACTGCCACGTCCCACTGAGATCGAGAGTTTGGAGTTGGGCCGAAACCGGAAGGGCGAGACCAAGCCCCAGCAAAGCCAACGTCACTTTGAAACCATTCGCAGTCATATCGTCGGGGCGAAATTCAGGAAATATTCTACCGCCAGGAGGCGGCAAGGCCTGGCAGGGATGCCAGGGCAACCGGCGGGCGCTGGGCTAGATTCAGCAATTCGAGTTCCAGCGTCGGGGTGGCCTTCGGGGTGAGGCCGGGCCCCAAAGTCTTTAAACGAAGGTTCATTATCTGAGAGTTTATAACAGGAATTCAAGGTAGCGTCGCGGGGCAAATGCGCCAAAATGGCGGGGCAAGCGTGCCGCACTCGGTCATCCAGAGTTGGCTGTGGCTTCCGTTTTCCCAAGAAGCAGGTTTTGGTTGCCGAATTCTGTTATAGCAAGGACTCACGATCAACCTGCGAGCTTCTCGGCCCTGAGGGAATTTTGGGAGAACGGGAGGACGAGGCTCTTCCGCAATTGGAATCGTCGCAAGTGGTGCACCCATGAAGGATTGAACCCCTAACTGCTGATCCGCAGTCAGATTTGAGTCATTTTCGCAGATCAATAAACGCTATTTTCCCAGGGAAACTAAATATAACGGTGTCGGTCGGCATGCCACGGCAAAAAAGTTATGGAGGAATTATGGGGGCAGAATTTGGCCGTCGAAGCAGCGCAAAGTTTGATGTGAAACCCGGTTCATCCTGAACAAACTCAACTTTCGAGACAACTGCTGTGTTAGTCCAAGCATTGGATTGGGTTTCAGCGAAAACCGCAATCGAGCCAATGGCCTCCTCCTTTGGAACGTATTTACATTACTGCTGAGGTCATTGATTCGAAGATGCGCCGGGACCACTATCGGCGGAGCGTGGACATTTCACCCGGTGAGTATCAGGTTGCGCCTCATTTCGAGGTGCAAACCGGCACTTCACTCCTGATGCCATTTGCGATTACCAGATCTTGAACGCCTGGCATACCCGGAGGGAGCCAACCTTTGGCTGGGAAAGACGGACTCAGTCGCGGTGATTCGAGCCACGCGGCCCAACGGTCGAGTAAGTCGGAGGGTTTAGCGACCAAGGTAAAACGCCCAAGGGCGCGAAGCGCCGGTGTCGGTGCCGCCAGAGAGGCGTCAGGGGAGCGCGGGATTGGCGACATGCGTTTTGCGGTCGGCCAGGGATTTTGCTGCGACGGGCCTGGGGACATGAAATATCTGGGTGACCGTTTACCATTCGACTCAACCCGAGCCTGGTGAGATAATGGGAATGCTGGGCGAATCAATTCCTGAAGTCCTGAAGTATGAAGACACCCGATCCCCATCGTTTCCGCCGATGGCTTGCGCCGGGCTGGCTGAGCGGAGCATTCCTCGGTGTGCTATTGTGGTTGGAACCCGCCCGGGGGACAGCCCCCGGGCCGGAGCAGAAATTGAATGTATTGTTGGCGGACACGGCGCGGTTGTGGGCCACGAATGATTTCGCCGCGGCGCGGACGCTGTGGCAGCAGGCGTTGACCGGGCCTGATACCCAGCCCCAGTTCCAGAACTACGCCCATTGGCGCATTGCCCAGTGCTATCTCGCGGAAACGAATCTCGCTGCCGCGCAAACCGAATTCCAGGTGATTTCGGACCATGCCGCCTACCCGCTATCAGACCGCCTCGAAGCGGACGAATGTCAGCGCGAGTTGCTCCGGAAGTTAAGAGGGCTTCCGGCTCAGGACGCCTTGGCCTCCCAGACCCGGATTGCCCCGATCACCCATTTTGCTGCTGAGTACTTCGTGTCTCCCCAGGGCCGCGGGTCAAATCCCGGTACCCGGGCCGCGCCGTTTGCCACCTTGGAACAGGCCCGGGATGCCATCCGCGCCCGTAAGACCCAAGGGGTGCTGCCGGGGCCAGTCTGCGTCAATCTGCTGCCTGGGGAGTATCCGGTGTACCGGACATTTGAACTTACCATGGCCGATTCTGGCACCGCCGCGGCACCGGTAGTTTATCGCGCAGAGCTGCCAGGCACCGCAGTGCTTTACGGCGGGCAGCGGCTTACCGGATGGGCTCCCGTCACGAATGCAGCCATCCTCGACCGGCTGCCCGCGGCAGCGCGTGGCAAGGTGTTTCAATGCGACCTCAAACAGGCAGGCATCACCAATTACAGTCCCCTGACTGAGCGTGGGTTTGGCGTCAAGCCACCGGGCTCCACGTTGGAGTTATTCTTCAACGGCAATCCACTGACCCTGGCCCGGTGGCCCAATTCGGGGTTTGTCAACGGCGGCAAAATCGTCGCTCCCGGTTCGGTGGCCGACCAGCAGCCCTCCGTGTTTGTTTATCTGGAGGATCGTCCGGCGCGCTGGACCAATGCGCCGGACGCCTGGCTTTTCGGCTATTTCAACAGTGGCTGGGCGGACCGGACGCTCCCGATACGCGGCATTGACCCGGCGCGAAAACAAATCACCTGCGCTCCGTATGATTTGCTAGGCGGAAAGATGGGGGCGGTTTCGTGGTTCAACCATGGTCGGATCAAATATTACGCCTTCAACCTGCTGGAAGAAATGGATGTGCCGGGTGAATGGTATTTGGACCGCTCCTCCGGGGTGCTTTACCTTTATCCCCCTTCCGAACCGGCCGGCGCGGTGGTGGAAATTGGCCGGTTGGATACCCTCATGGTCTGCCTCTCCCACGTCTCCCACGTGCGGCTGGAAGGACTCGGGTTCGACCTTTCCCGGACCGATGGCCTGACACTCGAAGCTTGCGAGGATTGTCTGGTGGCAGGCTGCACGGTGAAGCGTTTCGCAGGCAGTGGCATCTTCATCCGCGGCGGCCGGGCGGATGGCGTGCTGGGCTGTGATTTGTATCGGCTCGGCCGGGGCGGGGTGGAGGTCACTGGCGGCGATCGCCTGACTCTCACCCCGGCGCGGCACTTTGTGGAGAACTGCCTGATGTATTCCCTGGGCCGGCTGGATCGCACCTATGTACCCGGCATCAGCATGTCTGGAGTGGGCATCCGGGCGGCGCACAACCGCTTCTTTGACTGCCCGTCTAGCGCCATCCGGTTCGATGGCAATGAGCTCCTCATGGAATACAACCAGATGGATCATGTGGTGCTGGAAAGCGAGGATCAGGGGGCCATGGAAACGTGGGGCAACCCCACCTTTCAGGGCAATGTGCTGCGTTATAATTTGATGGCGGACATTGGGCCGCAACCCCGCCCGGAAGGGAATCTCATGCGGGCGGGCATCCGGTTGGACGACGTGATCAGCGGTACTGTCGTATACGGCAATATTTTTTACCATGCCGCCCAAAGCTTCGGCGGGGTCAACATCAACGGCGGCCGGGACAACATCATCGAAAACAACATTTTTGCCGAATGCGAAAAGGGGATCACAGGAAACTATGATCCGCAAAACGTCCGGTGGAAACTGGTGGGACAACAACCTGATTTCCTCATATCCGCCCGGTATCTGGAGCGGTATCCCGGCCTGCGGCAGCTGGCGAAGCCGCCGGGTTTGAATCACGCGTGGCGGAACATTTTCTGGAAATGTGGACCGCTCTTCACCACCTACGGCCAGCCGGCCGCCGACAAGTTTGACCGGCTGGCCAACGCGGAATATGCCACGGGCGACCCGGGTTTTGTAAATGCCGCCCAGGGTGATTTTCGCTTGAAACCGGATGCCGAAGTCATCGGCCGGATCGGTTTTCATCCCATTCCCGTGACGGAAATCGGCCTGTATCAGGATGAATACCGCGCGAGTTGGCCGGAGCCGTCTGAGGAGACTCGCGGAACCAACACCGCGGAACGCTCGGGCACGGCTCGGAACTAATCCTGACGGACCTCGAAAGAACTACCAATCCAACATCCGCCAAAAAAAGGTGTTCCAGCCTCCTTGGGGCGATCCGCCGGGCGAGTCATCCAACCAAATCAGGCAGCAATCTGGCGACCGGAAAGATAAAAGGAATCTAACAACGTGTTAATATTTATTGGCTAACCAAAAGGATCGCCTTTTCAACCGCGCGACAGATGTCCGCAGGTTCTCCCGCGCCAGAGCTTCCCGTTCCCCGATGACAACGTCCGTCAGGTAAATCCGTCCGCGCTCCAGAAATCCTTCGAGAATTTCCGCCCGCTTCTGACAAAAAACAGCAACCGACACCCAGTCGTATTCCCGGCGGATCTGCTCCTCATATTCCCAAAACCGCCCGGGCAGCTGGCCCAAAATGCTCAAATCGATATCCACCAGCAAGGGGGCATCGGCATGCAGCGTGCCACCATGTGCTTTGGTGGCCAGCACCAACTGGCTCACGGATTCCGGCAAAGCGGGTCCCGCCCCAGCCTCACGCAACCACTCCCGGGCCAGTAGCGCGCTACGCTCTTCGTTGTCGCCCGCGCGAGGGTCATAGACAGCGTCGTGAAACCAGATGGCCAGTTCCACTGCGAGCGGCTCCCGGGCCAGTGCCGCCAGCCGGTCAAATTCCATCAGGCAGTCGCTGATATGCCGCAGATTGTGATAATGCCGGTGCGGTTCGGAATACAATGCCATCAGACGCTCAAAACCATTGGCAGGGATTTTCCCGGGCGCTAACCGATGCCAAAGTTGCACCCACCGTTCTGGACTCGCGGCATTCACTGATGCAGCCGCACCAGCCGGCGATAAACCGGAGGCGGAACATACTTGCGCACGATCTTTCCCCACCCCTTGGGCCCGATCAATTCCTTGACCATGCTGGAACTGACCTCGGCGATGTCGCGGGGCGGCATCAGGAACACCGAACAGATGCGGTCGTCGAAATCGCCGTTGATATTCCGCATGGTGCGCTCGAACTCGTAGTCGCCCCCGGAGCGGATGCCCCGGAGGATGTGCGTTGCCCCGACTGACTGGGCATAATCAATGAGATACAGATTGGAGAATGATGCCACGCGATGGTTGGGCAGGTTCACCGTGGATTCCTTGAGCATCGCCAGCCGGTCCGCCAGGGAAAAGGTGTAGTGCTTGTCCGGGTTGACGCCCACGGCCACGACCAGGTCGTCAAACAGCCGCACCCCTTGCTCGATCATCCAGAGATGGCCGATAGTGAGCGGATCAAAACTGCCCGCATAAACTCCGAGCCGGCCGGGTCGCCGCACTGCTTTCATTGGCAGACGATAACAGGGGATAGCAGGGAGGAAGCAATCCTATTTCCCCGCAAAAAACTCCTCCGGAATCATTCCCGGGTCAATTCACCTGGAGCTTGATGGTCTCAATCGCATGATGGCCCAGTGGGATATCCACCGCATCTCCGCTTACCGACAGGGCCGAACCTTCGTCCTCGATGAGGCTGGTATGCTTCGCCGCCGTCACCGGCGCAAACAACTTGAGTCGCACGGTGGCGTCCTTTCCTTCCATGTCGTAGCAGCGGACGATTACCTGGTTGTCGTCCTCACATTTCTTGACTGCGCTGATGACAACATTCGCCGCCGAAACCGAAGCGAAGCTCATTTCAGCGGGCAGGGTCGCATTGGCTTCCGGTCGGACCAGCACCGGCACCAACGGATGATTCGCGGCAATGCCTTCCCGCCAGCGGGAGCGCCAGTCCCCCGGCCCCGATGTCAGCGGAAACCGGTAATGATGATCGCCGGCCTGGGGATACCAGTTGCCCGCACCATTGCAGCTTTTGCGCGATGCCAGCAACACCGGCTGGAGCACCGGATAGGCGACGGTATTGGTGGTCGGATCAATCCAGTCAAACACCGCCACGCTGGAGCTCAGGGTTAGCCCTCCTTGCGCGTCATTGGCATTAATAAAATCCTGTACCACCCGCGGATGAATGTCCCGGCACCGGTCGGTATAGTTCAGTCCGCCGTAGGCCGGGCCGCCGGTGCCGGGAATTTCGTCCTTGCCAATTTCAACCACCCCCAATGGCACTTCATAGGCCAGCTTCGGCTGTTCCAAGGCCAGCGGCAGGGCCATCCGAAACTCCCGCCACAACCGGCCGGAGAATCCGACCAGGTCCACTTCGAAATCCACCCGCTTAATCGGATGCCATAGAATCACCCGCTGCCGGACGGTGGTATCGGCAAGCGGTTGCGTCAATTCATACACAGTCCGCACCGGACCGGTCTCCAGCGGTTTCCAATCCGGGTGATGGCTGGCCACGCGATCAAAACTCGCGTCCATCACTGGCAATGGAATCGTGCCGAACTCGCCGGCGTCGGTGCCCGCCCCGCGATTTTCTGGTGCCACGGAGAGCATGGTGAACACTTCGCCTCCCAGGAACTTGCCGGTGCTGAGCAGCTCGCGGTTGAGCTGCTTGTCAAACAGGCTCTTAATGCCGCCGGGCGCCAGTTCCACCCGATAAAAGTCATTTTGCAGCGGCATATCCGTCCGGATCGGCGGCGCACCCGGCACCAGATGGTAGGTTTTATAGCCCAATGCCGAGACGTTATCCGCCAGAAACAACAGGCGTGGGACCGGAACGGTCCGGGCAAACGCCTGCACTTCATAAATCCGGGCATAGTTATCATGCTGCGCTCCTTTGGTGATATAGACCCGGAGGAACCGCACCGCTTTCGGGGCAAAGGTATGGGTGGTACACGATGCGGTGTTGCCGGCGATCGGCGGCACCAAATCAGTCCAGGGTCCCGCGGCAGTGTCCGCACTCTGGATTTGGAAATCCACGGTGTTATATTGCGTCTCGCCCCCAAACGCCCCGAGCGCCCCTTCATGCCAGATCACCACCTTGTGGATGATTTCCGGTTTGCCCAAATCCAGGATCAGCCAGTGCGGCTGGTTGGCCGGACCGGAATTCCATTTCGCGGAACTGCCGGTTTCCGGATTGGGATCCCGGACATTCCAACGCCCGTCCACCGCCTTTTCGGCCCCGTATGCAGCACTGTAGGTGGAGTCAGCGGTGACCACGGCTCCGGCGGCCACGTTGGTTTCGTCCGGCACACCCAATGTGGTCATCTGGCAGGGTACTGCCGCTCCCGTATCGTCCACCACATGGACCGGACCGGACCCCGGCACATCAAGTTCCACCGGACCGGTTCGTGACCACGAAAGCGTGTTAAAGACGGTTACCGGCGTGCCCTGGGCCGGGGTGGCTTTTATCCGGGCGGCAATGGCATGCAAAGCTTTGTCAAGCAAGGCCCGTCCGGTGTCGCGCGCCGATTGGACTTTCTGGCGGAAAACTTCATCCGTGATATGACCGTTCATGCCGCCAATGCCATGGTCAATGTAGAGTTCATCCATCCAGGCCCGGTCAAAGGTTTGCGTCGGCCAGTCGTTAAAACTGCCGGCCAGCAGGCTGGCAAATGTGGTGAAGGTTTCCGCCGCTGGCAGAAGCTGCGCGGCCTCACGTTTTAGCGTTGAAGTTTCATGATGGGTCGGGCCGGTAATGTAAAGCCAGACATCGGGCCTTTCGCCCATCAAGGTGTCAAACTTGGTAGCCGACCGGTCAATGGATTTAAAAAAATTGAGAATAGAAGAATACTGCATGCCGGGGTGTGCACCGGGTTGCGCCTCCCAGGCTTTGATCAATGGGGCGAAGTCGGTCGGCCGCGAGAAGTCCTGGGAATTGATCAGGCACAGGACCGGCGCAATTTGGCGCGTTTCATAATAGGAGTCCAGTTGCCCCAGCTTTTTGGAAATGGCGACAACGCCCTGCTCCGGTGCCCCGGATAGCATGGGCAGATGATTGCCATAATGCCCGGGAGTGTAGAGCAACACCCCGCTGCCATCGGGGCTGTTCCAGCGGTATAACCCTTCATGATAACGGCTGATGAACATGTAGGGAATGCCAGCCCGGGCCAGAATCTGCTGCATTTGCAGCGAACGGGCGGGCGGATCGGGATTGAAGGCCACCCGGGCGTCGCATCCCGGCAGGTTTTTGCGGACCCAACGCCGGCCATAATAGGTTTCTCGGATCAATTCCTCGCCGGAAAGCCAGGATTCGTAAGGCTGGTTGTAGGTGGCGCCAAATTCCAGCCGGCCTTCCTGCATCCGCGTTGCCACTTCCTCACGTAACTCCGGATGCGCGTCCAAAAACTCCATCAGGTGCAGGGTGCATTCCATGCAAAAGGTGTAGTTGGGATCTTTGCGCATCATTTCCAGGGCGGGCATGATGTTGTGCTCGATGCGGAATTTCCGGCAGGCGGCGGGAGTGTCCATCCAGGCGGTGTCCTGATGGCTGGAGGAAACGATGTCGATCATGCCGCCGCGGTTAAAATAGTCACTGGCATTTCCGACGGCAGGGGTTAACCACAGCGCTAGCACTATCAGCCAGAACGGAACGGCCCCCCCTCCCTCATCAGCCCGGGAAGACAAAGGACGCATGGCGATGGATTTTACCCGCGTTTGTTTCAGGTTGGTTTGCATAATTTTTGGCTTCGTTGCCTGGTCTTGATTCTTCACCACCGTCAGGGCGATTCATTGTTAAGTTTCCGGACCGTCCCCGGAACCACCGCTTCACCGCAACGGGCGGATTGCACCGCAGCGAAACAGAGGGCCAGGCCGGGCAGCACGGTTTCGGCAGCATTTGCAGGCGTCCGCCCGGTTTCGATGGCACACAACAGCTCGCCCATCGCCCCGCGAAACCCGTCGTCAAACCACTTACCCGTCAACTCCGGCCGGGCCATGCCTCGCCGGTTGGTCAGCGTCACCTGATGTGCCGCGCAGATTGCTCCCTCAGCCCGCAACGTCCCGGTGGTGCCCGTGATGCCGATGCTCTCCCGGGAATCAAAGCGGGAATGGGCATCAAAATGAAGCGTGGCCATACCATTCACGAAGGCCACAGTCGCTCCACCCAGCAACGGCGGTTTCACGCTCTGACCTGGCGCGCGAGCATTGAATGCAAATACCGCCCGGGCCTTGCGGTCCTGAAAAAATCGCGCCGTCATATCAAACCAATGAATCGCAAAATCGTAGAGCAAGACATGAGGCATTTTCTCAAACGGGGTGTTTCTGATCCAGGTGTGGTCCCAGTTGAGTTGCATACTCACGGTTTGCACGTCTCCGACGCACCCGGCCCGAACCGCCTGGTACAGATAACTGAAATAGGGCGCCCAGCGACCATTCTGGTTCACTGCGAGCAAACGTTTCCGCCTCCGGGCCAGAGCCACCAACCGTTTGCCCACGTCCAGATCCAGCACGAACGGTTTCTGGCTGAGCACATGTTTGCCCGCGTTTAACGCCGCCGCAATCACCGCCGCCCGTGGTTCGGGATGCAGCGCAATATCCACCACGTCCACATCGGGCCGGGCGAGCAACTGGCGATAGTCCTGATAAACCTGAGCCTGGGGATAGAATTCCCGCCGGCGCAATTCGGCGGCGGCCAGATTCCGGTCACACATCGCCACCACGCTCCAGTTGGCCGCGCGATAAGCCCGGAGATGGGACGCCGTAATGCCCCCACAGCCAATCAGCCCAATCTTCGGGGGATAGCGCCGGGGTTGGGGCGGCTCGTACGGCAGCCGCGGCGCCGGAAAAATCCGGTCCGCCGGTTTTGCCGCAAGCTCGTAATTGCGTTTGCTCCGGGTCATGCCAAAGGCTGGTTAACGGATCAGCGCCACGGTTCGTTTCAATCGGGCGCTCAATCTGGCGGAATCCACGATTTGCTGGCCAATCCGGCAAATCTCCGGCGCCAGTGGCCCCTCCGGTTTGCGGTCCCGCCGCAGACAATCCACAAAGTACTGGATCGGGTTTTGCAGCGGCGGTTTCAACTGGTCCACGGCGATCTCCCGTCCCTCCGGATGACGCCTGGTTTGCAACCGGATGGTGGCAGCATAATCGCCGCTGGTGATGGTCCCCGCGGCACCTTTCAGCACAAAGCCGCACATCGGGGCCGGTTGCTGCCGCCACGGATCGGTAAAGGTGCCCCAGCGCGTTTCAAACTTGGAAAGCCCCACAGCATAACGGGCCACAGTGATGCTGTGTTCATCCACCTCCAGCCCGTTGGGCAGATCGGTGATGGAGGTCACTTCAACCGGCTTGCGGCCCTGGTGATACCAGGTGCCCAGCGTGGTGCCGTACCCCAGATAATCGAGCAGGGAACCTCCGCCCTGCCGGCGCCGGTAAAACCAGCTCTGGCGCTTCTGTGCCGGCGTGGGAGTGGTCTCCAGTTTATCCGCCCCATGCCAGAGCGGGCCGCGATTGCCGTCGTAATAATGCACCTCCTGCAAATCCCCGATCCGTCCCTCGCACAGCAACCGGTGGGCGGTGCAATGACTGGCCACCCAGCGGAGCGGCCAGTTGATGGCCAGCATCACCCGGGCGCGCTTTGCCGCGGCAATCATCCGGTCGGCCTGCTCCAAGGTCGCCGCAAACGGCTTTTCCACCAGCATGGGGATCCGGTGCGCCGCAATCCGTTCCACATATTCCGCATGCCGGGCCGGAGCCGGACAGAGGATCACAAAATCCGGCCGGGATTTTTCCAGACACGCTTCCACTTCGTGAAACACCCGGTCTGGCGGAATGCCAAAATTGCGGATGGCCGCCTGCATCCGCGCGGGCTGTTCATCACACACCCCGGCAATTTCAACTTGCGGGTGCTCCGCCGTCAGGCGCAGCAAGTCGCCCATGTGAAAGTGATCAAAATTAATGCCGGCAACTTTTAGCTTCATGATTCGGGCGCAAGGTTGGTTGCAAAAGAATAGGTCGCCGCCGGGTTCGTCACAAAAATGTTCTGCAACTGCAAATCACTTACCCCGTGCCGCCGTAATTCCGGCTGCCAGGTAACCAGAAGGAAGTCGAGTCCCGGTCCGCCGCCAAGGTGCCGCCAGTAACTGCGGCGCGCGGCATCCATGCCGAGCATGATCTGCGTGGGAAATTCCTCGAGCAACGCCAACATCAGCTCCCGGGTGGGATTCCCCGGCCCCGGCTTCCAGCGGAAGGCGCTGTCGAATTCCACCTTTACCCCTGTGGTCAGGATCTCCCGGTGATACGACACCTCCGGCCGGCGATCCGTGTGGGAGAGACAGACATGTTGCAGGTTCACCCCGTGCCGTTGCAACATCACAATTTGCTCCAACGCCAGCCTCCCCTGCTCGGTGTGGGTCAGGATGGGGCATCCGGTTTTCCGATGGGCCGCCGCCGCCGCCGCGAAGATCTTTTCTTCCCGCGCTGTGATGACTTCCCCCGTGGCCACTTTGATCACTCCGGCCCGGCTGGCCGTGCGTTGTACCAACGGCCCGCCGTAATCCCGCGCATCAATGCCCTCCTCAATGTCTGCAATGAATAATGCTGCCAGCTCCGCCTCCGTGTAATGCCTGCTCCAGTGTCCCGGATCGTAATATTTTTCCAGATGCAAACCGGTCGGGGCGACAATGTGTACTCCCGTCCGCCGGGATATTTCCGCGAGCTTGAGCACATTGCGCCCGCAATCGCATGGCATCGAATCCACCATCGCCCGGCCACCGGCGCGATGAAAGTCCGCCAGTTCCCGCACCGCCACCTCCGTGTCAGCCAGCAGAAAATCCGGCTGCTGTTGGGTCGGCAGGCTGGCGTCAATGATGATATGCTCGTGCGCGTAGCAAACCCCCAGTTGCGGCGCCGGAATATCTCCCAGCACGGTGCGAACAAAACTCATAAGTTCGCCCTCCAGCCGTCTGCCCTGGTGGTGGCAGGCTTCTCGGGAAATTCCAGGATGGCGCCGTCGCGCCGCAGTTGTGCCTGCAATTCTCCCACCGCCAAATCTTCTCCTCCCGCCCGCAACGACAGCGCCGCCGCCGTGCCGACGGCCTGCCCCATGGCCATTGTCTGGGCCATGGACCGGCAGGATGCATGCGCTTCGTGCGTGGCGCTGAAACAGCGTCCCGCCACCCAGACCTCCCGCCGCCCGCGCGGCACCAACGTCCGGTACGGCACGTCATACGCCGCTCCGTTGGGAATGTAATGCCAGGCCGTCTCCGCCGCGCCGCCGGCTGCTTCCCGGTGATCCTCTATCGGCGCGCCACACAACAATACCCGGTCGTCAAACCGCGCCACCCCGAGGCAATCGGCCTTGGTCAGCCGGTACTCGCCATAGACCCGCCGTGATTCCCGCACTCCAATTTGATGCGACAAACCGATAATGTTGGCTTGGGCAAAACCCGGCACGCAGTCGCGGAAAAATGCTTCGTAAATGAAAGCCTGCCGGCGGCCCTCCTGCTCCGCGGCAGTGAGTTGCGTGAAATCCGTGGCATCCACGTTCGCCACCCGCACCGCCACCGTGGAGATGCACCCCGCGGCATTCATCCGGTGCAAACTCCCTGTCTTGCGCGGCAACGGATGCGTGCCCTGCTCCACCGCCTGGGCCATCTGCGTCATCAAAATCTTCTTGCCTCCCGCCGCCTCATACGCCGCGAGATCCACATTGCTCATCCGGAAAGTCGTCGTGAGCGTTTGCGCCGGCTCCGACTCCCCCGCCCGCTCGCACGGAATGCCCGCCCGCTGACATAAATCCGCATCGCCCGAAGCGTCAATGAACCGGTGCGCGGCAATCCGAAAAAAACCGGACTTGGTGCAAATAACCACTCCGCCAATCGTCCCATCGGCTCCGATCACGACATCTGCCAGCAACGCGTGCAAATAAACCCGCACGCCGGCCGCGGCCAGCAACTCATCCCAAACCCGCTTCAACCGTTCCGGATTGTAGTTCACCCCCGTCCCCGCGCCGTAGGTGTTCGGTCGGAGAAACACGGCGCCCGCCGCGTCCAGTTCGTTTACCACCCGGTCCGGCACCCCGCCCACCACCTTGCGGGGCTGCGCTCCGGGCGTGAAGAAGCCGTAAAAGGTGTCGAGTATTTGCGTGGAAGTTCCGCCCAGAAACCCGTACCGCTCCACCAGCAGCACATTCCGGCAGCCATTCCGGGCCGCCGCCAGCGCCGCGCAACATCCCGCCGTGCCGCCCCCCACCACCAGGATTTCCGCGGCGGGCAGGGTCGGAATTTTTTGATGCACCAGGTAGTCGAACATTAGGTCCCGAGTTTTTCGTAAAGTTTGGCCAGGCGGCGGCCATGCTCGTCGTAGGCCGATTCAAAAAGCTCCGCCGCCCGTTTGGCTCCCACCACATTGGCCCCGCTCAAAACCTTCGGCGGCTGGCCGGCCTGAACCAGTCGCCCGGCCACCTCCGCCTTGATCGCGTTCACCAGCAGGCAGCCCCCCACCGTGGACCCCGGGGCCACCGGAGTATCCAGCCCGGCGAGCGTAACCATCGCGTCCCCCGCCGGTGCGCCCGTATCCAACACCAGGTCGGAAAAATCCGGCAGTTTCTTGCCATCCGCGCGCTTGCTCCGGCTCGTTTCCAGGTGCGACTTGCTCACGATCGCCACCACGCGCACCCCGCGCTGCTGAAATTGCTCCGCCATTTCCGTCGGCACCACATTGCACCCGCTCGAGGAAATCACCAGGGCGCTGTCCGCCCGGCTCAGGTCAAAGTTGCGCAGGATGCGTTCCGCCAGCCCGCTGACGTTTTCCAGGAACATCGCCTGCCGCTGGCCGTTCGCGCCCACCACCAGGTTGTGAAAGGACAGGGAAAGTTCCACAATGGGATTAAACCCCGGGAACGAACCGTACCGCGGCCACATTTCCTCCACCATAATCCGGCTGTGACCTGAGCCAAACACATGAACCATCCGGCCCGCCAGAATTGTCTCGGCAAACCACGTGGCGGCCGTTTGGATTTGTGGGGTCTGGGCTGCCACCCGGTCGAGTAACTGGCGGGCGCCTTGCAAATAGGTTTGAGCCGGGGAAACGTTCATCATTCGCAAAAAAGGTATTTGTGGTTCTGCCAGTTTTCCTGTCAGTCGGGAATTTGTCCCTCACTCACGGTCCAGCCACCATCCACCGCCAGCACCTGGCCGGTGGTGAATCGGGCGCCGTCGCTGAGAAAATAAACTGCGGCGGCATCCAGATCCTCCGCCTGGCCGATTCGCCCCCCTTCCAGCGGCTGCTTGGTCCGGATAAAACTGCCGATCACCGGGTCCGCGACGGCCCGCCGGGCCATGGGCGTATCCACCAGCCCCGGGGCGAGCACATTGAAGCGGATATTTTGCGGGGCGTAATACGCGGCGCAACTTTGGGTAAACCCGATGATGGCCGCCTTGGCTGCGGCATATATATGCGTGGCAAAAAATGCCGGTGCGGGCGCCCAGCCCAATACCGAACTCAAATTTAAAATCGCGCCTCGCGATTTCCGGGCGATGAATTGTTGCACCGCGGCGCGGTTTGAGAAGATCACCGATTCCAGGTTGAGTTGGAGCGTGGCCCGAATGCCGGCATCAGTCACTTCGTGCAACGGCCCATCCCCCAGCTTGCGACCGCTGCCGCCCGCCACATGGTAGAGGGCATCAAACGCGCCAAAAGTGTTGAGGCCAAGTTCAATCGCTTGCGGCGCATGCGCCGGCTCGCTGGCGTCCCCCGAAAAAGCGCGGACCCGATCGCCCAGCAACTCGGCCGCCGCCCGGCAATGATCGGGATTGCGTCCCGTGACCACCAGTCCCCGGGCTCCTGCCGCCAGGAAGGCCTTTGCGGCGGACAACCCCAATCCCGTCGTGCCGCCGATGATGACAATGACCTTGTCCGACAGAGCGGTGGAATATTCAGGATTCATCGGCGTGGCATGGTCGCTGCCCGGCGGTTAGGCGGGTTTCACCCATTTTCGTTCCCGGGCGGCGGTGTACATCGCTTCCATGACCTGCACCCGTGCCGCCGCTTCGCGCACGGGCACCAGCGGCTGGTCCGGTTGCCCGCCCACGGCATTGAGAAACTGGTGCAACGGCGGGGGAATCTCGGACGGCAGTTGTTTCCAGGGATCCCTGCCATTGGCTTCCGCCACGTGCTTGCTTTTGAAGTACAGCTCGCCATTAAAAATGGTGGCGTGCCCTTCCGTGCCGCTGACCAGCAACGGCACCGGATCATCCACCGCCACCCACCCGGCGGCCAGCGTGCCGGTGGCCC
>DATJIU010000011.1:0-2288 GCA_035492855.1 Dongiaceae bacterium | reverse complement strand
AAGCCACCGGGCTGCCGCCGATTGCGTACCTGATCCAACTGCGGTTGAACCGGGCGGCGGCGTTGCTGCGGTCCGGCACGGAGTCCATCACCGACGTGGCCTTTCAGGTGGGCTTCACCGACAGCAACTATTTCACCCGTCAGTTCCGCCAGGTGATCGGAGTTTCGCCCCGGCGCTACCAGCGGCAGCACGCTCCTGGGCGGCGCTGAATCGGCTCGATTCATCGGTTCGAGGGTGGATTTCACGGATGGCGCAGCGCTTTCCGTTCTGAAAAAGCCCCAACGAAGCCAAACGAACCCAAATTGTTTTGAGATGATTTTCTGATGTAAGCAGCTAATTTATAAAATGAAGCGCAGCAAATGCGCGGCAAAAAAATTGGGTTCGTTTGGTAATTTTGGTTTTCGCGAGCGACTCCCCGGGAAACCGTGACCCCGGCGGGACCGGCAGTTTGAACAGCCGGAAACATTGGGGATGGCGAAATCAGCGGGGGCGTCATTTTGTCCGGCCGGGATGCGGCGGGCCACGCCGACAGGCGGGTGCCGGGCCGAAGGGAGACATCGGCCGCTCGCGCGACCGTGGGGCCGGCGCCGCTGGTTGCGTCAGTTCGCATACCGCCGGGTAGTATGCCTCAGACCGGCGGCGGTGGCGCCAAATAAATGCGTTTCGCTGCCGATTGTTTTAAACTTTGCGCCGGAGCCGGTGACGGCGGGCGGGAGAAAGTTTTAAACTCCGAAATGCTTCCCAATTCCGCCGCGTTGTAGTGTTACTCTTAGAACGTGTCTGAAATTATGTTCCCAAGGTCCTGCCGTCATACGGTTATTTCATTGGGCTTCCGCAGTCGCAGGCAATTATCCTTGCAAGGGCAACAGTCAAGAAAACAAGCCAAAGCCAAAACGCGAGCAACCAACTCAACGGCAACCAAAGCTTTGCGAGCAGGGCGTCTATTCGTAAATTTTCGCGGCTTCCAGCATCTCAATGATTAAATCCCAAGACGGTGTGCGATCAGCCTTCTTGCCAGACGCTTCAAGCCATGCGGCCAAACTGTCCAAGTAGCGGTCAAGCGTTGGATTCTCCCATGAGTTGGGATTGTTTTCGAGTTGAGTAAGCAGGTGGCGAATCGCTTGCACCGCATCAGCACGGGTTTTCATTATTGTTCTTTAGTTTAAGCTAGGTGCGGGTAGCCAGTTCGTAAACGGGAATCTTCCGGCCCGGAATGCTGGACTGGTGCATGCCGGCCTGGCGGGCGCCAAATTTTTCATGGAATCCCGCCGCATGCGGGTCGGCGAGAATGGTCACGCGGGCATGCCTCCGGGCCGCGGCGGTCTTCCGGGCTTGATGCAACAGCAGTTTGCCAATGCCCTGACGAAACCGGTCCGGGGCGACGAACAGGTGCTCCAATTGGTGGCATGCCGCCGGATGGTGTAATAGCCCACGATAGTTCCGTTCTCGCACGCCACCTCGGCGGCGAGCAATCCGGCCAGGACCTCCGGCGTAAGCGTGAGTTCCCGGGCGAATATCGCCATCTGCGCGGCGTCATAGCCCCATGATTGTTTGGACGCGATACCCAGTGCCGATACGGCGGGGAGGTCAGCGGGCAGGAGAGGTCTAAAACTTGTCTCAGGCATTGTGACCTTTAAGATTCCGGGCCAGTTAAAAGCGGCTTCCGATTTTGGGCAAGCCTTCGGATCATTGCGGAGAGAAGGCCAGAACCAACGCCCCAAATTGCGGCATTCAGCAGCGAGTACAGCACCAGCAGCAAAATGACATGACCGCCTCCGCTGCCATCCAGGAGCAACGCAGCGGGCGCCCCGAGAAACCCGACGGCCATGATGAGCCCCGTCTCCCCTGCCTTGATTATCGGTGAAATGGGAGCCAGCCCGAGGCATTGCCAGAGTGTCAGGTGATGCGTGAACGCCGTCAGCATCGCGAAGCAGAGCCAGAAAGCCGCCAGGTTGGCCAGGGCGCCAACCCCAGCGAACTTAAGCGGGAGGCTGAATTTTTTCATTTTCACTTTGTTGTCGCAATCAGCCCGTCCCATCCGGGTGGTAACGGGCATTTAAGCTCTGGGTAGCAATCAATGTCAATCCGGTGCTGCGACTTGTGTCCGGGCGATCAGCTCCCGCACCAAGGCTTCGCCGGCGGCCACATCCCGGATGCCGGCAAACCCGGCGTCCACATAGCGATAGCCATGCCTTACCGGAACGATCTGCCGGTGAAAGAACAAGTCGCCCCGGCCCTGGTGGTCTTCCGTGCGGTGCAGGTCAATCAGCTCTGCGGCACCTCGGCCC
>DATJIU010000010.1:0-8667 GCA_035492855.1 Dongiaceae bacterium | reverse complement strand
CCGCCCTCACGGCATGAGGCCAGGACATGGGTGGCACCTGAGGGCCTAGACATGGGTGACACTTTGGCGTTGTCTTTGGGGTCTTTTGGGGCTCATGCCATGGAAAATCATCTCATTGGACCAAGGGCGGTGGCGCTTGGTAAAAGCACTGTTACAGGCCCAAAAGTCGGTTCAGGAACTGAGTCGCCATTTTGGCGTGAGCCGCAAAACGGCTTACAAGTGGAAGGCGCGGTTTATGGAAGGCGGGCGGCGGGGGCTGCGCGATCGGCCGCGGCAGCCCCGGCATTCGCCCCGGCGTCTCTCGCCGCTTTGGCGGAAGCGCATCAAAGTCCTCCGCCGCCGCCACCGGCGCTGGGGGGGCAAGAAGCTGCACGCCCGGTTGCGCGCGCTGCATGCGGGCGGCCCCGTGCCGGCGGTGCGCACGATTACCCGGTGGCTGGGGCGCTGGCAGCTCAGTCGGAAGCGCCGGCGGCGGCCGCCCAAAGGCCCCGTGATGCCGCGCCGGAAGCTGACCCTGGGCCGGCGCGCTAATGCGGTGTGGACCGTGGATTTCAAGGGGTGGTGGCGCACCGCCGATCGCTGCCGGGTGGAGCCGTTGACCGTGCGCGATTTGTACAGCCGGTATGTGCTGGCGGTCCGGGTCTTGCCCGACCAACAATGGGAGCGGGTGCAGCGGGTGTTTCTGGGGCTGTTCCGGCGGTATGGCCTGCCGCGGGTCATTCGCGTGGACAACGGCGGCCCCTTTGGTTCAACGGGGCCGGCGGGGTTGTCGCGCTTGAGTGCCTGGTGGGTGAGTGTGGGCCTCCGGGTGGAGTTTATTCGGCCCGCCCATCCGCAGGACAATGGGGCGCACGAACAAATGCACCGGGAGTTGAAAGGCGAGGCGGCCCGCCCGGTGTCGAGCACCGCCCGGGCGCAACAGCGCCGGCTGGAGCGGTGGCGGCGCGGTTACAATCAGGTGCGGCCGCACGAAGCGTTGGCCCAACAGCCCCCCAGCCGCAAATATCGGCGCAGTGCGCGCCGTTACAACCGGCGTGCGCTCCGGTGGCAGTATGCTCCCGGCTGGGCGGTCCGGCGGGTGCGCAGCAATGGGCAGATTCGCTGGGCGGGGCGGCTGCGTTTCGTCGGCGAAGCGTTTGTGGGTTATCGGGTGGGACTCCGCGGCAAGGCCACAGGCGTCTGGCACGTTTATTTTCACCACATCCTGCTCGGCGAACTGCGGGCGCTCGATCGCTGCGGTTTGAGACCGGCGGTTTATCACAGCGGCCGGTTCCACAAGGGCGCCAAAAAACCAAAAGTGTAACCTATGTATTGGCCTTCGGTGCCACCCATGTCCTGGCCTCATGCCCACCCCAACCCTCTCCCCGCTGGGCGGGGCGAGGAAGGTCAGTGAGATGTTGGCTGATAATGCAAAGCTCTGTTGAGCGCGGCGCTGATGAGCACAGGCGCAAGAAAAATTCAAGTGCGCGGGTATGACGCTGGCACCGGCTACGAAAAATACCTCAAAACTTTTTGACACCACGAAATGTAAAGACCAACGCAGGGGCACTTATGGTTTTGTGGCATTAGTGAGGATTGGCTCGTTTACAGACCTTTGTGCCCTTTACTTTCAACAACTTTTATAGCGGGCTTTTCCATTTGAATGGCAGCAACAATTTTTTCTCGGTTAACGCCTGGCCACAACTCGATGGGCAAATGGTGGCGATTCCCGTGAATATCCAGGACAAAGAGCTCGGCCAGGGCAATGGGACGACCAACATTCATGCCTGTTTCCGGAAGAACAAATTCCAGCGTGTCAATTTCTCGCAGGGGAATACTCTGCTCCTCGGTTGGCCCGGCTTCTTGCTGGCGAAGAATCCACACTAACCGGTCGTTTCGAATTGCAAGCAAGCACGATTTAGGGCTGCGAATGTTTTGGAAACTCCCGTAGGCACCAAAGATCAACCAAAAGAAACAAACAAATGGGACTGCAATTTTGGCGACTGGATCATCTGTGCGCCACGTCAACCAAATAACCAAAGCACACAAAGAAAATGTAAATGCAATCGTTGCAACATTGGCAACAATTCCATCCTTTACACAAACAATTGTTTTTTGCAATTCATCTACATTTGCGTGATTTGGGTCAGACATAATCAACAGCGTTCATGGTCAGTTCGCAAACGGATCGGCGATTTCCATAAATGGCGTGGTCGAATTCCATGCTCCACCTGCTTTACCCAATTTGGCGCCAAAACTCATAACCCCAATGACCGGACTCAACTTTCTGGACCACTGATGCGTTAGTCCAAGCAGGGGCATGAGTTTATGTTTTTCCGCTCTCCTTGTCCATGCCCTGCAAAAGGGGGCAGCTTGCCCTGCCCGCCAAGGCGGGTCCCGCCCGCAGCGCTCCACCAGACCGAAAGATAGTGGACAGACAAGCCACGTCACAACTTCCAGCCACGCGCTGCGGATGGGGACCATCCGCGCTCCAAAGCCGGGAAACGCGGCGCCGTCAGGCGCGAAGGGCCGTTCGCGGCGACGTAGTTCCAAAGCAAACGGCGGCCGGAAAGAATTTCCGGCCGCCGTTGTGATTTCGCAAAGGGGAATTATTTCTTATCCGTGCCGGTGGCCTTGTCCGCCTTTTCCTTGGCGGCCTTCTCGGCTTCATCCAGCTTTTTGAGATATTTTTGGGGATCCTTGTTGAAATCCTTCACGCAGCCCTTGCAGCAGAAATGGATTTCGCGGCCCTTGTATTTATAGATGTAGGCATCGCCCATCTCGCCGAGTTTATCCCCGGATACCACGCAGGTGGTGAGGGGATAGGGCTTCTTGTCTTTTTCGGCTTTGGCCGTGATATTCGTATCCGCGGCCAGCAACGGCGCGGCGAGGCTCAGCACGCAGGCGGCCAGCACCAACGATTTCAACGTCTTCATAATTCGATTCAATGGTTTCAGGTGGATCGGCTCTTAATCCTTTTGCGGCTTCACTATTCCCCGAATCCAGCGGTTTGGCAATCACCAGTTGGAGCGGGTATTCAGGTTTCTCCGGCTGAGCCAATTGCAGAAAGTTACCAACCAGGTGACCCGCATACGTAGGGCAGGCATCTTGCCTGCCCAGTGCGCAACGCTTTACCAAACCTCATGACGGAGATGATGTTTCCTCGCCCGGGCGCACCAGGATCATGCGCGAAACTTCCGGCGGGTTGGCGCCCACGTGAAAGGCCATCACGCGGTTGCGGATGGCGTGGTCGGCCACGGTGAAGCGTTCGATCTGGCGCCGGCGTTCCAGCCACGATTCCACCACGTAGGTTTCAGTAAAGCGGGCGGGGTCGAACGGATCCCGGAACAAGGACCAGCGGATGGCGCCGTCGCGGCGCCGTACCCGGCCGAGTTCATGCGCGGCCGCAATGAACGCGGTGGCATCGGCCGGCTTGATGTGGAAAGTGACGGTGATGAGCACCGGGCCGGCTTCCGGGTTGGGCTCGATCATCACCTGCGGCGCCGAGCGGCTGAGGGCGTGCGCCAGCCGGCCGGGGGAGAGGTCGAGCGTGGTGTCGGGGTGCAGGGGATACCAGCGCGCGGCCACCAGTCCGACCACCAATCCCACGGCGCCGGCGGTGAGCGCCACCGGCGTTCCGGCGTGTTGAGCCACCGTGCCCCAGACCGCGCTGCCCAGGGCCATGCCGCCCTGGAAGACCATCTGGTAGATGCCCAGCGACCGCGCCTGCACCCACGCGGGCACGGAGGTTTGCACGGCGATGTTCAGGCAGGAGGTGGTGCTGGTCCAGGCCATGCCGCCGAGGAACAGCGCCGCCAGCAGCGGCACAAAATAATGCACCCACGCCATGGCCAGCAGAGTGATCATGAAGGCCACGGAGGCGCCGCCGACAATGGCGTTGGGCGACCAGCGTTGGCGCAGCCGAGGCAGCAAAATCGCTCCCGCCACCGCGCCGAGGCCGATGACGCCGGTGAGGATGCCGTAGCTCAGGGCGCCGCGCTGGAGGTGGTCGTGCGCCACCACCGCCAGCAAGGCCCACATGCCGCTCACGCAGAACGTTTGGAGAAACGCGCGCACCAGGATGGTGCGCAGTTCCGGAGCAAACCGCGTGTAGCGGAGTCCCGAACGCATCGAGGCCATCAGGCGTTCCGCCGGGAGGGCACTGGTAAAGTAGGGCGTGCGTTTCCAGCGGTAGATGACGATCAGCACGGCGGCGAAGGAAATGGCGTTGATCAAAAAAACAATGCCGGCACCGAACCACACAGAGACAAATGCCGCCACCAGCAAGCCGCCCGCGGCAGGGCCCACCGCCCGGGCGATATTAAATGCGGCGCTGTTCAGCGCAATGGCTTCGGGCAGTTCCGCCTTCGGCACCAGTTCGGGAACAATGGCCTGCCAGCTCGGGCCGTTCATGGCCGCGCCCAGGCTCAGCAGGAAGGTGAGCAGCAACAATGTGGTGGCGGTGATGTGTCCCGTCAGGGTCAGTCCGCTCAAAATGACGGCCGCCGCCAGCATCCAGGCCGCCCAGACCAGCAGCAACCGGCGGCGGTCCAGAATGTCGGCCGTGGCACCGGCGGGCAACCCGAGCAACAGCACCGGCAGGCTGGCGGCGGTCTGCATCAAGGCAATCAGCAATGGCGACGGGGTGAGCACGGTCATCAGCCACGTGCCGGCGGTGTCCTGCATCCAACTGCCCGTATTGGAAATGACGGAAGCGATGAGGCGGTCGCGAAACAGCGGCCGCCGCAACGGCTGCCACAACGACGGGGAAGGGGATGCAGGCGCGGCGGGCGCCGTCGGACCGGAATTACTCATGCCGCGAATAAATTAGCGGTGAAGCCGGTCCGAGGGGAGCGGAAAATTTTCGGGGGCGAGGAGTATATCCAATAATATTATAGGCCCAGCCTCACGCCATCGAGCTGGCGGGAACCACCCCGGTGGCGCGACGCGGGCCGGGGATATACCAGCGGGTGACAGCGGCCATGATGACAAACAGCACTGTGGTCAACCCAAAGGACCAGATCATGCCGGCGTCGTGCGCGGACGCCAGCAGCGTGCCCATCAGGGCCACGCCGAGTGTGCCGCCCACCTGGCGCGCGGCGTTGAGGATGCCGGAGGCCACGCCGGACAGGGCAGGGGGAGCGGAGGCCAGCACCCCTGCGGTCATCGCGGGCATGATGCAACCCATGGCCACGCCCAGCAATCCCAGGCCAATTAAAATTTCCGTCACGCCGGTTTGCCCCAGCGCCAGGCCCAGGAACAGCGCGCCGGCGGCGGCGAGGAGTTGGCCGCCGATGAGCCGCAGCTTGATGAAGTCGCGGCCGTTGTATCGCGCGATCACCCGGGTGGTGAGCGTGGGCAGGACGGTGAAGGGGATGATGACCAGCCCGGTGCGCAGGGGACCAAGGTGCCGGACGTTTTGCAGGTAGAGCGATTCAATGAACAGCACGCCGTACATGCTGAAGTTCAGCACGCCGCCAAGGAGCACGCATACCGAAAATGTGGCATGAGAAAACAGGCTGCCCGGCAGCACCGGGGAGGCACTCCGCCGTTCCACCCGAAGAAAGGCCACCACCAGCACGAGGGTCAGGACAAATGCGGTCACGTTGACGGGGGTCAGCCAGCCGGACTCGCCGGCGCCGATCAAGCCGAAATTGAGGCTGACCATGGCGAGCAGGATGAGCGCTTGCGCCGGCCAATCAATGGGCCGGGGATTCGCGGCCCGCGCTTCCGCCACAAACCGCTGGTTCATCCACAGGGCGAGCAGGCCGACGGGGAGGTTGATCCAGAAAATGCTGCGCCAGCCCAGATAATGCGTGAGCAACCCGCCGAGCAACGGTCCGGCGGCGAAGCCCAGGCTGACCACGCCGGCCCAGAATCCGACGGCATGCGCCCGCTGTTCCGCATCGGGAAAGGCATGGCTGAGAAGGGAGAGCGAGCCGGGCAGCATCAATGCCGCGCCCAGGCCCTGCAAGCTGCGGGCCGCAATGAGCCAGCCGACGTTCGGCGCCAGGGCGGACGCCACCGACATGGCGGTGAACAGCAGCAAGCCGATCTGATACCAGCGCTTGGCGCCGAAGCGGTCGCCCAACGCGCCGCCGGTGAGGAGGAAACTGGCAAACACGAGGGTGTAGCTGTTCACCACCCATTGCAGGCCGCTGGTGTTTTCGTGAAACTGGCGTTCCAGAGACACCATGGCCACGTTCAAGGCGGAGGTGTCCAGCAGCACCAGGAAAAACCCGAAGCAGATGGAATACAGGGCGTATTGCGCGGCCCGGTTGCGGAACATGGGTTCCGCGGCGGCGCTGTTCTCAGGATGATTAAAACTCCCTTTCACGCCGCCAGAATACCGCAACCGCAGCAATCACTGGTAACGATTTATTCTGATTGCACTCATCGCAATTTGAGATGAGTGTAAGGGCGGTATGAATTTGCACGACTTGAACCTGTTTGCGACGGTGGCGCGGCTGGGCAGCATCACCAAGGCAGCCAAGGCGCTGGCCACGGTGCAATCGAATGTCACGGCCCGGATCCGCCTGCTGGAGGATGAACTGGGCGCGCAACTGCTGCACCGGCATCACCACGGCATCAGCCTTACCCGCAAGGGTCAGGAGTTCCTGCCGTACGCGCAGCAGATGACCGCCCTGGTGCAGAAGGCGCGGGAAACGGTGTCCAACACGCACGAGGTGGAGGGGGTGTTGCGGCTCGGGTCATTGCAGACCACGGCAGCGGCGCGGCTGCCCGAACTGTTGCGCACTTATGTGAACACCTGGCAGCGGGTGGACCTGGCGATTGAGACGGGCACGACCCGGGAATTGGTGGAGGCGGTGCTGAACCATCGCCTGGATGGCGCGTTTGTGTGTGGCCCCATTGATCACCACGAGCTGGACACAGTGCTGGCGTTTGAGGAGGAGCTGGTTTTGGTAACGCCGCTGGCCTACCGTTCGCCGGCGCAATATCTTTCCGGGGGCGCGATTCCAAAATTATTTGTTTTCAAGATCGGGTGCTCTTACCGCTCCAAGATTGAGCAGTACCTGGCGCGGCACGGTGTGGACCTGCTGAACGAAATGGAGTTCGGCACTATCGAGGGCATCGTCGGCTGCGTGAGCGCCGGCCTGGGCATCACGATGCTGCCGCGTTCGGTGGTGGAACGTTCGGCGCGGCGCCACGAGGTGCGGTTGCACGAACTGGCTCAGAAAGACAGCCGCGTGGAAACCCTGTTTGTTACGCCCCGGAGCGTGGTGCGGTCCAGTGCCATGGAACGCTTCATTGAAGTTATCGCCGCACGAACGGGGATGGCGAAGAAACCTAAAAATTCCCCTTTACGCCGCCGGGTCAACCACTAGGATCCGTCATATCCCAACGATGAAACTTGGCAAAGCACATTGCAGAAATTTGCTGCCGGCCATCCGGCTCTTGCTCACGTTTTGGTGTCTCGGGTCAGCCATCATGGCTGCCATGGCGCAAGGCATTCCCCGGGAACCCTTCTGTGTTGACCTCAGCAAATACGCAACGGCCCAGTTGACCGACTCGCTGAACAGCCCCGCCTCGGTGAAGGATAATAATCTGGCCACGTTACCGAAGGGGCGGCAACTTTTTTTGAAGACGCCTTTCCAAATTGACGGTGTTTTGCAGCTTTCCGGCAAGAAAATCCAAGAGTGGGGGCGCAAGGAGTTTCCGGAATCAATTACGAACATCCCAGTCGGCCGGGTCTGTGCCCAGCTTGATTTGCTCCATGGGGCCGGCGGCGTTTTCGACCGGGATGGGGTTACGATCGCCAGGTTGGTCCTCCACTATTCCGACAAATCAGTAAGAGAGCTTGAGATCAAAAGTGGGGTGCATGTGCGCGATTGGTGGGGCGAACCCAATCAGCGGGTCACCGGAACCAATTCGGCACTGGCCTGGACCGGATCGAATCCGGCGTTGAAAAAGTACGGTGGGGCCAAGCCCGGATCGCTGCGAATCTACAAAACCAGCTTCAAAAATCCACAACCTGACATCTCCCTGACGAGTGTTGATTACGTATCAACCTTGCAAAACGCTTCTCCATTTCTGTTGGGATTAACAGTTGAGTAACGGTTCAATTCCTGGCTTTGCCAGTCAGTGCATAGACGACGGAAATACCGAGCCTCCTGACGTCAGCGGCTACTCGGTTGGCGGGCTGGGGAAGCGCTGCTTCCGTTTGGCCCGGGCGCGGTATTGGGAGGGGCTGCAGCGGTGGACGCGGCGGAAGAGCCGGTTAAAAAAAGAAATTTGGGTGAACCCGCAGGCGCCGGCAATGTCCAGGATGGTCGTCTCGGTTTCCGCAAGTTCGCGGCAGGCGGCTTGCAGGCGGATTTGATTGACGAATTCGCTGTAAGTTTTGCCGGAGTGTTGCTTGAACTGCCGCGAGAAGGTGGGCTTGCTCATGCCGGTCAGTTGCAGGATTTCGTCGAGGCGGATGGGATGCCGGAAATTGGCCAGGAGATGCCGCATCGCGTTGCTGATGGCCTGCTGATGTACGGATTCCCGGGGCAGGGCGAAATCCCGCGAGGAAAGAACGTCAGCTTCGTTGGCGGGCGCCGCGGCCATGAGGGCAAACAGGTGCAAGAGTTGGGCCAGCCGCGCCGGGCCGCCACGCTGGGCGAGCGTCTCCAGACCTTCGCGCAAGGCAGTGGCGGTGCGGCCCGTGTAGCGCAAGCCGCGGGT
>DATJIU010000009.1:0-4494 GCA_035492855.1 Dongiaceae bacterium | reverse complement strand
AACCAGATCAAAAAGCTTTACGTCCATCCGCAGTCGTTCGCGCAGTGCCGGATTTGGATTCAGAATAACCTGCCGGACGCGGAAATCATCGAGACCTCCTCCAACGCCCGGTCCGCCGAGCGCGCGGCGAAGGAGAAGAATTCCGCCGCCATCGCCGGCGTGCTGGCCGCGGAACGCTACGGCGTGAAGATTCTGGAACAGGACATCCAGGATAATTCCGCCAACGCCACGCGGTTTCTCGTGCTGGGCCGGCAGTGCAGCCCGACCTCGGGTCACGACCGCACCAGCCTAATGATCAATATCAATGACCGCTCCGGCGCGTTGTACCAGGCGCTGTCGCCCTTCCGCCGCTACAAGATCAACATGACGAAGATCGAGTCGCGGCCGAGCAAGCGGAAGGCGTGGGAATACTTTTTCTTCATTGATTGCGACGGGCATTTCAGCGACCGCAAACTGGCCCGGGCCATCGCGGAACTGGAGCAGCAGTGCAATCTGGTGAAAGTGCTTGGTTCCTATCCCAATGGGGATTGAGCCGCCGGCGTTTTTCCGCCGGAAAAGGCCAAGGAATGGCCGAAGGTGGCCATAATTCGTATTGACCGGGGGGCCTTCCACGATAACATTCGCTTCTTGAATTGTAGTTTCAATTAGAAACTTAAAAACTGAAAAAAATATGGCAGTCAAAGTAGCAATCAATGGGTTCGGCCGGATTGGCCGCCTGGTCTTCCGGGCGTTGGTCGAACAAGGCATGGTGGGCAAAGACATCGAAGTGGTGGCCGTGGGCGATATCGTCCCCGCCGACAACCTGGCGTACCTCGTCAAATACGACTCCATCCAAGGCCGTTTCAAGGGTGAAGTCAGCTCCAAGAAATCCGCCGCCGACAAGACCGACGATGATGTGCTGATCGTCAACGGCAAGGAAATCAAGGTCGTCAGCGCCAAGTCTCCCGCGGAACTCCCGTGGAAGGCGCTGGGCGTGGACCTGGTCATCGAATCCACCGGCCTCTTCACCGACGTGGAAAAGGCCCAGGGCCATATCACCGCCGGCGCCAAGAAGGTCATCATCTCCGCTCCGGCCAAGGGCGATTGCCTCACGGTCGTGATGGGTGTGAATGACAACAAATACGACGCCGCCAAGCACCACATTGTTTCCAACGCGTCCTGCACCACCAACTGCCTGGCGCCGATCTGCCATGTGCTGCTCAAGGAAGGCTTCGGCATTGCCGAGGGTCTCATGACCACCGTGCACAGCTATACCGCCACGCAGAAGACCGTGGACGGCCCGAGCAAGAAAGACTGGAAGGGCGGCCGCACCGCCGCGCAGAATCTGATTCCCTCCACCACCGGCGCCGCCAAGGCGGTCGGCCTGGTGCTGCCGGAACTCAAGGGCAAGCTCACCGGCATGGCGTTCCGCGTGCCCACGCCCACCGTCTCCGTGGTGGACCTCACGGTCAAGACCGTGAAGGAAACCAGCTACGCCGAAATCAGCGCCGCGATGAAGAAGGCGAGCGAAACCTACCTCAAGGGCATCCTCGGCTGGACCAGCGACGAAGTGGTCAGCTCCGACTTCATCCACTGCGAACTGTCCTCCATCTTCGACGCCGGCTCCGGCATTGAGCTGAACAACAAGTTCTTCAAGCTCGTGAGCTGGTACGACAACGAATGGGGTTACAGCTGCCGCGTGGGCGCGCTGCTCAAGCTCATGCTCAGCAAGGGCCTGTAAGCTCCTCCGAATTCTCAAGCGGCGCTCCGGCAACGGAGCGCCGTTTTTTGTTGTAGTACGGTGACTTGCCACTAATTTAGCGCCATATGAATCCTCAGACGGCAATGCGCTTGGGTGGGGGTGCCCTGTTGATTTTCGCGGCGGTGATTGTGGCCGCCTCCGGCACCTACACGATTCAACCCGGATATCGCGGCGTGGCGGTCACTTTGGGCCAGGTGGCTCCGGACTTTAAGCCCGAAGGATTTGGTTTCAAATCGCCGTTTCTCACGAAGGTCTATCCGGTATCCATCCGGCAACAGACGGAGGAGGAAAAGGCCGAGTGTTACTCGTCAGACCTGCAGCAGGTGACGGTGGTGTTGCGGGTGCTGTACCGGATTCCGGAAGCCTCGGTGACCAAACTGTTTCAAGGCTACCAAGGCGACCCCTTTGAAAGCCTGGTCGCTCCGCGGGTGCAGGAGGGCTTGAAGGAGGCGGCGGCGCAACAGAGCGCCGAGCAGATTGTCAAAAACCGCGAAGCCATCAAAGCCCAAGCCCTGGACCTGGCCCGCAAGAAAATTGGAACGCTGCTGGTCATTGAGGATTTGGTGATTGAGGACATCGCGTTGACGAAAGAATTGGAACGCGCCATCGAACAGAAAATGGTGCAGGAACAGGAAGCCGCGAAGGCCAAGTTCACCCAGCAGCGGGCGCAAATTGAGGCCGACACCGCCGTGATCAAGGCGACGGGCGAAGCCAAGTCCATTGTGATCCGCGGCGAAGCCCTCAAGGAAAATCCGGCGTATGTTGACCTGCAAATTGTGGACCGCTGGGATGGCATTCCCCCGCAGGTGGTCGGCGGTGGCGGCAATGTCATGCTGACCCTGCCGGAGTTGCAGCAAAGCCGCAAATAACGGAGGAGACCATGGCCAATTCATCTTTTCGTTCTTCCAAGCCGGACGGCAGCAACTTCAACATGTCATTCCCACCCTTCCTCCCCAAGCTGTTACTGGGGGCGCTGGCCGTGTTCGTGGTGGTGATTATCTGCTCCATGTCGAGCTATGTCATCGAGCCGGGCACGCGCGGCGTCAAGGTGACGCTGGGCAAGGCGGCGGATAATTTCCTGCCCGAAGGCTTTGGATTGCGGACGCCATTCATCACCCGGATTATTCCGGTCGTGATCAAGCAGCGCACGGTCAGTCTGCGGGCCGAATGTTTTTCTTCCGACCTGCAACAGGTGACCATCGAGGCGAGCATCCTGTACCGGATTCCGGAGACATCGGTGGTTCACATCTTCCGGCAGTATGCCGGGGACCCCTTCGATAGCCTCATTGCCCCCCGGGTCCAGGAAGCGCTCAAGGAAGTGACGGCGCTGCTTTCGGCGGAACAAATTGTCAAACGCCGTAACGATGTCAAAGACCAGGCGCTGGCTTCCGCCAAGGCCAAGATTGGAAACATTCTTTTTGTCGAGGACATCGTCATTCGCAACATTGACCTCTCCCCCGAACTGGAGGCGGCCATCGAGGCCAAAATGGTGGCCGAGCAGGAAGCCGCCCGGGCCCGATTCACGCAGCAACAAACGCAGGTGGAGGCCGAGACGGTTGTCATCCGTGCCGAAGGCGAAGCCAAGGCCATCCGCGTCCGCGGCGAAGCCCTGAAGCTCAACCCCGCCTACCTGCGTCTGCAGATGGTGGAGAAATGGAATGGGCACTCGCCTCTGGTAGTCCCGGCCGATCCGAACAATTCCGGCCCCAACCTGCTGCTCCCGATAGGTAACAGCCCCACGCCCAGCACCCCATGAGCCCCCGTCAAATTGCTCTGCTGCGTGCCGCCATTTTGGTGGCGGTGGTTATCGGGTTATTTCTGTTGTTCCCCCGCGCGCTGGCCTTTTCCGAACTGGCGGCACGGGAACTGCGTTTTTTATGGTGGCTGATCCTGCTGGTGCTGCTGGGCTGTTGGTTGCTCTGGGCTTCGCGGAAGCGACCGTAAAATTCCCTTGCTGCCCGAGGGCTCAAACCCGAAAATCGGCGCATATGAAATCCCGCTTTTCCCTGCTGGCCCTGGCTTTGGCCTTTGCGGTCACTTTGCCGCTGCACGCGGAGCCGAATCACAATTACGCCGTCTGGGAAAAGGAAATCGCCGCATTTGAAAAGCAGGACCAGGCGCATATGCCGGCGCCGGGCGGCATCCTCTTTGCCGGCTCGTCTACCATCCGACTGTGGACCACGCTGGCCCAGGATTATCCCGGCGCGCCGGTGATCAACCGCGGCTTCGGCGGCTCGCAGATTATTGATTCCACCCATTTCGCGGACCGCATCATCTTCCCCTACGCGCCGCGGAAAATTTTCCTGCGCGCCGGCGGCAACGACCTGTGGGCGGGCAAATCAGCGGAGGAGGTGTGCGGCGACTTCAAGGACTTCGTGGCCACGGTACACGCCAAGCTGCCGCAGACGGAGATCTACTTCATTGGCTGGAACGCCACGCCATCGCGCTGGGCGCAGGTGGACAAGGAACGGCAGATGAACCATCTGGTGGAGGAGTATTGCAAGACCTCCCCGCGGCTGCATTACATCGAAGCCTCCGACATGGTGGTGGGCACGGATGGCAAGCCGCGTCCCGAGTTGTTCCGCAAAGACCAACTGCATTTCAACGCCGCGGGCTACAAGCTGCTCGTCGAGCGGGTGCGCCCGTATGTCAATTAGAGCGGTTCAATAAATCCCGGGGAAAGCAAAAGCCCAACCCGGTTGGCGCCGGATTGGGCTGGGTGAAAACCGGATGAGGTTTATTTCCTTAACTTG
>DATJIU010000008.1:0-9654 GCA_035492855.1 Dongiaceae bacterium | reverse complement strand
AGGGCGGCCACCTTTTCATCGGCCTTCAATTCCAGCAGATTCGCGATGCTGCGGCCCTTGGCGGCGCGCCCCATGTCAGGAATCTCGTGCACGCGCTCCACGTACGCCCGCCCGGTATTGGTGAAGAACATCAGGTAATCGTGCGTGCTCGCGGTGAACAGGTGCTCGACAAAATCCTTGTCCTCGGCACCCTCGCCCTCGCGAGTGGTCATGCCGATAACACCCTTGCCGCCGCGCCGCTGCGCACGATAGGCGGAGACATTGGTGCGCTTGATCAGGCCGCCGTGCGTCAGCGTGATAATGACGCCCTCGTTGGCAATCAGGTCTTCGATGGCCATCTCGCCCTCGTCGGGCACGATTTCCGTCAGGCGCGGGGTGGCAAACTTCTCCTTGATGGCCAGCAATTCACCCTTGATGATGGCCATCACGCGCGCCTCCTTGGCCAGGATGTCCAGCAAGTCCTTGATGCGTTCGAGCAACTGCCTGTATTCGCCCTCGACCTTGTCAATCTCCAGCGCGGTCAACTGGTAGAGCCGCAATTCCAGGATGGCGTCCACCTGACGTTCCGTGAGCGCGTACCGGCCGGCCTGCAGCCGCTCTTCCGAGCGGATCAAAATGCCCCAGCGCTCCACCTGTTCGCGCGACCATTCAAACGCCAGCAGCTTGATGCGCGCCTCCTCACGGGTCTTGCTGCCGCGGATAATCTTGATGAATTCGTCGAGATTCGCCAGCGCCACCAAGTAGCCTTCCAGCAACTCGGCGCGTTCCTCGGCCTTGCGCAACTCAAACCGCGTGCGGCGCAAAATCACCTCGCGACGATGGTCAATGTAGCAACCGATGAGCTCCTTGAGGTTGAGCGTCTTGGGCTTGCCATGATCAATGGCCAGCGCGTTCACGCTGAAACTCACCTCCATCTGCGTGTGCGTGTAGAGGTTGTTGATGACCACCTTGGGCACGGCATCGCGCTTGAGCTCCATCACCAGCCGCGTGTGCTCGTCGGACTCGTTGCGCATCGCGGAGATTTCCGTGATGACCTTTTCGTTGACGAGGTTGGCGATCTGCTGTTCCAGCGCGGCGCGGTTGACGTTGAAGGGAATTTCGGTGATGACGAGCTGCTCACGGTTGCCCTTGAATTCCTCAATCCCCACGCGGCCCCGCAGCTTGATGCGGCCTTTCCCGGTCTCGAAGTAATTCCGAATGCCTTCAACCCCGCAAATCACCCCGCCAGTGGGAAAATCCGGGCCCTTGATGTGCTTCATCAACTGAGTCACGGTAATTTCCGGGTGGTCAATCTGCGCGCAAATGCCATCCACCACCTCGCCCAGATTGTGCGGCGCCATGTTCGTGGCCATGCCGACGGCGATGCCTGTGCCGCCGTTGACCAGCAGGTTCGGAAACGCCGACGGGAACACCGTCGGCTCGGTCATGCGCTCGTCGTAGTTCGGGACAAAGTCCACGGTGTCGCGGTCCATGTCCTGCATCAGCGCAGCGCCCAGGTGGGTGAGCCGCGCCTCGGTATAACGCATCGCCGCCGGGGGATCGTCCTCGATGGAACCGAAGTTACCCTTGCCGTCCACCAGCTTCTCGCGCATGGCCCACGGCTGGGCCATGTGGACGAGCGTGGGATAGATTACCGCCTCGCCGTGCGGATGGTAGTTACCGGAGGTGTCACCGCAGATCTTGGCGCACTTGTAATGCTTGCGCCCGGGGAACAGCGACAGCTCGTGCATCGCGTAGAGGATGCGCCGCTGCGAAGGCTTCAGTCCGTCGCGCACGTCCGGCAGGGCGCGCGAAATGATGACGGACATGGAATAGTCGAGGAACGAATTCTTGATTTCGTCGGCGACATTGATCTTGGAAATTTTCTCGCCCTGGGAATAAGCCCCGCCCGTGGGCGGCGGCGATAGCGGCGGTGGATTGGATTCAGTTTCGTCTGGCATGATAAAATGATTATTTGGCTCCGGGCGGCGCTACGAGCGCCAGGCCAATGAACTCCGCAGCCTCGCAAACCCGTTGGTCGCTGCTACACATTTGCTCGCTTCCGTGCAATTCCGCAGTAGCCACGTGAATGGCGTCCAAGGTCCGCAATGCCACCTCCGGGTGGCATTGGTCAATCACCGCCCCGGCGCGCTCGACCACCTGCCGGTTGAGCGGCAACAGGACCAATTCCTGGTCCCGCACTTTTTCCTGGAACAGGCGCCACCCCGTAAGGCGCGCCGACCGGGAAATCCGCCCCGCCCGCTCCTTGCTGAGCAAAGCGGAGCGCACTTCCGCCACCGCCAATTCTGAGGTGACCACGGAATGCCCCGTCACAATACCATGATAAGCCTCACTTTCAGGCTCATGGCTGACCAGTTTGACGATGACACAGGAATCGAGATACATGGATTACCATCCCCGACCATCGCGGTCAGCCCGGATGATCTCCTCGGCGAACGGACCTTCGGTTTGCACCGGCATTTTTTTCAGGTGTTCCCAGGTGCCGGTAAATACCTTCCGGGTTTTGGGCCCGCCCACCGGGGACAGCACCGCCTTGGGCTTGCCGTCGCTGGTAATGGTGACTTCCTGGCCGCCCGCCACCAACTCCAGCAAAGCCGAGAGCTTGGCCTTGGCCGCGCGCACCGGAATGGACAGCCCCACACCCGGCAGCGTCACCGCTTCCCGCAACTCCGCTACCGCCAGCCTGGCTGCCGGGTACTTGATGGTTTTTTGCGTCTTCACAATACCAATGTAGTCACACGTGACCACACTGTCAAATTCTTTCTCTTAGACATCCAAGTTCCGCACGTTAAGCGCATTGTCCTCAATGAATTGCCGCCGCGGCTCCACTTCCTCACCCATGAGGCGGGTGAACATTTCCTCGGCTTCCACAGCATCAGTGAGGTCAATGCGCAACAGCTTGCGCCGGGCGGGATTCATGGTGGTTTCAAACAGCTCCTTGGCGTCCATTTCGCCCAACCCCTTGAAGCGGTACATCTGGATGCCCTTCTTGCCGACGGCCTTCACTCCGCTAAGAATTTCCGGAATCGAAAACAGCGGGCTCACCGTGGCGCGCTCGCCTTCGCCTTCGATGAGTTCGAACAACGGCTGGTCCTGCGCGGCGTAATGGGCTACGGCCAGCCCTTTCTTGGCCAGCTTGCCGAGCAGATCGGCGATGGCCTTGCTCTCCAGGTGCAGGTCGGCTTCCACGGCGCGGCGGGTTTGGGTCCGGCCCTTGTCCGCTTTTTCCTTAGCCTCGGCATCACCGTAGATGTCGGGATTCGCATCCTTGAAGGACAGCACGGCATCCAGGTTTTCAAAGTAATGCACGGTTTCGTCATTGCCGTCGCGGACCTTGATGAGGAACACCGGGTAGGTGCCGCCGGCGCTGCGCTGTTCCACGTAATCGGCAAAATCCCCGCCCTGCCGGCGGATAAAGGTGGCATACTTGTCGAGCGACTCCAGCAGCGTGAGAATTTCCTCCAGTTGCTTGGGCGCAAATTCATGCCCGTCGGCCAGGTTCTTCAACCGCACTTCTTCCGTGCCAATTTGCAGGAGGATGCGGTTAAGCTGGGAGTCGTCATCAATATATTCGGTGCGCTTCTTGCGCGTCATGGAATAAAGCGGCGGCTGGGCGATGTAAACATAGCCGTCGCGCACCAACTGCGGCATCTGCCGGTAGAAAAACGTGAGCAACAAGGTGCGGATGTGGGAGCCATCCACATCGGCATCGGTCATGATAATGATCTTGTGATAGCGCAGCTTGGAGATGTCGAACGCGCCCTCCCCTTCGCCATCGCCGATGCCCGTGCCAATGGCGGTGATCATGGTGCGGATTTCATTATTTTGCAGCACCTTGTCCAACCGCGCCTTTTCCACGTTGATCAGTTTGCCGCGAATCGGAAGGATGGCCTGGAACTTCCGGTCGCGGCCCTGCTTGGCGGAGCCACCGGCGGAGTCTCCTTCGACAATGTACAGCTCGGTGTTGGCCGGGTCGCGGTCGGAGCAATCCGCCAGTTTGCCGGGCAGCCCCCCGCCGGTCAGCGCGCTCTTGCGCACGGCTTCGCGGGCCTTGCGGGCCGCTTCGCGGGCGCGGGCGGCGTTGAGCCCCTTTTCAAGGATGCGCTTGGCAATGGGCGGGTTGGCGTCGAAATACGCCATCAGCCCCTCGTAGGTGACCGACCCCACAATGCGTTCTACCTCCGGCGACAGCAGCTTCACCTTGGTCTGCGACTCAAATTTCGGGTCACTGTGCTTCACGGAAATGACCGCGGTAAGCCCTTCGCGAACATCGTCGCCGGTAATTTGCGGATCCTTTTCCTTCAGCAACTCGTTGGACTTGGCGTACTGGTTGATGGCCCGGGTGACCGCACTGCGAAACCCGCTGAGATGCGTCCCGCCGTCCGGATTGTGCACCGTGTTGGTGTAGCACAGCACCTGGTCGTTGTAGCTGTCGTTGTATTGGAGCACCACCTCCACGTGCACTTCAATGGGCTTGTCATCAATCTGATCCTGGACTTCCTTGCGGAACCCAATGGGCTTGGGATGCAGCGCAACCTTGCTTTTGTTGAGCTGCTTAACGAATTCCTCCACGCCGTCCTTGTAATAAAACCGCTCGGGCTTGGCCTCCGCCTGGCGCTCATCCAGAAAAATTATTTCCAGTCCGGAATTGAGAAATGCCAGTTCGCGCAACCGCTGCGCGATGATGTCCCCCTTGAACTCGGTGGTGTCGCGAAAAATCTCGGGGTCGGGCTTGAAAGTGATCAGCGTGCCCGTGCCTTTGGCTTTGCCGATCACATTGAGCTTTTTGATCGTCTTGCCCCGTTCAAATTGCATCTGGTACACCTGCCCGTCGCGGGAAACTTCCACCTCGAACCATTCGGAGACGGCGTTCACGCACTTGGCGCCCACGCCGTGGGTGCCGCCGGAAAACTTGTAACCGCCCTGCCCGTATTTGCCGCCGGAGTGGAGCGTGGTCAGCACCATTTCCACGCCGGGAATTTTGTACTGCGGATGGATGTCCACCGGGATGCCGCGGCCGTTATCACGGACGGAAATGGAGCCGTCCACGTGCAGCGTGACCTCAATGCGGGTGCAATGCCCGGCAAGATGTTCGTCCACGGAATTGTCCAGCACCTCGCTCACGCAATGATGCAGCGCGCGTTCGTCCGTGCCGCCGATGTACATGCCAGGCTTCTTGCGCACGGCCTCCAACCCCTCCAACTTGCCCAGTTGGGCGGCACCGTAATCGGCCTTGATCGCGCCGCCGGATGCGGGCATTTCCTCTACAGTTTTGTCGGTAAAATCGGTCATAAAAAATCCGCCGAAAACAGTCTGCGAACCCGTGAAATTTCGGACATAAAAGTGTAAGAAAAATACCCCTCCGGCACAACTTTTATTTGGGAAAGTTTTGGTTCAAAAAATACCATTACTTGGGGATTTTCCACCCCCTCCCGCCGACATATTGTGTCCTCCGCCCGTTTACCGGTCCGGGGCCCGTCGGGCCAAAAGCACCTCAACGATTGGCCGCTTAAGGACGCTGCTTTTTCGGGGGAAAAATGCCCCTAAAAAAGGCCGGGAAATTGTGGGCCGCATGAGCCAGCAAAAACCTCATTACACGAGAATTAATTCCTCGCGCCTGATAAAATTTTCTCCGAACCGTCTATCAAAATGCTTAAGATTTTTGCCGCCAAACACAGCTCATGAAATTTCAATTCATCCTCCCCGTCGTCGTCCTCGCATTCGTATCGGTCATCCCGACTGCTTTCGCCGGCACCACGCTGCCCGTGGATTCCCCGGCGTTCGTCTTTTCGCCCGGCAACTGGACCGGCGATGCCGGTCGGGGCGGAAAACTGTTCCGGCAGACTTGGAATCCTGGCGCCTATTTCCGGGTGACGTGGGAGACCACCAATGCCGCTCCCACCGCAACGCTGCGATTCGATACTGCCGCTTATCCCAAGGGGTTCACAGGCCCGACCTTCGCCTACAACATTGACGGCATTTGGAAATCCCGGACGGCGGTCGCGGGCGAAGTAAACCTCGAACCGCTCTCCGGCGCCGGCAAACACGAGCTGACGGTTTACGTGCTGCACCCCGAACGCATTGAGGACCAGACGCAGCGTTGGGGCAGTGCCGGCAAGAGCGGCATCAACGTGCTGCGCGTCACCGGCCTGGAAGTGGATGCCGGCAGCCGGCCGGTGGCGCGGCCGCCCGCCGCCAAATGGGCGATGATTGTGGGCGACAGCATCACCGAGGGCACCGGCACCAGCGAACTCGCGGGCTATTCATTTTTGGTGGGCCAGGCGTTGCAAACGCTGGGTTACGAATACGACATCAATGCCTGCGGCTGGAGCGGCTGGATCAACAAGGGCGATTGCCCGCCCGGCGATGTGCCCGGCTATTACGTGGTCACCCACTCTAGCAATGGCACCGGCGGACAATATGATGATGCGGCGAGCCGCTGGAACAAGATTGACGGCAACCACCATTCCCTGCTCGATGCCCGGGGTCACTTCAGTGCCTACGGCCCGGAGGACGAAGCGCCGTCACTGATTCTGATCAATTACGGCACGAATGATGGCCTGCACCACACCAACCCGAGCGACACCAGGGCCAGCATCACGCAAGGTTTGGCGGCATTACGTGACGCCGCCCCGGACGCGCAGATAATCGTACTCATTCCTTTCGGCCAGTATTATGCCGCAGAACTGAAGCAGGCCGTGGCGGCGCGCCGCCAGTTGCATCCCGCCGACACCAAAATTTCCGTTATTGACCTCGGCCCCGATGTGGCGAAAACCCTGGCCACCGATGGCATGATGGGCGGCCTGCATCCGAATGACCGGGGACACGCCCTGTTTGCCGCGCGGATTATTCCCCAGATGATACAAGTGCTCGCGGCCGGCTCAAAGTAAGCCGGAAACCCTGGCACGGCGTTGCCGGAAACTCCGGCCCCGCCCTACTCCTTCGCCAGCACCTTTTCCAGCAACTGATTCAGGCGCTGGAGCATTGCGCGCGGATCTTCCAGCACTCCGGCTGCCACGCGGGCGTTGTCCAAAATCTGCGCCGCCACACTGGTCGCCAGCGGCGCGTCTTTCTGCCGCATGGCTTCGAGCCGGGAAATCACCGGATGGGCCGGGTTAATTTCCAGGTCATATTTTGTTGGCAAGGCAGTGTCCTCGCCGTCCTTTTTCATCGCCTTCATGATGCGGCGCATGCTGGAGGTCATGTATTTATCAGAGTCCACCACCACGGCCGGGCTCTCCACGAGCCGCTTGGAGACCCGCACTTCGCCCACCTGGTCGCCCAACGATTCCTGGAGCCATTGCGCGAGCGCCTTGGCGGCGTCCTCGGAAAGTGCGCCGTCCTTCTTGGCTTCGTTCAGGTCGAGCTCCGCTTTCTCGGCGAGCCGCAGCGATTTGCCGTCAAAAGTTTGCAGGTGCTCCATCACAAACTCATCCCACGGGTCGTAAAGGAACAGCACCTCGAACTTGCGCTCCTTGAACACCTCGTAATACGGGCTGCTCTCCGCCGCCGCGCGATTGGGCGCGAGCAGGCAGTAAATCTCCTTCTGCTCGGCTGGCATGCGTGACACGTAATCCGCCAGTGAAGTCAGCTTGCCCTTGTCCAGCGTGGAAGATTCGTAACGCAGCAACTTCCCGAGCGCCTCCTTGTGCGTGAAATCCGTCACCACGCCTTCCTTCAGGAAGCGCTGGTATTCGGCGTAAAACTTTTCGTAAGTCTCGGCTTCCTTCCCGGACTGTTCTTCCAGAAACTTCAAGAACCGGCTGGTTAGCACCTTGTTCAGCTTCTGCATGAGCGAGGTGTCCTGCATCGTTTCGCGCGAGATGTTCAGCGGCAAATCTTCGCTGTCCACCACCCCCCTGAGGAAGCGCAGCCATTCCGGGAACAGGCCTTTGGCCTTGGCCTGGATCAGCACTTTGCGGCAATAGAGGTTCACCTCTGAATCCATCCGGCCCATGCCCATGCTCTCGAAATTGCGTTGCGGCACAAACAGCAGCGACTGGATGGCCAGCGGCGCGTCCGCCGAGAAATGCAGCCGGAACAATGGCTTGTCGTGGTCATGCCCAATGAACGTGTAGAACTCGTTGTACTCCTCCTCCTTGATTTCGCTCTTGTTCCGCGCCCAGATGGCCTGGACGGTGTTGAGCCGTTTCGTGTTCAGCTCGATGGGAAACGGCACGAAACTGGAATAACGCTGGATGATGTGCTCCACGGTGCTTTCCTGCGCGAACTCTTTGGCGTCGTCCTTCAACTCCAGCGTGATTTTGGTGCCGCGCGGCAAATCCTCCGCCGGAGTCAACTCATAACCCCCGCCACCCTCGCTCGTCCATTGCCAGCCGGTTTCTTCCGGCACGAACGACCGGCTCAGCACCGTGACTTTTTTCGCCACCATGAACGCCGAATAAAAACCCACCCCGAACTGCCCGATCAGCCCCACGTCCGGCTTCTTTTCCTCGGCCAGTTGCTTGAGGAACGCCTTCGTGCCCGAGTGCGCAATCGTGCCCAGGTTTTCCACCAGTTCCGCGTGCGTCATCCCGATGCCGGTATCGGTGATGGTAATCGTGCCCGCCTTGTCATCCGTGCTGACCTGGATGCCCGGCGCGATGTCGGATTGCAGCACCGGCTTGCCTGACGACTGGTTGAAGCGCAGCTTCTCGCAGGCGTCCGTGGCGTTGGAAATCAGTTCGCGGATGAAGATTTCTTTGTCCGTGTAGAGTGAATGAATGACGATGTTCAGCAACTGCTGAATCTCCGCCTGAAAATGATGTGATTCCGTCTTGCTCATAATATTTTAAATTCTTAACGAAGAACGCCCGCCGCCGTCAAGCCGGTCAGGATTTCAGGTCGCGAACCTGGAATCCCCAGGCGCCGACCACGATGGCGGTGGCGGTGGTGGCCAGTAAAATGACTTCCGACTGCACAATCTGCCACCACGGCGTGGGCTGTTGATACACCCAAAACCACGATTGCAAATGATATGTGATGAACCAGCTCTGATAGCGAGCGAAAAAGGGAATGTTCTGCAGGACCGAACTGGCAAAGCCAAAGGAAAGCGCGAGAATGGTGGCCGCCGTGGGTTTCATGTTGAAACAGGAAAACATGAAGGCCAGCGACATAAAAGTAACGGTGTTAAAGGCGATCAGACCGTGGCTGATCAGATACAGCATCAATCCGTGATGCGCACTGAACAGGCTGAATACCGGCTGAACGGAAGGCAGTTCCAGTTCCGGCGGCGGCTGAAAGGCCACGAACATTCCACCCCAGGGAAAGAACAGCCGCGCAAACGCCAAGGAAACGGCCCCCAACACCAGCACCAGCACCACGGTATAAGCGGCTCCGGCGAGCCATTTGACCAGCAGCAACCGCACCCGGGAAATGGGCCGGGCCAGCACCAACCGCAGCGTGCCCTCCTCGGCTTCCTTGGCCACCAGATCGCCGCCAATCAAGGTCACATACAACGGCAGCAGCAGGCCCAATTCGGGCACCAACAGCACCAGCGCCACCGTCAGCGCGGAAAGATATGCCGGCGCCGAATAACCGTTGGCCGTCAGCAACTCTCCGGCGTGGATGCGCCAGTCCGTATTGCGGAACAGCAGCAGCATCCCGAACTGGGAGACGATGAACACCCCAAAGCCAATGTACGTGCGCTTCTTG
>DATJIU010000007.1:0-5036 GCA_035492855.1 Dongiaceae bacterium | reverse complement strand
GTTTACGGCCGCTATGGGCTCAAATTCTCCGCCACGGATGGCACCACCTGGGACAATTTGCCAACGAACGGCCTGCCCATTGATTCTTTTTCGGGCATCAACACGTTTGGAGTTATCCGGCAGGGCAATTACCTTTTTACCTATTACAACCTGACCGGCACGAATTACCTCGCCCGCTGCGATATCTCGGGATTTGACTTTACACCCAGCACGCAGATTGCCATCCCGCCGACGGCCCTCCCCAGCACCAACCGGCTGGTCGGGCAGCCATTCACCCTGAACGTGCTCGCGGGCGGAACGAACCTGACGTATCAATGGCGTCTAAACGGAACGAACCTCTCCGGGGCGACCGGCGCCACCTACAACGTGGCTGCCGCCACCACCAATGATGGGGGCGCTTATACGGTCGTCGTCACCGGTGATCATGGCAGCGTGACCAGCACGGTCTGTACGGTAAGGGTGGGGCTCCGGGATGATGGCCGGGCGGATATCACCTATGTGAGCCCGGGCACCGGCAGCGGTTCACAATTATACCTGCTGCCGGATGACTCGATCCTCACGGTCAACGGCGCCAACCTGATCAAGTTGAATCCGGACGGAGCCCGAATTCAGACCAACACCTTCGCCGGCTCCACTTTCTCAACCGGCTTCCTCGACAGCTCCAACCGCCTCCTGCTCGTCAACAGTTCGGGCGCCTACCGGTTGCGCCGGATCAATGTCACCAATCTGCTGGACGATCCGGGCTTCACCAAGCTTACGGCCAATCTAGCCATTAACGCGGTGGCCGAAGTGCCGGGGCGCGGTTATCTGGTGGCGGGTGGGTTCTCCAGCGTCACCAATGCGGGTGTGTCCACCAACGCGCTGCGGGGCATGTGCCTTATCGGTTATGATGGCCTGGTGAATACCAATTTCAATATCGGTGACGGCCCGGGCGCCGTGGCCCGCGTGGTGGTGGATTCCGGCACCAACATCTTTGCCCTGGGCAATTGGACCTTTTGGAATGCCGACTATGAACTGAGCGGCTGCGTCAAATTGAAGTCGGACGGTTCGCGTGACTTCACATTTACCAACCCCGGCATGTCCAGCAGCCGCCTAATGGTATCCCTTGCCCCGGGCCGGTTGCTGACGGAAGATCCCAATGGGCGGCTGATTGTCATGGATCCAAATGGCGTCCGGGACAACAGTTTCAATGCCGCCAACCGCGCCTTTAATTTTGCCAGCGCCATCGCGACCGTCGTCGTGGGCGAAAGCAACAAAATCTACGTCGCGGGGAATTTCAGCAGTTACGGCGGCACCAATGCCGGCCGGTACCTGCGCCTGCTGCCCGATGGCAGCATGGATGCCAGCTTTTATACGGAAGCTCCGGCAGGCGGCGGTATCGCCGCGATGGTTTACGACCCCCGCGGTTATCTGCACCTGATGCGCAACAATTCTTCCGGCGCCTTTCAAGGCCAAAGTTTTGGCTTTGGACCGTATCGCGTGTTTGCCGGAGTAGCTGGGGACGATACCAGCACGCCGCCAGCCGGCTTTGACGCCTGGACGCAACAGTTCACCTTCCCGCCCGGCTTGAGCCATCCCCAGGACGATGCCGATGGTGACGGGGTGGCAAACGTCTTTGAATATTACTTCGGCAGCAACCCCACCAATGCGGCCTCGGGAAGCAAACCCGCCGGGCTGGCGGTCAATGTCGGCGGACTGGATTATCCGGCCCTCCGGTTCATCCGCAGCCAGACGGTCACCGGAGTCACCCTGCTGCCGCAGGTGTCCTCCACGGTGAATTTCACCGACGACCTGGGCTACACCATTGATTCCGTGGTGGACTTGGGCAACGGCACCGAGCAAGTCACCATCCGATCCAACGTGGGCATGGCCGTGCGCACCGCTCAATTCCTGAGGATTCAGTTGTCCGTTCCCTGACCTCGTATAAAATAATTCACCCCGGCACTGGCAAACGGTGCCGGGGTTTCTTTTGAAGGCCGGGTTTAATTAGCGCCCGTTGGCCTCGTGGCACAGCCGCAATACCAACGGCCGGCCGTGCAACGTCAGCTTCGTCGTCCGCACCCGCACCGGCAGCGGGCTGCCCCGGAACCGGGTGACGGCACAGACAAAGCCGGCGGTATCGGTGGTGTTTTCCTGAGCCGAGACCTGCATCAATTCATTCATTTTGTGCCCCAAGATTTGCGTCCGGTCCCCGCCCAGCAGTTTCTCCGCCGACGGATTGGTATCAATGATCTTGCCGGTTTGTTCGTCCGCGAGAAAGGCGGCATCGCCGAGACATTCAAACACCTTGCGGTATTTGTATTCCGATTCCCGCATGGTTTTCTCGGCCCATTCGCGCTGGCGCCGCTCCTCCAGCTCGTGCAGGGCGCGGGCCACCGCCGGAATCAGCCGCACCAGCCGGTGTTTGAGCACGTAATCCGTGGCGCCGTTCTTCAATGCCTCAATCGCGGTATCCTCGCCGATGGTGCCAGAGACGAAGAGAAAGGGGATATCCGGACGCTTTTCCCGCGCGAGTTTCAGGGCGGTCTGGCCGTCAAAGCCGGGCATGGTGTAGTCGGAAAGAATCAGGTCAAAGCGGCCGGTTTCCAGGGCCTGGAGGAAGTCTTCACAGCGGTCTACCCGCACCAGTTCCGTGTCCGGCCAGCGGGCGGCAATCATGGCCCGGTTCAACTCGGCATCCTCCACGTTGTCTTCCAGATTCAAGATGAACAATCCGCTTTTCATAATACAAAGACAGTTCCGGCAGTAAAATCTCTCAAACCCTACATTAAGGATTCTATCACGCACTGGGAAACTGCACAGGACACTGAAAGACGACATTTTTGCTGCCGCCGCCGCGCGATATGCCAGCGGTCATCGAGTGCAAGTAGTTGCGGGGCATGAGCGACGGGCCATTCCCGGCAAGCCTTTGATTTGCTTGTTTCGCGGGGGGAAAAGCCGCATGCTCTCCGGACGAATTTGCATGAGCGAACCCGTAATTACTCCCGAGTTGGTGGCCAAACACAACCTGACCCCCGAAGAATATGCCCACGCCAGGGAAATCCTGGGCCGCACGCCCTCGTACACCGAGCTGGGCATCTTTTCGGTGATGTGGAGCGAGCATTGCAGTTATAAGAACACCCGGCCGCTGCTCAAAACCTTCCCCACCAAGTCGCCCAAGATTCTCGTCGGCGCCGGCGAGGAAAACGCCGGCATCATTGACATCGGCGACGGCATCGCCATCGCCTTCAAAATTGAGTCGCACAACCATCCCAGTGCGGTGGAGCCGTTCCAGGGCGCCACCACGGGCGTGGGCGGCATCGTGCGCGACATTTTCACGATGGGCGCGCGTCCGGTGTGCGCGGTGAACTCCCTGCGGTTTGGCGAACTGACCGACCCCACCGTGCGGCGGCTGTTCAGCGGGGTGGTGAGCGGCATCGCCCATTACGGCAACTGCTTCGGCATTCCCACCGTTGCGGGGGAAGTCTATTTTGATAAAACCTACCAGGGCAATCCCCTGGTGAACGCTTTCTGCCTGGGCGTGTTGCGCCATGAGCAAATCACCCGCGGCGCCGCCAAAGGCGTCGGCAACCCGGTGTTTTACGTGGGCCCGGCCACGGGCCGCGATGGCCTGGCGGGCGCGGCGTTTGCCTCGCAGGATTTGACGGAGGCATCCGCCGAGCAACAGCGCGGCGCCGTGCAAGTGGGCGATCCCTTCATGGAAAAACTCGTCTGCGAGGCCTGCCTGGAGCTGCTCGCTACCGGCGCGGTGGCCGGCATGCAGGACATGGGTGCCGCCGGCCTTACCTGTTCCACCTGCGAAACCGCCGCCCGCGCGGGCACGGGTATTGAGATCGAACTCGACAAGGTGCCGCAACGCGCGCCGCACATGAGCAGCTACGAGATCATGCTCTCAGAATCCCAGGAACGCATGCTCATCGTCGTCCACAAAGGCCGCGAGGAGGAAGTGAAGAAAATTTTCGACAAATGGGATTTGCCCTGGTCGGAAATCGGCGTCGTCACCGACACCGGTCGCATGGTGGTGAAACACGGCGGCAAGGTGGTGGCCGACATCCCCGCCAAGAAGATCGCCGACGAATCGCCCATTTATCATCGCGATGCAAAAGAACCGGAGTATTTGCAGGCCGTGCGCGCGTTCCGCCTGGATGGTCTCGCCGATGCCAACGACCCGGCTGCCGATTTGAAAAAGCTGCTGGCGTTTCCCTCCATCGCCTCCAAAAACTGGGTGTATCGCCAGTACGATCACCAAGTGCGCGATGGCTCGGTGGTGTTGCCCGGCAGCGACGCCGCGGTAATCCGCATCAAGACCGATTCCCTGCCTGTGATGAGCGCCGAACTCGCCGCCAAAGTGGGCGATCCCAACGTCTCCGACAAACTCATCGCCATGACCGTGGATTGCAACGGCGCTTATGTGTATCTCGACCCCTATGAAGGCGCCAAAACGGCGGTGGCCGAGGCCTGCCGTAACCTGGCGTGCAGCGGCGCTGCGCCCCTGGGTGCCACGGACAATCTCAACATGCCCAGTCCGCTCAAGCCGGAGCTGTTCTGGCAGATCCAGGAATCCGTGCGCGGTCTGGCCGATGGCTGCCGCGCCTTCAACGCCCCGGTCACCGGTGGCAACTGCTCGCTCTACAACCAAAATCCCGCCGGGCCGATTGACCCCACACCCACGATTTCCGTGGTGGGCCTCATCGAGAAGCCCGAACACGTGACCACGCAGTGGTTCAAGGATGAAGGCGATGCCATTATCCTGCTCGGCGCGCCAGTGGATTTGGCCGACCCCATTTTTGGCCTGGGCGGCAGCGCCTATTTGCAGGTGATCCACGGCAAGAAGACCGGTTCGCCGCCGCGCTGCGACCTGGAAACCGCCAAGACGCTCCATACCACCCTGCTGGGTCTCATCCAGTCCGGCCTGGTCAAGAGCGCGCACGATTGCAGCGAAGGCGGCCTTGGAGTGGCCCTCGCCGAAAGCTGCATCAGCCAGCTCATCGCCCGCGACACCCCGCGGCTCATCGGCGCCACCATTGACCTGAGCG
>DATJIU010000006.1:0-56427 GCA_035492855.1 Dongiaceae bacterium | reverse complement strand
TGAGTCCGGACTGGAAAAGCCGCTGCGTTGCAACCGTGCCAGCGCGGCGCGCTCGGCATTGAAATTACGGGTGGAATAGCGCGTGGGCACTTCAGGATCAGGCAGCCAGACCGTTTCGTCCGATGCTGTCACTCCCACCGTCATGATGCGCGGTCCGTAAGCGCATTGCAGCAGCGCCCGCAACTGCGCCAGTCCTCCGGCAACTTGCAAATGGAACTTCGGCGCCTGCGGTTCCAGCGTAAAATCTTCCAACTTGAAATTGGCCTCCATCCCGCCCGCAGCTTGCAACTGCGGCCAGCTTTGACTCAGAAATTGCGGGACTTGCGTACGCGTTAGCCGCATCGGTCCTTGCAACACCGCCCGCGCCGCGTCCGGGACTCCTAATAGCTGAAAGCCCGCCACCTGCCACACCCAGTCACCTACAATGGCCAGCGAAGTCACCGGCTGCCGCAGTTGCAGCGTTATTTCCCCATTGGTTTCCAAATTGGCCCGCAACGGCAAAGTCAGCGGAGTTGAGCTGACCGTCACGTCCTGTTTCTTGCCCAAGGTGAGATGCGGATGAGCCCGCAGCAACGGCAGCAAAGTGGAGAGTTGCGGCAAATCCATTTGCAATAACGCGGGCATTTCGCCATCTGTTAGCGTTTCCAGGCAATCCAATATGGCATTGTCCTGCGCCGAAAAAGTATAGGTCCGCCCGCGAGGCAAGGCATTTAACGGCATCCGTCCCCCGCTCCATTGGCCTTCGAACACCAGCATCACCTTGCCGCGGGCGATGGCCTGGTCGAGATTGGGCGGGAATACCACATGCAAGCCCACCGGCTCGCCACCGGCATCCCGGCGCCAAGCCGAGATTTTGGGCGCGGCAGTTTTGGCTTCAGATTGAGAGCGCGCCGCGGGTCTCGCCGGAGTCGCCACAGGCTGTTGCGCCTGCAGCCAGTGCAATCCCACCGCGACTCCGTGGGCACAAACCTTGCCCCATTCCCGCGCGTCCCTGCAGGTACACAAATTCTCGATGTCGCTGGCGCTCTTGATGACCATCGAGGCGCGGAACGACAGCTCGCCTGCCTGCACGACGCCACGCAGCAACGGCGCCGCCCAGTAGGAACTCAGCACCTGGCCCTGGGCCAGATAGGCCCGCGCCAGTTTCATGACGTCCCAACCGGCCGCCGCGCGTAATAATTCTTCCGTCAGTTCAACTGCCATTTCGGGAAATATGCCGCGAAGAGAAAACTATCCAAGTTTCAAGTGGGGCGAAGCGCCATCCAACATGTAATGGCAGGCATCAACACCGCGCCCTCAATTCCAGCCGCATCCCCTACTCCGCCTTGGTCTCGGCCCAGCGGGCCATCAGCCAAAGCAAGTCGGCGAGGCGGTTCAAATAGATGACGATTTCACCATTGTGCAACTGGCCCGCTTCCTGCAAACCACAGACGCGCCGCTCGGCCCGACGACAAGTAGTGCGGGCCATGTCCAGGGCGGCCGCGTTTAGGTTCTCTCCGGGTGTGGCCCAGCCTTTGAAGCTGATTTTCTGCGCTTCCAGTTCCCGCACCATTTCATCCAGATGCGCAGTCATGGCGGGTGACACCAGCGTGAAGCCGTCCTTGGCATAACGGGGCAAATCTTCTTCCGCCACGGCCAGTTCGCCCATCAGGTCCACGAGCTGCTTTTGAATGGCCAGCAATCGGGCGCGCAGGAAATCCGCGGTGCTGGTGGCCCGCGCCAGGCCCAGGGCAGCGTTAAGTTCATCCACGACGCCGTAGGCTTCCACGCGCGGATTACATTTGGAAACCCGTCGGTTATACATCAGGCCGGTTTCGCCCCGGTCCCCGGTTTTGGTGACAATGCTCACAACGCAAGGCTAGAGGACGTTCCGGAGGTTAATCAAGGCAAAGCAGAAAACCTCGAAGCGGCGTCCCTTGACCCGGTTCTTTTCATGGCTGAGTAACGGTTACAAGGGCTCCAGGCGCGACTCTCCGGCACGGTCGCCCAGGTTGCCGTAGCGGTGATAATCCACGCTGAGGCTTTGTTCCTGCACGTACCACAAGAGTTCCAGCCGTCCCTCACCGGATACCGGAGTGCCCACCACGCAAATGCCGGTGGGGGCCGCGGCCACCAGCACCGCTTCAGGAATGCGATCCGGCGCGGCATAACGCACGCGATCGGTTTGCAACGCGCTGATGGCTTGCGCCAACTGGGCATCGGTCTCTTCCACAAATTCGATGCCCCCCGCCCAGGAATCGGTCAAGCTCTCCAGCAATTCCAGCACCGGCAATTCCAGCTTCGGGGGAAGGGAAACCGTAATTCGGCACCCAGCCACGCGGGCGGCCAGCACCCGGCTGAAAACATCAAACGCCGTATCCGCCGCATGCAACCGGATGCGGATTTCACGGAAGGCCCGATACCGCCGGAAATTGTCCTGACCGATCAGCTTGAAATGATCGTGCATTCCGACAAATTCCTCTTGCTGGTTGCGTTCGTAACTGACCGCCGCCGTAAGGATGCGCTCCAGTTCTGCGGTAGAAAGTTGGGTGGCTGCACCGCGGTCCCGCAGCTGGCGACACAACAGTTTCAATGGTTCAGTTTCGGGAAGGGCGCCGTCCAGTTTCGGCGTCACGTCCGTGAAATCCATGAACTGGGCCACATAATTGGGCCCGCCCGCCTTCAACCCGGGGCCGAACACCGATTTGCCGCAACCCCCGAAGGGCTGGCGCAATACCACCGCTCCGGTGGTAACGCGGTTGACATAGAGGTTGCCGGCGCGAATATGTTCCTTCCAGTAATCGCACTCACGTTCGTCGAGACTTTCAATTCCGCTGGTCAGGCCGTAACCGGTCTGGTTCACCAGGTTGACCGCCTCGCGCAAAGTCTGGAACCGCATCACGCCCAGCACCGGACCGAAAAATTCCGTCAGATGCGAATAGCTCCCCGGCTGCACGCCATATTTAATGCCCGGCGACCATAAATTCGGGTTACCCTCCAGTGAACGCGGCATCAGGGCCCATTCTTCGCCGGGCTCCAGCACTTGTAATGCGTTCTCCAAATCCCCCGACGGCGGCCGGATGAGTGGGCCAATTTTGTTTTCCAGCGCCCAGGCCGAACCGACTGTCATACTTTCCACCGCGTCGCACAAGGTGCGCCGGAATTCAGGGTCGTCGTAAACCTCGGCTTCGAGCAGCAGCAGCGAGGTGGCGGAACATTTCTGGCCGGCATGGCTGAAGGCGGAATGCAGCACATGTTTGATGGCCTGGTCGCGGTCCGACAGCGCGGTAACAATGGTGGCGTTCTTGCCACCGGTTTCGGCGTACAACGCCATCCGGGGATTGGCGCGCAACATCGTCAGTGCCGTTTCCGTGCCGCCGGTCAGAATCACGGCATTTACTTTGGGATGATTCACCAGCTTGCGGCCTTCACCGCCCCCGGAGCACGGCATGAACTGCAACGCCGAGCGCGAAACGCCCGCCCGCCAAAAACATTGGCATAATTCCCACACCACCAGCACCGTGTCGGACGCCGGCTTGATGATGACAGTATTGCCCGCGGCCAAAGCCGCGGCCACGCCGCCGCAAGGGATGGCGATGGGGAAGTTCCACGGCGGCACTACCACCACCACCCCTTTGGGGCGGGCGCGGAGCGTGGGCATTTCCTGCCACCACCGCGCGGTATCGCGGTAAAATTCCAGAAAATCCACCGCCTCGGAAACCTCGGGATCGGATTCCAGGAACGTCTTGCCGCCATCGGCCAGAGCTGCCCCCATGAGGTCGCCCCGGGCCATACGGATTTCCTGGGCGACTTTGCCGAGAATCTCAAAGCGCTTCCGCGGCGTCAGTTCCCGCCAGCCGTCTGGATCCCCGGCGGCACACTCGACGGCGCGGTTGATGTCCGCCTCGTTCGCCTGCTGATAGCGCCCCACCACCACACCAGGCCGTGACGGATCCAAGCATTCGCGCACCAGCCGGCCCGTGGCAATTTCTTCGCCGGCGATGACCAGAGGAATCTGTGTCGCCTGCTCACCGCACCGGCCTTTCCACCGTGTCAAAATCTGCTGAGCCCATTCGCCGTTTTGCGGCAGGGCAAAATCGGTGTCCGGTTCGTTGACAAAATGTTGCCAGCCACGTGCCACAGCCTCCGGCGCCGGTGGCGCCGGTTGCCGGCGGTCCTGGGTGCGGCGGGGCGCGGCACTGACCCGGGGCATGGCGGCCAGGGCATCGAGAAAGCCCTTTTCCAAATGCTGCCATTCCGGACTGCCCACGGTGATTTTGAAGGCGTGCCGCAGAAAATTGTCCGGGCCCGTGTTTTCATCCAACCGGCGCACCAGATAACCAATGGCATTGATGAAATTTTCCTTTTTGCACGCGGGCGCGTAGAGCAGCACGTTCCGGGACAATTCAAACAGGGCCCGCCGCTGGTGATTGGCCATGCCTTCGAGCATTTCGAATTGGACGCGGTCCAAAGCGTCATTTTCGGTGGCGAGCACCAGGCCGTAGGCCAGTTCAAACAGGTTGTGCGAGGCGATGCCCACATCCATTGCCGCCAAATTTTCCGGGCGCATCACCGCATGGACCATGCGCCGGTAATTGGCGTCGGTCTCGTATTTATGGCGGTATGGCGCCTGGGGCCAGCCACGCAGCGACGCTTCCATGCGTTCGGTTTCCATGTTGGCCCCTTTGACCAACCGCACCGTCACCCGGCTACCACCTCCAGCAACCCGCCGGCGCGCCCACGCCTGGATGCGTTCCAACATCTGAAACGAGTCGGGAATGTAAGCCTGCAGGGCGATGCCCGCACGGACCTGCTCCATCCCCCGCCGGTCCAGCGTGCGCATGAACGCCTCGGCAGTGAGTTCGAGGTCGCGATATTCCTCCATGTCCAGGTAAACGAACTTGGAGACCTGCTGCCCCGCGGCATTAGTGCACTTCATCCGCAGCGCGGTGCGGAACAGGCGTTCCAGCCGGTCGCACAACACGGCCACCGTATGGGCCCGGGCCAGCGGGGAAATTTGGGAATACAGGGTGGAAATTTTGATGGACACCACCTCCACCTCCGGCCACTGAAGTTTTTGGAGGTATTCCTGCAACCGCGCCTCGGCCTCGGCCTCACCGAGGATGGCCTCGCCCAGGCAATTGACATTCATGCGAATGCCCTCGCGACTCCGCTCCCGCAAATGGTGGGTAAGCATTTCCTTCTCGCCGGGCAGAATGACGTTGGCCGTTTCTTTCTGCATGCTGTCCTTGACCAGCGGCAGCGCCACGCCGGGAGCATAACCGCCAAAAGATTGAAAGCCCTTTAACAGGGTGCGGTCCCACGGACTGAAAAACCGGGGAATCCCTTGGACATCAAGGATGTGGATAAGGTGGTCCACCGCCCGGTGAGGATCCTGCGCCCGGAACGCCTGGTCAGTAATCTGTGTGAGCGTGGATTTATCCGAAGGTGTTTGGAGCATGCGGTCCAGCTCCGCCTGCTGGCGGCGCTCGGCCGGCGTTTGCAGGGCGGTGGCCCGCTCCTGAAGTTGTCGGGCCATAAAGAGCGCCCGCTGCACCGTCTCAGGCTGAGGGGATTGGGGATCGGATTTAAAGTCGGCCAGCAGTTCGTCCATCCGGGCACGCGCAAGTTTCATGGCGGTGAAATTCTGAGGTTACTTCGATTTGAATTGCAGCAAACAAATTAGGCTCGAGGCACTGGCAGAAATCCTTCCGCAACATCCGTCCGGACACTCTTTTTCTGCCCGCACGTGCTCACGGTAGTGGGTCGCCCAGCGGAGTAAAGCAGATTATGGAACTGATTGTGAAACAGCAGGCTAGTTCGGCGGCCAGCCTACCAAGCCAACCCGATCAGAACTATTCCACCTCGGCTTTGTATGCGAGTATCCCCGAGACGACAGCCTTGGCAATCTCCTGCCGATAACCCGGACTAAAAATCCTTTTGCCTTCGGAAGGATGCGACATAAAACCCGCCTCCACCAAAACGGCCGGCATGGCAGCACCGCGCAACACGGCAAAACGCGCGCGCCGCACCCCACGGTCCTCCGTCTTCAATCCCGTGGTCAACGCCCGCTGCATCTCATAGGCGAGTAACAGGTTTTTATCGTTGTACCGGTTGCCCACCGAGGCCTGCGCATCCGAGCCGGCGCCCCGGGCGTTGGTGGAACTGGCCCCCATCGGAGTCACACAGAACACCTCCGAGCCTTCGGCCTGGTCGCGTCCGTAGCTGGTGGCATTGAAATGCAGGCTCACGAACAAATCCGCCCCTGCCTTCCGGGCCAACGCCGGCCGGTCGTCCAGCTCCACATAACGGTCCGAGGTGCGGGTCAATACGGCCTTGATGCCGTGCTTTTTGAGTTGCTCCCGGACCTCATTGGCCAGCAGCAGAGTGTAGGTCTTTTCCGAGCGGTTCCCCACCCGGTTGCCGGTATCCTTGCCGCCATGCCCGGGGTCGAGGGCGACAACCTTGATTTTGTCGCCATTGACGTTCCGCGGCGGGTACATCAGCGGTTCGACGGCATTTTTCAGGTCGATATAAGTGACATAGGGAATCCCCGAACGGACCACCACGGGATAGGACAGCCAAACGTTGACGCCATTGACCGAGACCAGGGCGGAATCGGCCGTAAACTCCAGCCGCCAACTGCGGCGGGTCACGGAAAGCTGGTGATCCCGTTTTATCCAGTGAACCGCCAGCCCGTTGGCCCGGGTCCAGTCCTCCAGGCGCACGTAGTCGTGCCCGTAGAGCGGGATTTGTTTCAGTTTGCTTAGCGACACCTGCGCCCAACTTGAGGCCGGCGCCACCAGCAGGGCGGCGCCGATCATGAAAACGGCAACGTATTTCATCGCCCGGCACTGTGCCTCCATCCGGCGGAGGGGGCAAGCAAATGGGCCGGCGCCGCCGAAAATTTTCATTTTCCGCCAACTGTGTGGTTGCGGAAATTTCTGGCATTGCCTACTTTTGCGTGCAACCTGCGCCGCCCGAGCGCTCAAGGAAAAAATTATGAGTGACACCGCTGAACTGAAGTTGGATGGCAAAACCTATACCTTCCCCATTGTCGTGGGCTCTGAAAATGAACGGGCCGTGGACATCTCCACGCTCCGCAACCAGACCGGTTACATCACGCTCGACGACGGCTATGGCAACACCGGCTCCTGCCAGAGCAAAATCACTTTTATTGACGGCGAAAAGGGCATTCTTCGTTACCGCGGCATTCCCATCGAGGAACTTGCGGAGAAATCCACTTTCATCGAAGTGGCGCACATGCTCATCATGGGCAAGCTGCCCAACAGCACGGAACTCAAGCGTTTCTCCGACATGCTCACGGAAAACGAAATGCTCCACGAGAGCATGAAGTTTCACTTCGAGGGCTTTCCCGCCACCGCGCATCCGATGGCCATCCTGTCCTCGATGATCAATGCCGCCAGTTGCTTCTGCCCGGAACTGCTCGAGCCCGGCAATGAGACCTTTGAAATGGAGGCCGCCCGGCTGCTCTCGCAGGTCCGCACCATCGCTGCGTTTTCTTACCGGCAGGCCCACGGGTATCCGATCAACTATCCCAACCCGCAGTTCAAGTACACGGCCAACCTGCTGCACATGATGTTCTCCCAGCCGTACCATGAATATCCGCTGGATCCCGTGGTGGTCCGCGCCCTCGATCTCATTTTCCTGTTGCACGCCGACCACGAGCAAAATTGCTCCACCGCCACCGTCCGCATGGTGGCCTCCAGCCGGGCCAACCTGTTCGCGAGCGCGGCGGCAGGCGTCTGCGCTCTGTGGGGCCCGCTGCATGGCGGCGCCAACCAGGCCGTGCTCGAAATGCTCGAAGCCATTCACAAGTCCGGCGACGACGGCTCCAAATTCATCACAGCCGCCAAGGACAAAAACAGCGGCAGCCGGCTCATGGGCTTTGGACACCGGGTTTACAAGAACTATGATCCGCGCGCCAAGATCATCAAAAAGGCCTGCGACGACCTGCTCACCAAGCTCAAAATCAGCGATCCCCTGCTCGACATCGCCAAGCACCTCGAACAGGCTGCGTTGCAGGACTCGTATTTCGTCGAACGCAAACTGTACCCGAACGTGGACTTCTACAGCGGCATCATCATGCGCGCCATCGGCATTCCGGTGGAAATGTTCACGGTCATGTTCGCCATCGGCCGCATGCCCGGCTGGATCGCTAACTACCGCGAGGTTATGGAAGACAAGTCCAGCCGCATTTACCGGCCGCGGCAGGTGTACACCGGCAAACCGCTGCGCAGCTACATTCCGTTCCACGAACGGCCTTGAGGTTTAACCCGGACGGCCTTGCTTGCAGGGCCGTCCTTTTTTATTGCCATCACCCATTCTTAAACAGTCATGAATCTGCACGAATTTCAGGCCAAACAACTCCTCGCCCAGTACGGCGTCGCCGTCCCCGCCGGCAGCATGGTCACCACCCCGGATGAAGCCCGCGCCGTGGCGGAAAAACTCATCGCCGCCGGGCATGCCCGCGTGGTGGTCAAATCCCAAATCCACGCTGGCGGCCGGGGCAAGGGCACTTTCAAGAGCGGCTTCCAAGGCGGCGTGAAAGTGTGCGGCAGCGCAGCTGAAGCAGCTGAAAAAGCCGCTGCCATGCTCGGCCAGACCCTCGTCACCAAGCAGACCGGTCCTGATGGCCGCGTGGTCAGCAAGCTGTTGATTGAGGCCGCTTCAAATATTAAAAAGGAATTCTATCTCGCCGTACTGCTCGACCGCGCCGTCTCGCGGCCCATCATCATGGCCAGCACCGAAGGCGGCATGGACATTGAGGAAGTCGCCGCCAAGACGCCGGAAAAAATCATCCGCGAAACCATTGATCCCGCCGTGGGCCTCATGCCTTACCAGGCCCGCAAGCTGGCCGCCGCCCTCGGATTGCAGGGCGACCTCATTGCCGCCGCCGCCAAGCTCATCGCCGGCGTGTACAAGACCTGGTGGGAATGCGACGCCTCGCTGGTGGAAATCAACCCGCTCTGCATCGTGGAAACCGCCGAAGGCAAGCCCGCCATCATGGCCCTCGACGGCAAGATCGGCCTCGATGACAATGCGCTGTACCGCCACAAGAACATCCAGGAGATGCGCGATCTCGGCGAGGAAGCGCCATTGGAAATCGAGGCCAGCAAATTTGCCCTCAATTACATCAAGCTCGACGGCTCCATCGCCTGCCTGGTCAACGGCGCCGGTCTGGCCATGGCCACCATGGACATCATCCAGCATTTCGGCGGCATGCCCGCCAATTTTCTCGATGTCGGCGGTGGGGCCAGCAAGGAACAGGTCACAGCCGCGTTCAAAATCATCCTGCAGGACCCGAATGTGAAAGGCATTTTGGTCAACATTTTCGGCGGCATCATGGACTGCAACGTCATTGCCACCGGCATCGTTGCCGCCGTGAAGGAAACTGGCTTGAAACTGCCGCTGGTGGTCCGGCTGGAAGGCAACAATGTGACCGCCGGCAAGAAAACCCTGGCGGAATCGGGCCTGACGCTCATCACCGGGGACACCATGGCTGATGCTGCACAGAAGGTGGTCAAAGCGGTCGGCAAATGAGCGGCAAGCCATGATCCAGGTCACCGAAATCGCTTTCAGTTGTTACGCCGTCACCGACATGGCCCGCGCCCGGGCTTTCTATGAAGGGGCGCTGGGCCTGAAGCCCACCACCGTCAACAACTCCGAGCACGGTCAGTGGGTGGAATACGAGTTTGGTCCGTACGCCCTGGCCATTGGGAGCGCGCCCATGTTCAAGCCCAGCCCCGACGGCTGCTCGGTGGCACTGGAAGTGGCCGATTTCGACGCCGCCATTGCGCATCTGAAGCAGCACAACGTGAAATTCCGCATCGAACCGATGCCCACGCCCGTCTGCCATATGGCCATGATTTTTGATCCCGACGGCAACAGCATTTGCATTCACAAGCGGAAAGCCGGATAATTCCCCAGCATGCCCTCGAAACCCAGCAACAACGCCATCGGCCTGAAGGAAGTGGCTCCGGCATATTCTACCGGGGGTGAGGTTGATTTGTCGCTGCTGCAAGACAGTCTGCCCAAATCACCGTGGGAGCGGATGCAGGCGAACGATGACGCCTTGAATTTCGCCGAGACCTTGCGCAGTTCAATGGAAAGACGGAATGCAAAATCTCAACGAACTAACATGCCGCTGACGGCTAATCAATGACTGTTGAAGCAAGAACGAAAATCTTAAAAATCTGAATTCGTAAATCGTCAATCGTAAATCTCACATCTCATGGCCATTCTCGTAAAACCCGACACCAAGGTTCTCGTTCAGGGCATCACCGGCAGCTTCGGCGCGCGGCATGCCCAGCTTTCACTGGATTACGGCACGCAGGTGGTGGCCGGCGTCACCCCCGGCAAAGGCGGCCAGCACTTTGAACACGGCGGCAAAAAGGTTCCAATTTTCGACACCGTGGCCGAAGCCGCCCGGCAGACCGGCGCCACCGCCAGCGCCATTTTTGTACCCCCGCCCTTCGCGGCCGACGCCATCCTGGAAGCCGTGGACGCCGCACTCGAACTGGCCGTGGCCATCACGGAGGGCATTCCTGTAAATGACATGGTCAAGGTGAAACGCGCCATGGCCGGCAAGAAAACCCGGCTCATCGGCCCCAATTGTCCGGGCATCGTCACGCCCGGCGAGGGCAAGGATTCCCATGGCGGCTGCCGTATCGGCATTGCGCCGGGCTACATTCATAAAAAAGGCCATATCGGCGTGGTGTCCCGCAGCGGCACTTTGACCTATGAGGCGGTGTGGCAACTAACTTCGCGCGGCGTGGGCCAGTCCACCTGTGTGGGCATTGGCGGCGACCCGGTCAACGGCACGTCGCACCTGGATGTCATCAAGCTCTTTAACGACGACCCGGAAACCACCGGCATCATCATGATCGGCGAAATCGGCGGCAGCGCCGAGGAGGAAGCCGCCGAATGGATCAAGGCGCATTGCAAGAAGCCCGTGGCGGGCTTCATTGCCGGCACCACCGCCCCACCCGGCCGCCGCATGGGCCACGCCGGCGCGATTGTCAGCGGCGGCAAGGGCACGGCCGAGGCCAAAATCGCCGCCTTCAAAGCCGCAGGCATCGGGGTGGCGGTCACTCCGTCGGAAATGGCAGAAACCCTGCTTAAAATGATGTAGTGCGGACGAATTACGAATTGCGAATTGGAAATGATTCGTCATTCTCGTTCGCAGTCCGAAATTCCGATGGGGCTGATCAATTCCATTCTCAACCTTGCGGGGTTGCTGTTGTGGGTGGGCTGGCGTGATTTGGTGGCGAATTCTTTGCTCAAAACCGCCGTGCCCACGCCCTTAGTGCGCACCCTGCGCCGGGCCGGCCCCCTGGGCTGGCGCCGCTGGCGTTACCTGGGCGCACTGGTGGTGCTGTTGGGCTTGCGGGCGATGATTTACCGGTGGCTCGGCCCTTCCGTAAACAGTTGGACCCCCCATTTGCGGCTGGGGCCGGTGGTGACCATTCCCTTCCGCAGTGAATCCCTGCAACAAATGGCGGTCTTTTCGCTGCTGAGTTTTGGCGTAACCCTGGGGATATTTTATCTCGTCCTGCTGCTGCTGTCTCTGGTCAACCGCTCCCTGCCCGACAGCGAATATCTGCAGAAGCTCATCCGGGTGCAGTTGGGCCTGCTGGAACGGCTCCCGTGGTTGCTGAAATTGCTGCTGCCCTTTTTAGCCACCCTGGGATTGTGGCTGGCGCTGAATCCCCTGTTCATTCATTGGGAACTCATTCCCTCCGGTCATTCTCTGGGTGTAAAAACCGAACAGGGACTGCTCATCGGGCTGGGATTCTGCCTGCCGCTGGAATATCTCGTGGTGGCGGTGCTACTACTGCATTTTCTCAACAGCTATATATATTTCGGCAACAACCCGTTTTGGAACTTTATCAACCAGACCGCCCGGCGGCTGCTATCACCGCTACGCCGCCGCTGGCTGCCGTTGCAGGTAGGGCGCATGGATTTGGCGCCGCTCCTCGGACTAATCCTGGTTTTCTTGCTCGGGGAAATTATCCGGATCGCGCTGCCCCGGCTGTTCCCGGCCTAGCTGGCGGGAGCGAGAGGCAGCCGTACGGTTACCGTGGTGCCCTGGCCCCGCTTGCTTTCAATTTCCAGATTGCCGCCGTGGACTTCGGCCAGACGCTTTGAAATAGCCAGCCCCAGCCCCAGCCCTTGCTGCTCGTGAAACTTGCGCTCGAACTGCATGTAAGCGCCAATCCGGGAAATATGCTGGGTGTCGAAGCCGCGCCCCTGATCGGTGACCGTGAGCACAATAAATTTTTCTTCCAGACGCAGCGTCACCGAAACCGGTTTGCCGGATTCAGAAAACTTGAGCGCGTTGTGCACCAGTTCGTCCACGATCTTGCTCAGATAATTGTCGGCCATGGCCACCGGATGATCGGTCACGTCCACAAGGACCAGATCGGTCAACCGCCCCACGGATTCGGCCTGCTGGCAGGCATGGGTTTTGACGAGCGCCTCGGTGTGTTCCGTCCGGCCTTTGCGCAAAGCGGCCATTTTCTGGGAATCACCCCGGAGAATTTCAATCTGGGCGTAAATGAGAAAGTTCTCCACAAGCCGGTGCAACCGCTTGCCGGATTCGGCAATGACATGCCCCATTTCCGATACTTCCTCGGGTGAAAGGGACGCGGCATCGGTGTGTAAAATTTCGCCGTAGGCGAGGATGCCATTCAGCGGCGTGCGCAGTTCATGCGGCAGCATCAGGCTGATGTTGTCGCGCAAATCGCTGAGCTTGCGTTCTGCCTCCTGGCGCATGGCCTGAGCTTTGCGCAAGCGCACCTCCACGGCTGCATAAAGCGCATCGGTGGTGAAAGGTTTGGGCAGGTAATCATCGGCGCCGAGCTCCATGCCCTGACGCATGCCGGCGTTATCCGCCAGCCCGGTCATGAGGATCACGGGCACGGCCCCGGTGGCGGGGTCATCGCGGATGGCTTTCAGGGTTTGATAGCCATTCATGGGCGACATGTTGACGTCGCAAATGACCAAATCGGGCAGCTCCTTTCGGGCAACGTCCACGCCTTCGGCCCCACTGGAAGCTTCCACCATGGCAAAGCCACGTTGGCGCAACGCCAGCAACATCATCCGTCGCAGACCATCTTCGTCGTCTATGATTAAAATCTTGTTCATGTACGCCCGCCCGGACAAAGGCAAGTCTCATTCCAAATACCGCCAGTTGCTGGCTTTTAGAGGTGACCTTTCAAACCCGCGTGACTGTTCAGTTTGATGCCCCTCCCATAACCGCAACCCGCCCCAACTGCCTCAAAACCAACCGACAGTCTCAAAACAGGACATTCCGCTCAGAAGACTGTCAGTCCCAGCACCGTCACAAACAGCCCAAACGCCAGCCGCACTGTGCAGCCGATTTTAACCCGTTTTTCCGTGGCCGTCCCCCACGCCAGCAAATCCCGTAGGCGCCAAGGAGACACCGTAAAATAAATGCCCGCCACCACCAACACGTAGGCCCAGCCGCTGATCACCCACCGCCAGTCCGTGTTGGCCCAGCGCGCGGTATCCACCATCAATTTGGCCAGCAGCAGAAACACCACCGCCAAACCGCGCACCGCCAAAAAGTCCTGGATGAACAGGCAACTGCCCACGCCAATGGCCACAAAGGCCACGAGCAGGTACGGCTTGAGCGCGGCAAAATCCGCGTCCTGTTCCTGCATCACGTTGCTCACAAACCAGACCGTGCCCAGCAACATCAAAAATACGCCCACCGGCACGGACCGGGGAAATTTGCGGGCTGCGGCGGCAAAAGCCTGCGGCTTCAGCAAACCGTAGATTTGCGGCAGCCCCAAACCCAAGCCCAACAACATAGATAGCACTGAAAGTTTCATTCGTACAATCGCCCGAGGCAGGCAGAGGATGACCGAGGAAGCCCCCCGGAAGAAAGCAAAAAAGGTGCTTCTCCCTGATTATCGGCAGCTAAGACCAGCCTGAGCTAAATCCCCGAATTCATTGCCTGTCGCCCATGGCCGACAGCGGGCGTCCCAAAGACCGCCCGAACATCCCGACCTCCGCCTATAAATTGACCACCGCCGGGTCGCCGTACAGGGTGAACAGCGCCGCCCGTTCAATCCGCACGTCCATGAGCTGGCCACGATGTCGGTCACCACCATCGAACACGACAATCTTCCCACAACGGGTGCGGCCCATCATCCGGGCCTCATTGGTCCGGCTCGGCCCTTCCACCAGGATCTGCATGCGGGAATTGACATGGGTGCGGTAGCGCCATGACCCGATGTCATTGACCGTTTCCAGCAGTTGCGCGTGCCGGGCCTCGATGAGTTCCCCCGGCAATTGCCCGGGCATGGCTGCCGCCGGAGTGTCGCGCCGGGGCGAGTATTTGAAGAGGTAGGCGTTGTCGAACTCCACCTCGCGAACAAGTGCCAACGTTTCCGCAAAGTCGGCTTCCGTCTCGCCCGGAAAGCCCACGATGATGTCGGTGGTCAAACCCATGTAAGGACGCGCGGCGCGCAGCTTGCGCACTATTTCCAAAAAGCGCGCGCGGGTGTAACCGCGATGCATCAACTTTAACATGCGGTCGCTGCCGCTCTGCACGGGCAGATGTGCGCTCTCCACCAGCTTGGGCAGCCGGGCGTAGGCCTCCACGAGGTCGTCGCCATAGCCCCTGGGATGCGGCGAGGTGAACCGGATGCGTTCCAAGCCCTCGATTTCATGCACCGCTTCGATGAGCTGTACGAATGCGGACTTGCCGGCGACAATCGGAATATCGCGCTTGCCGTAACTGGTCACGATCTGGCCGAGCAACGTAATCTCCTTCACGCCGCGGGCCACCAGTTCCCGGCATTCATTCACAATGTCGGGAATGGACCGGCTGCGCTCCGCACCCCGGGTGTAGGGCACAATGCAAAAGGTGCAATACTGGTTGCAACCTTGCATGATGCTGACGAAGGCCGTGACCCCGTTCTGGCTCGTCCCGGCCAGCAGATGGTCCTTGATGGTGGCTTCGCTGCCGGCTTCCTCGGCCACATCCACAATTTTTTCGCGCCGGCCGGCGAGAATTTCATCCAGATATTCCGCCGCGCGATGAAACTTTTGCGTACCCAGGACCAGGTCCACATCGGGCAGGCGGTCAATCAATTCCTTCCCCCGGCTCTGCGCCATGCACCCCATGAACCCCAGCACCACGTCGGGGCGGCGCTTGCGGAAATGGCCCGCCAGATTCTCCATCTTCATCAGCGCCTTCTGCTCGGCATTGTCCCGCACACTGCAGGTGTTGAGCAGGATGATGTCCGCCGTGGCTTCCGTGGCCGCGAGGGTGTAACCCTTGGCGACGAGCTGGGCGGCAACGGCTTCGCTGTCGCGCTCGTTCATCTGGCAGCCATAGGTTTTGATATAGACGCTGGGCATGGTCAAAAGCGCGGGGAAATTAAGCCAGCGGCGGGCGCTTGGAAAGGCGGGAATGCGGTAGCCGGCCCGGCCCTGGCTGAATTAATGAATAAAATTAGAAAAACCAACTTCCCAACTTGCCAGCCGCCATGGGGTTTGGTTACTTCCCCGGGTCTTGAAAAAAACGAACCATCCCGCAATCCCGCGCAAGACAATTTACCGGTTGTCCATTTACCTGCGATGTCTGGCCCGGCTGCAGGAAAATGGCATCCACACCGTTTCCAGCGAGGCGTTGGCCAAGGTGGCGGGGGTCAAATCCACCCAGTTGCGCAAAGACCTCACCCATTTCGGCCAGTTCGGCACGCGCGGCTTGGGCTACGATGTCTCCGAGTTGTGGGGCATGATTTCCGCCCAACTCGGCACCACCCGGCTGCAACCGGTCATCCTGGTGGGCGTGGGCAATCTCGGTCTGGCGCTGTTGTCCTACCGCGGCTTCGAGAAGGAAGGGTTTGAAATCATCGCCGCGTTTGACGCCAACACTACCCGCCGCCGCAACAAAAAAATCCGCCAGCCCATTCTCGGCATGGCCCAGCTGGCGGAATTCGTCCAGGAGCATCACGTCAAAATGGCCATCCTCTCCGTGCCCGCCGCCGCGGCGCAGGAAGTGGTCAACACCCTGGTGCAATGCGGCATCACGGGAGTGCTGAATTTCTCACCCATCGTGCTGACCGTTCCCGAGGAGATCATGGTCAACAACGTCAACCTGGCCATCGAACTCGAAAACCTGAGTTACTTCATTCAGGAATGAGCCCCGGCCGGGGTGCGGATTTTTCGGGTTTCCGCCGAAGCCGCGGGCCGGTGCTGTTCCAGCAATCCGCAGACTTGGTGCTGCAAGGCCTGCGCCAGTTCCTTGCGCGAAAGTCCCGCCGGCGCCGCTGAACCATAGGCCACCGTGGCCGCAATCTCCGGCAGGGTCAGCAATTTCAACATGTGGGGGAAAAACGTCATATCGCCCCAATAGGCCACGTCGTCGCCCACCGAGCCTTCCCGCAAGGTGTAGCCAATCCACGCGCCTGTTACCGGCCAGCCGGCGGCGATTGCCGGTTCAAACAGGGAGGAATGAAAGCGCAACACCCGCGCGCCATCCGAACTGGTGCCCTCGGGAAAAAGTCCCAAAACCACGCCCGAGTTGACCACAGCGGCGAAGGATTCATCGAATTGGGCCACATCGGAACGGCGGTTGCGGCGCACAAACAACGTTCCCGCCAAACGCGTCAGCCAGCCAAAGATCGGCCAACTGCGCACTTCGCTTTTGGACAGGAACACCATGGGTTGCACTTTTCCCAAAACCAGGATGTCCACGTAACTGAGATGATTGCAGGCCAGCAGGCCGCGTTGCGGCGGGGTCCCATGAACGGTCACGCGCACGTGCAGACTGGCCAGGACGCGGCGGGCATGTTTGTGCATCCACGCCGCCCGCGCCGGAATAGTGGCCCGCCGCCCGCGCCCGCCGAAGGTAATGAAGAAATCCAGCGCCGCCGTCAGCAGCACCATGCTCAAGTGAACCAGGCGGAACAGTCCGCGAAAAATTGCCCCCAGCCGTTTCAACTCAGCTAAGATAGCGGGCCACCGTCGCGGGCGAAAGCGAATCCAGATCCATGAAGGTCAGAAAATCAATCGTTTTGAACTCCCGGTCAATCGCGGGCGCCCCGCAGATCTTGGCGCCCAGCGAAAGATACGCCGTCAGGAGTTTGGGCGGCTTGGTGTAATGTTCGGCCTGCCGGTCCAGCGGGCATGCCAGTTCGGGCAGCGGTTGGATCCGCAACGATTCCTCAATCAGGAACCGCCGGCTGAGGTCGGCGTAAACTGCCGCCCCCACCGCCGCGTCTTGCGACGATAGCGAACTGCATCCGGTCAGGTAGCGACCGCCCCGTTCCCGCGCATAGGCCGCGATGCCCTTCCACAACAATCCCAGCACCGCCAGGTTCCGGTGCTGGCTGTGAACGCACGCCCGCCCCAGTTCCACAACCTGATGCCGAATCGGTTCAAACGGGGCCATATCAAATTCCTGCGCACTGTAATAGCCCCGGCGCGCCGCCGCCTTAACGCCGGTTTGCAAGCGGTACGTGCCCACCACTTCGCCGGTGCGCCGGTCTTCCACAATCAAATGATCACAGATCTCGTCGAACGGATCGGCGTCCCGCAAGGTGGCAAAGGAATGTTCCAGCCCTTCGTTGAGCTCGAGGTTGAACACCAGAAACCGCAGCGTCTGCGCCGCGTGGACATCCTCCTCCGACTGCGCCAGCCGCACTCCATAAGGATTGAGCAAATGCCCGCGAGCCAGAACCCGATCCACCATCGGCTGATTATTTGGCAGAACTTGCATAATTTCTGTTTAAAGTGGTTAAACTATTTATCGCTTATCTTAATTATAAACAAGCGGGAAATTAACGGGTTTTTAATGGTTGACCAGTGAAACCTTGTTAAATCGGAGTTACAGGAGAAAGGCGGAAATCGAAATCTCAATCTCTTTATGCAAAGAAACTTAGAAAAGTTAACCACCGGAACGTCACGCACCGAAGCGTCGGTTTTGCAACGACCGGTAGTGTCACCAGCCATCCCTTGCCCCTTACGGCAGCGACTCACCCGCCGGAAAGGGAGTCGGGACGGACCCGTTACGCTTGGGGAGCAGCCGGGGTTTCCGGTTTCTTGACCTTCAGTTCGATATAGAGATCGCGGAGTTGTTTGGGCTCGACGGTGCTGGGTGATTCGGTCATCAGGTCCACGCCCTTGGCCGTCTTCGGAAACGCAATGACATCGCGAATGCTCGACGTGCCGCACAAGATGGCGCACAGGCGGTCAAAGCCCAGCGCTATGCCGCCGTGCGGCGGGGCGCCGTATTTGAACGCTTCGAGCATGTAACCAAACCGGGCCTGCACCATGTCCGGCGGAATCTGCAGGAGTTCCTCGAAAATGGTCTTTTGCACTGCGGGTTGGTGGATCCGGATGGAGCCGCCGCCGAGTTCCACACCATTGACCACCACATCGTAATGCTGGCCCCGGACTTTCTTGGGGTCGGTCTTGAGCAGCGGAATGTCCTCTGCCACCGGGGCCGTAAACGGATGATGGCTGGAATACCAGCGGTTCTGCTCGCGGTCGAAGCCCAGCAGCGGAAATTCAATGACCCACAGGAAATCAAAACGGTTCGGGTCAATCGTCAGCTTGCCCTGCGTCTTCAACACGTCGGCGCAATACAGCCGGATTTTGCCGAGAATCTCGCAGGCATTCAGCCATTGATCAGCGGCAAAGAGAATCAAGTCGCCTTCCTCGATTTTGAGCTTGGTGGTGAGCGCCTGCTTTTCGGCATCGTTGAAAAACTTCACGATGGGCGATTTCCATTCGCCGTTTTCCACCTTGATGAAAGCCAAACCTTTCGCGCCAAAACTCTTGGCGTATTCGGTCATGGTCTCCAGCTGTCCCTGGGTGGCGCCGGCCAGACCTTTGGCATTAAGCGCTTTCACCACGCCGCCGTTGGCAATGGCCCCGCTGAACACCTTGAACGTGCTGGCCTTGAACTCCTCGGTGAAATCCACCAACTCCATCGCAAACCGCGTGTCGGGCTTGTCGATGCCAAAGCGGTTCATGGCCTCGGCATAACTGAGCCGCTTGAAGGGCGTGGGGATGTCCACGTTGAGCGCGGCCTTCCAGACCCGCTTGAGCAAACCTTCGATGAGCGCGTAAATGTCTTCGCGGTCAATGAAGCTCATTTCAATGTCGAGCTGGGTGAATTCCAACTGCCGGTCGGCGCGCTGGTCTTCATCACGGAAACACCTGGCAATCTGGTAGTAACGCTCCACCCCGGCCACCATCAAAATCTGCTTGAACTGCTGCGGCGACTGCGGCAGCGCGTAAAAAGTTCCCGGGTCGCGGCGGTTGGGCACGAGGAATTCGCGCGCGCCTTCGGGGGTGGACTTGAACAGCACCGGCGTTTCCACTTCCAGAAAACCCGCTTCATCCATGTGCTGGCGCGTGGTGATGGCCACCTTGCTGCGCAACCGGAGATTGCGCGCCATTTCCGGCCGGCGCAGGTCGAGGTAGCGATACTGCAGGCGCAACTCCTCGTTGACCTTGTTGGCCGCTTCGGGGTCGTCCACGGGAAACGGCAGCACTTCCGCCATGTTCAACACCTCGAGGCCGACGGCCAGCAGCTCAATTTCGCCGGTGGGAATTTTGACGTTATTCGTGCCGGCGGGACGTTGCCGCACCTTGCCGGTAATGCTCACCACACACTCGCTGCGCAGCGCGGCAGCCTGGTCGAACAACTCCTTGGTCAAATCCGACGGGTCAAAAACCGTCTGGGTGCGGCCTTCGCGGTCGCGAATGTCAATGAAGATGAGGCCGCCGAGGTCCCGGCGGGAATGGACCCAGCCGGACAAGGTGACGGTCTGCCCGATGTGAGCCGGGCGCAGTTCGTTGCAATGGTGCGTGCGTTTCATGTTTGGCGAATCCCGGGCGCCGCAGTCCGGCGCCGGAATTCAAATGAACGCTTATAATGGCGGGGGTTAGGGCCAATTTCAATCCGAAAACCAAGTCGGGAGCCAATCGCCGCCACCGCCGGACATCGGTGGCGCTAATGCAGCGATTCCGCCGCAAGTTTCACCAATTGCCGGCCGGAGAGCCGGACCCCCAGCACCTTGCGGCAGAAACCGGAAGTCCGGTTGCGATAGCGGAAACAATTCAGTTCCGCCTGCACGGCGCTGGCACTGGTGCATTGGGAAACGTCCCGGATCAGTTCCAGATCCGGTTCAAAATAACTCGGCTTGAGCCGCCAGATGAGCTTTCCCAAGCCCACCGCCCGGCGGGGTACGCAATGCCACAACAGTTCCTTTTCAAAAGTCTCGGGCGATATTTCAAAGCGTTCACAACACGCAGCCCGAAAAGTTTTGTTCCTCATCACCAACTTTTGACCAGCAACCGGCTGGGGAGTTCAAATCTGGCGTGCCATTCGGCGCCGGCAGATCCGGCTGCCGTATTTTTTCGCAGAATTGCCTTTACCTGTCCCCCCATTAAATGATTGGCTGATCACAATTCAGCGCAATTCAACCACTGTTCCCGGAACTACTTATGAAAATCAGCCTGGCCCGTCTCTGGTCCTCCTCCCTATTGCTCGGCGTCCTCTGCGGGTGTCAGCCCCACAAACCCGGCACGCCGGAATCCCACGCCCCGCTCGCTTCCGCCGAAAAAACCAGCTTTGCCGAGGTAACGGCGCAACTTGACCCCGGCGGCAATCTCTACGCTTATCTCAGTACCGAACAATGGCTGGACGGTATCAGCACCAAAATGGCGGGCTGGCAAAAAACGCTCGCCTCCATCCCCGACACCGATGCCCACGATCGCGATAACCTCGTCAAGGGCTTTGCGCTGGCTACCAAACTGGTGCATGACAGCGGCGTTGAAGACGTCAGCGGCGTGGGCATCAGCGGCATCGCCATCGAGCCCGGCCTGTACCGTACCAAATTGTTTGTCCACCACTACTCCGGCAAGGGCCAGGGCTTTGGCTGGTCGCTGCTGGGCGGGCAGCCGCACCCCCTCACCGGACTCGACCTGCTGCCCACCAACACCGTGCTGGCGCTGTTTTCCGATGCGGATGTGCCGCAACTCTGGAAGGTGTTGCAAAAAGAAGTTGCCGCCTCCGATCTGCCCCAGGCGCAGGAATGGCTGCAACAACTGCCGCAACAATTCGAACAGCAAACCCAGATCAAGTGGGACCGCCTGCTGGCCTCGCTTGGTGGTGAATTTGGCATGGCCGTTACTTTTGACACCGCCCATCCGGTTACCATTCCCCTGCCCACCAGCAAGCCGCTCGACATCCCTGAACCGGCTTTGCTGCTGGTGCTCAAGGTCAAGGACGACACCATTTTCGACCGTGTGGACGCCGCGCTCAAGGCCAACGATCAAATCAGCCAGCAGGTGGAAAGCGTCAACGAAGGCAACCTCAAGATGCGTTCCATGGCCGTGCCGCTGCCCCTGCCCATCCGGCTGCATCCCGCCATTGCCACGAGCGACGGTTATCTGTTCCTGGCTTCGTCCGAAATTCTTATCAAGCAGGTCCTCGCCGTAAAAGCCGGCAAGGCACCCGGCCTCAAGAGCACGGCGGACTTCGCCCGGCTGTCCCAAAACATTCCGCTCACGGGTAATCAGTTCACCTATGTCAGTCCGCAATTCGGCAAGACCATGCAGGACATCCAGCAGCAGGCCATGGAGATGAACAGCCAAGCTCCGGAACAAGCCTGGCTGAAATCGGTATTCCAACCTGGCACCGCCGGCTGCGCCTTCAACGTGAGCAGCCACATGGATTCCGGCTGGCTGGCGTTGGGCAACAGCACCCAGCATCCCGCCACCGTCATGATGCTCCCGGCCGTGGCCGGCGTAGGCATGCTGTCGGCCATTGCCATCCCCAACTTTGTACGCGCCAAAGCCACCGCCCAGAAGAATGCCTGCATCAACAATCTGCGCCAGATTGACGCCGCCAAGCAGCAATGGGCCCTCGAAAATCACAAGCCGGAAACCGCCGTGCCCACCGCCGCCGACCTCGAACCCTATTTGCCGCGACATACCCTGCCCACTTGTCCCAAGGATGGCGCGTACACCCTCGGCGCGGTGAATGAAACCCCCACGTGCAGCGTGGCAGGACATCAAATCCCGAACTACGACCGGGAATAGCCAGAAATTGCTTTGCGCGAACGGCGTTCCCACCGGAGCGCCGTTCTTTTTTTGCGAAATGTGCCCCCAACCAAAATCCCGGCTCGCCACACCGCCGTGTTTGGGATAGGTTGCGCCGACATGACGATGCTGCCCAAGCCCGATGTAATCTTCACCCACGAAAGCGATCTCGACGGTTTCATCGCCGGTTTGCTGCTGCAACGCCTCGCGCGTCATCTGTTCGATGCCGACGTGCCACTCGAGGCGCATCACTACAATTATTGGAAGCAGCGCGACCTGCGCGAGCGGGCCGCCTGGGTGTCCGACTTCGCCTTTGAATCCCGCATGGACCGTACCGGCTGGGTGATCATTGACCATCATCCCACCGATGCGCCGGCCAAGCACGCCATGCTCATCCATGATGTGACGAAGTCCGCCGGGTCGCTCTGCTACGAACTCTGCCGGGAGAATGGCCTCAGTTCCCCGCAACTCGACCGGCTGATCCACCTCAACAACGTGGCCGATCTGTTCCTGGAGGACGACCCGGAATTCGCCCTCGCCAGTGACTACGCCAACCTCGTCAAACATTACCAGTTTTGGAATCTGCACGCCCTCACGGAGGGCAACCTGGAAAAATTGCTCGACCATCCGCTGCTCGAAGTCATGGCCACCAAGCGGCGCATCGAAGACCCGCTGGGCTTTGCGTGGAGCAAGAAACGCGTCACTGAAATCACCCCCACCGTGGGCTATGTGGACACCGTGGTGGGCAATAACAATCTCATCATCCACCAGCTCCTGGAGCAAAAGGCCACGCCGTATCCCGTGCTGCTGACCCTGTTCCGCCGCGCCAACAACGTCATCATCGCCAGCCTGCGCAGCCGCAACAACGAGGCGCTGACGGTGGCTCAAAAAATCCAGGGCGGCGGCCACCCCAACGCCTGCGGTGCCGTGCTGCCCCGCTCGGTGCGCAACATCCCCGATGCTGTGGAATACCTGCGCACCACGCTCAATCCCAAGGTCGGCGCGCCCTTGAACACGCTCGAAGACCTCTTCGCCTCCATCGACACCGGGCAGAAATAGGCCAGGTGAGGTTCGGTCAGACCTTATCATCGGTACTTTCTCGCGCCTTCGACTCCGTGTCCTCATATTCGGGTCAACCCCAAGGCCATAAAAAATGGTTTGATTTGGCTTGATTGGCTTGGATCTCATATGAATCCGGCAAGGCAACGTTGGGCTTTGCCCCGACCGTTCCAGAGCGCGGACGGCTCTTCCGCGCGTGACGTTGCCTTCCGTCTCCTGTTGCTGTATCCGCAGAAAGACACCCCCTGACGGACCGCCAAACGAAGCCAAACGAACCCAATTTGGTTGGCGCTATAAAATATTGTAAATGGCTTTACCATAGTCACATCGAAATTTATTCGGCACCGAAAAAATTGGGTTCGTTTGGTAATTTGGTCCTTGCGGACGGCCACCGGGAGCCGGCCCAGAAAACTGCGGAGTGCGGAGTGCAGAATGGGGATGGGCGAAATGGGATTGCGGATTGCGAAATATGCCGGACAGCCCGGTGGCCCATAAAAAGTGGTTTGATCCGGTTTGATTCGGTCGGATTTCAGTTTTTTTCGGAGCGCGCCCGGCGCGACCGCGTGTCCCATCAAACTGCGGAGCAGAGCAAGGGAGTAGCCCACGGCGCCAGCCGGGAGTTGGGGCAACCTCTCCCGCCAAGCCCCAGCCGGGGCGAACCCATCCTCCGGTGATGCTTGAGGAATTCGGATTGCGGACTGCGAAATACCACTCCCCACGCACGGGAGTCGTGCTGTATTTGCCTTTGGCCCTTTGCATTCCCTTCTCCTCGGCCCGCAGGCCGGCTCTGGTTGCATATTTTCGCATACCAGCAGGCATTTTATCACGGTCACAAACAACATGTGGTTTAACCGTTAACCAATTTTTTTAGGGCCAAAAATTCGCCTATTCTGTTGATACTTGAAGCAGTTGCACCGATTTATGGCGCGAACGATGTTAAAACAAAATGAGAGCAGCCGCGGCTGCCGAAGTGCGAGAGCCGAAAGGAGCAGTCGGCAATTGCGGAAACGTCTGCGCCAGAATTTCAGGCGTAAAAGTCCACCCCGCGCGAGAATGACGGTTTGGTTTTGGAATCGGTTTGCAGTTCCCGCACGGCGGTGGCGGCGGTGGAAAGCGCTGATTCTGCTTTTTTGGCGTCGCCCTTTTTCACGACGGCATCCAGCGATTGCACCTGGCTTTTGGCCTTTTCCACTTCCGGCTGTTTCGCCTGGGTCTGCGGCACCAAATCCAACTGCTGCCGCAAGGCCGCGGCCCGGGATTTCACCGCATCCACCCGTTCACAATTACTGCTCATAGACAGTATAAGCTAGAAAGCCAAAGGGCTTATCGGCATCAGCGATGCCGGGCTTGAGGAAAAACCTCCCGGGTTGCGGCCAGCGGGCGGTTGACCGGGTGGACCAGCCGGGGGCCGACCTCGTCTCCCATGTGCGGGTGAACCGGATCAAATCCCATCCGGCGCTGGGGAAAATCAAAGTCGCATACGATCCGCCGGAACATTCAGGAAATTCCAGTTCTGGGCGCCTGCCGGCGGTCTCCAACCCCGCAGGGCTGCGGTGTTCGCCTTGGCTCGCAATACAGCAGCGGAATTTAGCATCTCCCAGTCGCGGGCGAAACACAGTATGGGAGTGGGTTGGCAACACGGGCCAGAAATTTTCCTGCCGTTTTTTGTGCGATTTTTAACCGGGCGGGTGCTATAGGTTGAAAATGACCTCCGACCATGAATTGCTCCGGCGCTACGCGCAAACCCGCGCGGAAGCCGCCTTTGCCGAACTGGTACAGCGGCAGGTGCATCTGGTCTATTCCGCGGCGCTGCGCCAGGTCCATGGCGATGCCCATCTGGCCCAGGACGTTTGCCAAAGTGTCTTTGCCGACCTGGCCCGCAAGGCGGCCGGCATCATTGCCACGGAACCCCAACAAAGCCTGACCGGCTGGCTGTACACAAGCACCCATTACGCCGCGGCCAAGGCGATTCGGACCGAAAGCCGGCGCCGCCACCGCGAGGAAAAGTTTATGCGCGAAACCACGAGCGAACCGGCCGGCACGGCGGCGCTGCCTGCCGCCGGAGCAGACCTGGAATGGGAGCGCCTGCGCCCGGAGCTGGATGCCGCAATGCACGAACTCAAGGCCGGCGACCGTGACGCGCTGCTGTTGCGCTTCTTCGAGAAAAAGTCCTTTGCCGAGGTGGGCGCGCGGTTGCAACTCACCGAAAACGCCGCGCGCATGCGGGTGGAGCGGGCCCTGGACAAGCTGCGGGCGGCGTTCGCCCGCCGGGGCGTGGCGGTCTCCGGCACGCTGGCCACGGCCATTTCCGCCAATGCCGTGCAACTGGCCCCGGCGGGTTTGGCAGCCAGCCTCATCAGCACGTCGCTGATGGCCACCACCGGCGCCGTGGGCGGCGTCTCAATTTTAAAATACCTCGTTATGACCAAACTCCAAACCGGTATCCTGGGCGCAATTCTCATTGCGGGCATCGCCACTCCCGTGGCACTCCATCACGCTGCGGAAGTCAAACTGCAGCAGCAGAAAGAAACCTTGCGGCAACGGGACGCGGAACTGGCGCGGTTGACGGCCGAGAACGCGCGCCTGCAAAAACTGTCGCCGCAGGCCCGCAATCCTTCCTTTGCCAATCTGGCCCAGCCGCCGGCGCAACTGGCGGCCGCCGCCCTCAAGCCGGCCCCGGATGACACCAACGTCACGAACCTGATGCTGCGGTTGATGAAGGGCGAAGTCCCGCAGCTCACCCCGGAGCAGATTGACGCTTATCTCAAACAGAACCATCGCAGCGCCGCCAGTCTGCTGGCCGTTTATCGCAGCACTGGCGACGCCGCCCTGCTCCGCGAAGCCCTGGAGAAATATTCCAATGATCCCAAAGTCAACTTCGCTGCCGTCTTTGACAAAACCGCCACGCCGGCGGAACTGCGCGACCGCCTGGAGGCGTTCAAGAAATCCGCGCCGGACAATTCGCTCCCCAATTACCTCTCGGCGCTCAATTACTTCAATTCCGGCGATTCCACCAAGGCCGTGCAGGAGTTGAACGCCGCCCGGGGTAAGAGCGGGTTTCAGGATTATTCCTGGGACTTTGTGCAGAATGCCGAGGAAGCCTGGCGCTCCGCCGGGTATTCCGAGGCGGAAACCAAAATGATCGCGACCTGGCAGCTCATGCTGCCCCAACTCGGCCAGTTGAGCGACCTGGATCATCAGGTGGTCAACCTCGCCCAAGCCTACGCCCAGGCCGGCGACATCACCTCGGCCCAAGCGGCCTTGCAGATGAATATCAGCCTGGGACAATCTTTGGATGGCAGCGCGCGGAATCCCTTGATCACCCAGTTGGTGGGGCTGGCCATCGAACGCGACTCGCTCGCCGCCATGGACCCCAATGGAGTTTACGGCAGCGATGGCACCACCGTAAAACAACGGCTGGACCAACTCACCCAGCAAAGTGCCAGCATCAAAGCGTTGTGCCAACAGATGGACACGTTACAGGAATCCATGTCCCCGCAGGACTGGATCAACTACAACGAGCGTACCAAAACCTTCGGCGAAATGAACGCGCTGCAATGGTTGCTGGCCAAGTATGGCCAGAAATAGCTCGCCGCAAAAGCAATGGCGCCAGCGAACTCCTTCGCTGGCGCCATTCAGAGTTTAATCTACCGCGAATCCGGCAGCCGGCTTAGTAAGGCAGCGGGAACCGGGTGGTCAGTTCGCGCACGCGGGCGCGGACCTTGTGCGCGGCCTCCACATTTTTGACGTCCATCAGCACCTCGGAAATCATGTCGGCGATGGCGGCCATTTCGGCCTCCTTCATGCCCCGCGTGGTGACGGCGGGCGTGCCCAGCCGGATGCCGCTGGCCTGGAACGGCGAGCGCGTTTCGAACGGAATGGTGTTCTTGTTGACGGTGATGCCCGCCTCGTCGAGGGCAATCTGCGCGTCCTTGCCGGTGACGTTTTTGGCGCCCACATCCACCAGCATGAGGTGGTTGTCCGTGCCGCCGCTGATCAGGCGGTAGCCGTTGTGTTTCATGCCTTCGGCCAGGGCCAGGGCGTTCTTCACAATCTGCCCCTGGTAGGTCTTGAATCCGGGTTGCAACGCCTCCTGGAAACACACCGCCTTGCCCGCGATGACGTGCATCAGCGGTCCGCCCTGGATGCCGGGGAATACTTGCGAATCAATTTCCTTGGCGTATTTGGCGCCGCACAGGATGAGCCCGCCACGCGGGCCGCGCAGGGTTTTGTGCGTGGTGGTGGTGACAAAATCAGCATGGCCCACGGGACTGGGATGCAGGCCCGCCGCCACCAGACCGGCGATGTGCGCGATGTCCGCCAGGAGCAATGCCCCGACTTCGCGGGCGATCTCGCCCATGCGCGCAAAATCAATGATGCGCGGATAGGCGCTGGCGCCCACCGTAATCATCTTGGGCTTGTGCTCGCGCGCCATGACCGCGAGCTGGTCGTAATCAATCCGTTCGTCATCCTGCCGCACTCCGTAATGCACGATCTCAAAGAACTTGCCGGAGAAATTGGCCTTGTTGCCGTGGGTGAGATGGCCGCCGTGGCTCAAATCCATGGTCAGCATCTTGTCGCCCGGCTTGAGCATGGCAAAATACACGGCCATGTTGGCGCCGCTGCCGGAGTGCGGTTGCACATTGGCGTGCTCCGCGCCAAAAAGCTTCTTGGCCCGGTCAATGGCCAGTTGCTCCACGCCGTCCACATTTTCACAGCCGCCGTACCAGCGTTTTTTGGGGTAACCCTCGGCGTACTTGTTGGTCAGCACCGAGCCCTGCGCTTCCATGACCGCCGGGCTGGTAAAGTTTTCGCTGGCAATCAGCTCAATGTTTTCCTGCTGCCGCTGGCGTTCCAGCGCCACCAGGGCGGCAATTTCGGGATCCACCGAGCGCAACCGCAGGTCGTTGCGGAGGAAGGTGGTTTCAAATTTGCCCACGCGGCGTTCATGCCGGCCACCCTCAAACCGGGCGGTGAGGAAGGCGTCCACGATCCGGCGCGCCGCCTCGGCCGGCACGGTTTTGGCGCCCAGACAAATGACGTTCGCGTTGTTGTGCTGGCGGGCCAGACTGGCGGTTTGCTCATCCACCACTTGGGCAGCCCGCACGCCGGGAATTTTATTGGCGGCAATGCTCATGCCGATGCCGGTGGAGCAAATCAGCACACCAAACTCCGCCTTGCCCGCCGCCACATGATTGGCCACGGCCTGGGCAAAATCGGGATAATCCGTGGCCGCACTGGAGTTTGCGCCAAAATCGGTCAACGTGATTCCGCGGCGCTCGAGGTGTTCCTTGATTTTTTGTTTCAGTTCAAAACCGCCGTGGTCCGCGCCAATGGCCATTTGCACCGGCTTGCCGGAGGCATTGTCCCCGGTGTGATGCCGGTCCGGTTCCAGAAAGCGTACAATGGAGGCAATGCCCTGCTCAATCTGGTCGCGGCAATTGACGTAAATCTCGTACGAGCCGCCGATGGGATCGCTAATGTCCTTCTCGAACATGTCGAGCGTGTCATCGAACTCGCGCAACAGGAAGGTCTTCTCCGCCGCGGCCGGATAGAGCAGGCAGATGGTGTCGCGGTGGCTGTGGGTCATGCCAAAAATATAATCCGCCTGGCGCACCATGTCCGGCGTGAGCACCCGGCTGCGCTGGTTGGAAATGTCGATGCCCAGTTCGCGCAGGGCGGTGACTGAATGTTGCGACGGCGGCTGGCCGTCAATCGCGCCCAATCCCGCCGACCAGACCCGATACCCGCCGCGCTCGGCGACGGCGTGGCGGAACAGCGCCTCGGCCATGGGACTGCGGCAAACATTGCCTGTGCAAATAAAGAGAATGGTTTTCATTCAAAAGCGACCATCTGTATAGCCCGAAAAAGTTTTGCTGGCGAAACCAAATCGCCAACGAGGGGTTAATTCTGCCCGGATTGGCGCACCACCGCCAGTCCTTTCAGCAAGTCCAGCGCCCGGGCCAGGACCGGGTCGCGGACCACGGGTTTGGCCGGTTTGGCGGTGGGAGTGACGAGATTGTCCAGCCCGGTTTCCAAGTCCGCCCCGCTGTTGTTGCGCCGGGCGCGGACCAAATCGGCCTCGTTAATCCGGCGGGCGGGAAAATTGGTGTCGTCCTCGCTGGCGGCAGTGCCCTCATCGGGCTGATCCACGCTGGTCAGGCTGGAAATTTCAGCGGCAAAGTAACGCCGCTCGTCATCGGGGGCCACCGGCACCTCAATGTCCGGGGCCAACCCATCCGGCGCCAGGGCCTTGCCGCTGGCCAGGCGTACCGGCCGGGAAGCAATTTGCAGGAACTCGCCATTCTTCAGCGGAAATGTCTCGGTCACCGCACCGTTCCCCGCGGTACGGGCGCCCAGCACAAGTCCCACTCCGGCTTCCCGCAACACTCCCGCCAGAGCTTCCGCCGCCCCGCTAGTTTGGGAATTGACCAAAATGGTCATCGGCCCCGCCAGGGCCAGCGGCTTGGCTTTGGCAGAGACCAAGCCCTCGCCCCAATCCAGCAACGGACGGGCCTGGCTCAAAAAAAGGTCTGCCGTGGCGGCCGCCGCCGCGTAATCCGAGCCAGAGGCGTAGCGCAGGTCCAACACCACGCCATTGACGTGATTGGTGGCATTGATGCGGGTGTAGGCCGCGGCCAGTTCCTGATCCAGCCCGGCAGCCACCCGGGCCACCCGCAGGTAAACCATTCCGCCCCCGGCCAGGCGTACTTCGCTGAGGGTTAAGGCATTGGTTGCGGCAGTTGTCCCCGGGGTGGCCGTGGCCACCACCGTTACTTTCCCGTGCCACCGGTCCAGCACCCCCGCCAGGGCCGCCTGGTCGAGTTCCGCCGCCGTCACTCCGGGCAGATGGGCACGCAGCAGCTCGCCGACCTCCTGAAAATCCGGCGCGGTATTGGGAGCCGCCCGCAACTGCATTGCCGGCAGCAATCCGATCAAACCCAAAAGGAAACCCAGTCGTCTCATTGGAGGATTAAAATGCGGAACCACGCCGCGAAAGTAAAGCGGCGACCTCCCCGGATAAACCGAACGCCCTCCCCGCTTTCGGGGATACCCCAAGCCGCGGGATTGTGTTTGAGTTTTGCCGTTATTCCCGAGAAGCACCGCAAGATGGTACGTCCATCTTGTATATTGTGTCTGCAAGCCCGTAAAACCGAGCCAACTCAAACCCTCAGCAATCCCAACGTATGAAGCCTCACCCTGTTCCCAAGTTAAAACTGTGGTACTCCGCAGCTGCAACCCTGGCGCTGCTGGCTGGCGGGTTCAGCGCCCACGCCCAGTTCGCCGTGGATGACTGGCCCTCCACCATTGATTCCAATGCCGCCGTGGATTACGCCGTCTTTGATCCCACGGTCACCTTCGCCTCCACCCCCGGGGGCTGGGGCAACAACATTTCCCTGGCCAGCGGGGGCGACCAGGCGTACGAACTGGCCACTTTGGACGGCCTTTTGGGCGACCAGGGCACTTCGTCCTTCCTCAATATTGCCGACGCCAATTACACCCAGTTTGCCACCGTTCCGGTGGTGGACGTGCTGTTGCAGGTCTTTGGCAACGACGCCCTGTATAACAACGATGGCACCGGCAAAACCGTGACGTTCAATGAAGGCATTCTCGGGACCGAATACAAGGGCGTTGCCGGCACCATTCCCTTGGGCGCCAACAACAGCCACTGGAACTGGATGCTGTTCACCATCACCAATCCGGTAAGCCCGAATGTCGAAAACACCAGCGGGTTGCGATACATTGGCTTCCAGGCTTCCACGGTTCCACCTGGAGCCCAAAACGGGGGCGTCAATGGCGGCACCCTGCGCCTTGAAGGACTGCCCGGCATCGCCATACGCGTAGCGGCCATCGGGCCGGCGGGGTCATTCGGAACTTCAAACGCGATCAATGTCTTCCTGCCGCCGCCGCAGTGCGATCCGGAACCGGCGGTCAACCTGGCTTACATTGACGTCAATGCGAATGACACCAACCATCTGATGGTGCTGAACGACCAGGATCAAACCGTGACCTACCAAAGCAACGTCGGCCCTACAGACGACAAACGCAAAGCCGTTCAGGCCAATGGGGGCTTCATGAATTTTGGCATTCTGGACAATTACCTCGGGGTGCCGTGCAATCCGCCGCGAGCCATGAAGGTCTGCGTGGAATTCTATGATGACCCGGCCCTGGCCGGCGTTTCGTTCGGCCCGGAAGCTTATGCCACCGATGATCAGGGCAATGTCGGAACTTATAATGGCCCCATGTACACCCTGACCGGTTCCGGCCGCTGGCTGCGGCTGGCGTTCTGGGTGCCGGCGGTCAACCTGTACGGAGTGAATACGTCGCCATTGACTGGCGGGACTCGACTCTCGTTCAACGGCGGCTATCCGTTCATTGACCGGGTGGAACTGGGGGTGGTCCGCACCGGCACGAATGCGCTGGCGGGCCTGGATCCGGACCCCACCTTCTATCTAAACCCGCTGATCTGCACCACAAATTATGGCTATTATGTGGAACTGGATTTAAACAAAGGCATCACCAACGGGTTGGACATTGGCAGTTCCGGGGGCGACCAGAACATGGTCATTGAACAGGTTGGCCCCACGGATGACCTGCGTTGGGCGGAAGCGCCCAGTGGCGGCAACAACAACATCCAGTTTGCCATCATCCCGAGCACGAACGGGCTGCCGCCGTTGGGGCCCACGTACCAGGACAATGCCGACATCTTGATGGCTCTCACCTACTATGACGACCCGGCCATGGCGGGCGCCCGGTTCTATCCGTGGCCCTACAACAGCCTCAAGGCTGGCGTCAGCACCACGTCGTTCCCCAATCAGTTGACCGGCACCAATGTGTTCGGCCAACCGTATGATTACCGCGAAACCCTGACCGGCAGCGGCACGTGGAAAGTCGCCTACTTTGAACTGCCCAACGTGAATCTCGCCGGCATCAACCAGGGGCCGCAATCCGTGGCGCGTTTCCAAACCGACTCGGCCGTGGGCGGCGACCCGAGCAAGGGCTACGTTCACATTTCCCGCGTGCAGTATTGCGTGGTCCGGCCTTGCGGTTCGCTGGAAGGCATCAACGTCTTCCAAAAACTGGGGTTTGCCCAAACCTTGCCCTTCAATTTGCAATGGCAGGGCAGCGGTATCGTCCAGGCATCCGCCACGCTCCTCGCGCCGAACTGGGCGGACGTGTTCAGCAGCACGAACCCGCTGGGGCAGATGAGCAGCTATTCACCCGCAACCACCAACGGCGCCGGCTACTACCGGCTCACCTTCCCGCCTTCGCCCCAGCCATAAGGCGAAGGGGTTATTCGGACGTTGGATGCAGTGAAATCGGGGTGGATTTCCGCCACGCCACTGGCGGAGTCCGCCCCGGTTTTCGTTTCGGCAGCCGGGCGATACCGGGCTTGCAGTACTTTGATTTGAGCACGAGGATATAACCACCGGGCAAACTTTGACCCGAATTACCATTATTGGATTGTTATCATGATTGGGCGTATGCGCAGCAGTTGGGCCGGCTTGTTTCTGTGGATGGCGATGCAGGCGCACGCCACCCCGGTCTTCACCGTCACCCCGGTGGGAAATCAAGGTTTCGATGTGTACGCCGATGGCGCGCTGGTGGCGCCCATCCGGCTCGCCGCCCATGGCGCCATTCTCGCGGATAATATCGTGACCAATGCCGATGGACTCCTCCTTACCGGCCTCCACGCCGCAGACCCGGCGGCGGTCACCTTTGCCAGTGACGATTTTGTCCGGGTTACCCTGCCTGACCCGACGAACTATCCCGAACCGGTGATTGATTTCAAACTGTCTCTGGTGACTTTCAACACCAATCACTGGCTGGCCCAGTTTCCGGATGGCGCGGTGCCCTTTCATTTCCTGACCTGCACGCTGCCCACGGCCCAGGTATGGCATCAGCGCGGCTGGTTGAACGCCACGCCGGTGGGCGATTCGTTTCCGCTGCTGGGCGACGTCCACGCCGGCACACCGGAAATCTCCTGCACGTGGAACCGCAACTGGAGCTATTTGTGCCCGCTGGGGGGACATCCCATTCCGATGATTGGGTTGTGGGATCCCGATGCCCAACTGTACGTGGGCTATGATTTTCAAGATGCCCGGGCCACGGACCAATCGGAACGCTATCTGGCCACGACCTACTGCTGGCAGGAGTCCGGCATGACGAACTTCGTTGCCCTGGCGTACCCGTATGGGGGCAACCGTTACGGCCAGCAAACTTTTCCGGCTGGCGGTGAAGTGCTGGCCTCGCATTTTTCCCTGATCGTGGATCAAAATCTGCCGGCCACCGAAGATCCCAACGAACGTTTCCAAGCCCGCCTGTTTGAGCGCTACACCAACGCCCTGCCCCGCGTGCCGGCCATGAATGACCTGGGCTGGATTCCCGGAGGGGCCCGGTTGGGCGATTTTGCCGGCCCCATCGGCTCCAGCCTGTACGGCACCGGCGGCGAAACCACGTTTTATCAATCGGGAACGCTGCTGTTAAATAGCTGGCAGGGCCATCAGGAAATGCCGGTGGATACCGCCGTCCGCAAGGGCGACCTGGCCACGGTCAATACCCTGCGGGGCCGGGTGGAAACCCTGCTGACCAATTACGCCATTATCTTTACCAATGGCGGCGCCGCCTGCGAGTTCTGGCAAAAACCGCTGGCCGGCCAGTGGCTCTCCAACTGGGGCGGCCCGGCGGTAACCACCCTGCATAATTCCGACGCCTGGTACCCGGCGCGCGTGCTGGTGGAATTGTACCGCTATGACCGCAAAAACAACCAGGTCCGCCCGGACTACCTGCCGGCCATTGACCGGATGTTCAACTGGGCCACCCATTATGTCTGGAGCCGGAATGAATTTGCGGACGTGCCTTCGTCTCCGTTTGCCATTGGCGGCTCGCTGGCTTCCGCATTTTTGATGGATTACTATTTCACGTTTCGCACCGACCCGGACCGGTCCGCCAACGCGGAACTCGCCTTGCATCTGGCCCGAAACATCACGTGGCGTTACCTGAACATTTGGGCCATGGATTCGGACCGGTCTGACGGGGCGCTGGACAGTTCCTTTTTGATTGAGCCCAACAGCGGCCGCGACTGGGCCGGGCTGGGCTGCGCCAACGAAGTGTCCTGGGTGATTGATTCGCTGGTGCAGGTTTATGTTCACACTGGCGACCCCCGAATGCGCTACTACCTCCGGGGAATCCTGCAACGCTGGCCGGAGTTGTACCAACCTAACTACCAGGATTCGCTGGCCGATTATGGCGGCTCGGATTCGTTGACCGAAGGACTGGGATTGTTCGATGGCTCCGGTCCGGGTCGAGGTAACCGCTATCCGTATGGCTTTGCTCCCTCCCTGCCCCTGAGTGAACCCGTGGGGAACTCGACCATGCGCGTGGTTTGCGGCGCCGCGGCCTGCATCGCCTTCGACAAGAACGGCACAGCCTCCGACGTCGCGGGCTATCGCACCGACGGCACCGGGCCGTGTGCCTTCCGCATTGTTTCCAGTTCGCCCGGAACTTTTGACGTCAGTGTTTCCTGTCCTTTCGTGGACATCTCATCCTGGTCCGTGACCCGCGTGCGCGGCGGAGTGACCAACGTGATGAGCGGCAGCCAACTGACGCGGCCTACGCAATCTCCCAGTTCGCTTTACCTGAAACAGATGCAGAATGACGACATTGTCACCATCGGCTCGGTCTCGGCAGCGGCGAGCGTCAAGACCTTCGATACCTCACTGGAATATGCGGTCACCAATAACCTTCCGGCCACCAACGGATTATTCGTTACATTGCCGCTCCCGGAAAATGATCCACTGCCCGAGGACTGGAACGACTTGAGTTCCTACGCGGGAATTGCGCCGGGGGAACATTGGAATTATGGCATTCCTTACTGGCAAGACGAGCGCGCGGCGACCAACGAGGTTTTATTGACCGCTCCCGGCGCCACTGTGGTGGTGGTCACCTACGCGCCGGCGCCGACCGAAACACTCACAGAGTTTCCCATCCTGCTCCTGGATGACAACTCCGTCCTGTCGCTGAATCATACGCCGGTGCTGGCTTGGCGGGCCTGGCCCATCATCTTTGAACCCAAGGTGCTGATGGATTTCGCCGTGCTGCCGCCGGGCCGGACCCTGAGCCGGGTGCAACCCAACGGCACGGCCATTATGGCGGTCACGGCCTTCACCGGAACGACCAATGCCTGGCAGCCCACCGAAGCCGTTTTGACGAATGCTTCCGCCGCGTTTGTGGCCGCGGAACTTCAGGATTTGGCCGTGCAGGCATTGCAAACCAATTATGCCCAGTTGCCCGATGGCCGGATTGCCCTGTTACCTTTGAGCACGGCGGGCTTTGCGGCGAACTTCGCCGCCGCCACCGGTTTGCGGAAGAAATGGGATGCCCTGACCGAAGCGCAATTGATTGATACCAACTGGTTCAATGTCGCTCATTATCCGGTAGCCTTCTACCTGGGCGGGGAAAACTATGTCAAAACCGTCACCACCGCCAGCGACGGCAAGAGCGCCATCGTCCGTTACCTCGCCAGTGGCGGCACCCTCGTTATCCTGGCTTCGGGCCCCTACCCGTTTTATTACGGGTATGGTCCGGCCGACGCCTCCGGACCGGCGGATCCGCTGCTGCCCGCTATCGGGTTGCCGATTCAAGGCTTCGAACAACCTCCCGCCGGCATTTACCTGGCACTGAACACCAACCAAACCGTGCTCCACTCCCTGCCCGCCACCTTTCCTTTTCCGGCAGGCGACCAGCGGTTACGGGCGGTCAATCGAAGCGGGGTTAGTCCGGGCGACCGTTATTTGCCGCTGATCACCGCCTTGGATACCGGCACCGGCAACTACGGCGATGCCGCCGCGTTTATCGCCTTCCGCAGCGGCCCCGCCAAGGGCGGCAAGATATTGTATGTGTGGAGTACGCTCTTGGGCAGCCCGCAAGGCCAGAACCTCCTCAGCGACCTGGTCACCTGGAGTCTGGACGCCACCGTGCGTCCGCCCGTGCCCCAATTTAACTCGGTCAGCGTGACTGGCAGTACGGATGCGGCGTTCAACTTTGCGGCGCGCTCCAATTTGGATTACATCATTCAGTATCGCAACAGCCTCACCACCGGTGATTGGCTGTCACTCAATGACTTCAACAGCGTCGCCACCAATCGCTCCATCTGGTACACCAACCACGCCGGAAGTATCCCCAACCGGTTTTATCGGCTGATGGTGGGGCCATAAGGCGGCCCGGGATAAACGGCGGGATCAGGCTTCGGGAGGTTGAGGCGTGACATACTCAAACCAGATGTCGCCTTCCCGGGGCATCTTGGGCGGCGCAATCTTCTTGAAAAGCCCATGCCAGAAACCCAGGCCGTACAAAACGTTGGTCAGGAAAATCAGGGGAAACGCCCAGGCCGCCAGGAACGGATTGCTGCGAAACAGCACAAACACCGTCTGCACCAGCACCGCCAAAAGATATAACGCCAATGGGGCCAGTGTTCCCAAAGCCCAGGGCGCGGGCACGCCCAGCAACGGTACCAACGGCAACAGCACCAAATAAAGACAGAACAGCGGCGGGATGAAATTGATCACCGAGTTGGCCGTGGGATGCAACCGGAACTGTTGCGCCCGGCCCCCACCGTAATATAACAGCATTTTTGCGTAAGCCTTGAACGTGGGCCGGGGCCGGCGGTAGGCGATGAATTTAGGATCGTATAACAGTTTGCCGCCTTTTTTCTGCACGCCATCCATCATGGCGTTCTCCTCATTGGGGACGAGCTTGGGATCAAAGCCCACCGCCTTAACCGGTGCAAGTTGCGCCACGAGATTGCAGGAAATCAATTCTTTCTCGCCGGTAATCCGCAACCGGCCCACCGAACGGTAGCGGGCGCAACTGGGTCCAAAAGCCAGCCAACTGCCCATTACCAGTCCCAGCACCCGCTCAAATGCCGGAGCGTCCGGCGGACACAGGTTCGGCCCGCCCACCATGCGGACCTCGGGGTCGGCGAGGAAATACTCGACCGCCCGCATCAACATGCCCCGCCCCGCCACGGAATCGTCGTCAAGCATGTACACCAGCTCACCCTTGAGCACCTGCAAGCCGGCATTGCGTTTGATGCCCGGACCAAACGCCAGGTCTGACGTGCGCACCACCACGATCTCCAGCCGGTCCGCCGGGTAATCAAAATGGCGCGCGGCCTCGGCGGACTTCACTTCCTTTTTGTGCGGATGCACCGGAATGAGCACGCTGACGAAGGGCAGCTTGGGTTTCATTTTGCGCGGGTTGATAGGCTACGCCTGCTCCGCTGGCAAGCGGAAAGCGGGCGGGCAATTTCGCGGCCGGGTCATCCGCCTCAATGCGCCGCCGGCTTCCGGGTAAACGTGTGGGTGGCGTGGCCATAAAAGACCTCGGCGCACTCCATCAGCGTTTCGGACAGGGTGGGATGCGGATGCACGGTCAGCGCAATGTCCTTGGCCGTGGCGCCCATCTCGATGGCCAGCACGGCCTCGGCAATGAGTTCACCCGCACCGGCTCCGGCAATACCCACACCCAATACGCGCTCGCTATCAGGGTCAATCAGCATCTTGGTCATGCCGTCGGTGCGGTCAAACGACAACGCCCGGCCGGACGCCGCCCATGGAAATTTGACCATCTGGTATTTGACACCGCGTTCCTTGGCTTCCGCCTCGGTCAAGCCGCACCAGGCCAGTTCCGGGTCGGTGAACACCACGGCGGGCATCACCACGTTTTCAAACACGCTGTTTTCGCCATTGATAACTTCCACGGCAATGCGCGCTTCCTTGTGGGCCTTGTGGGCGAGCAGGATGCCGCCGGCAATGTCGCCGATGGCGTAAATATGTGGGTCGTCCGTTTGCTGGCGGTGGTTGACCTTGATAAAACCCTTGTCGTCGAGCTGTACCTTGGTGTTTTCCAGGCCAAGGTCGGCACTGTTCGGCCGGCGGCCCACGGACACCAGCACGCGGTCGTAAAGTTCTTCCACCTTCTTGCCATCGTACTCCATCTCCACTTTGATCTGCTTGCCGACGGTGGACATTTTGTTCACGCGCGCCTTGAGACGGATTTCCTTGAAGGCGCGTTTGGCATTGGCCACCACGGGCCGGGCCAGGTCGGCATCCGCACCCGCCAGGAGGGTGTCCAACGCTTCCACGAGAACAATCTTGCTCCCGAGCGCGGCGTAAACCGTGCCCATTTCCATGCCGATATAACCCCCTCCCACCACCAGCAAGTTTTCGGGAATGTCCTCCACCTCCAAGGCTTCGGTGGAAGTCATCACGCGCGGATTGCCCAGGTCAAACGCCTTGGGCATGGCCGGCAATGAACCGACGGCGATGATGGCCTGGTCGTAATTGATGAACTGCTGGCCAGCCTCGGTCTCCACCCGCAAAGTTTGCGAGCCTTCAAAATAAGCGCGACCGCGAATGACCTGCACGTTGCGCAGCTTGGCCAGTTGCGCCACGCCGCCGGAAAGCTTGGTGAGAATGGATTCCTTCCAGGTGCGCAGCTTCGTAACGTCCACCGTGGGTGCGGCAAAGGTGATTCCCCGATGCTCGGAATCCCGGGCCGCCGTGATTTGGTGGGTGGCGTAGAGCAATGCCTTGGATGGAATGCAGCCGCGATTCAGACAGACACCGCCGAGCCGCTCATCGCGCTCAATCAGAATTACCTTTTTGCCGAGGTCCGCCGCATAAAAAGCCGCCGCGTATCCGCCCGGCCCGGCCCCAACCACTACGATTTCAGTTTTAATAGGATCCATATTTAAATCTTTACCGTTGCCTCATCAAAGTCCTGCATTGCCGTCACCAAATCCACGATGAATCGCGCCGCGGCGCCGCCGTCAATCACCCGGTGATCGTACGACAACCCCAGCGGGGTCATGGGCCGAACCTCCACCTTGCCCTCGCGCACCACCGGCTGCAATGTGCCGCGCCCCAAGCCCAGGATGGCCACCTCGGGCTTGTTCACGATGGGGGTAAAATGACCGCCACCAATCGCGCCCTGGTTGGAGATGGTGAACGTGCCGCCCTTCAACTCGTCTGCGGTAACTTTGCGGTCGCGCGCCTTCTGTGCCATCTGCTCCAGTTCGCGCGCCAGTTCGAGAACGCTCTTTTTGTCCACATCCCGCAACACAGGAACGATCAGCCCCTGCTCCGTGTCCACCGCGATGCCGATGTGGTAATATTCCTTGAGCACGATTTCGTTGGCTGCCTCGTCGAGGCTGGAATTAAATATCGGATGTCTCTTCAACGTAGCTACGACAGCCTTCAACACCAAGGGCGTCAGGGTCAGTTTGCTGCCCTGCTTCTCGTACGCGGCGGCGTATTTCTTGCGCAGCTCATTCATGCGGCTGAAATCAGCGGCATCAAACTGGGTGACATGCGGAATGGCGTTCCAGTTTTCCCACATCCGCCGGGCGATGACCTGGCGCAGCGGGGTGACGGATTTCTTGGTAACCGGCCCCCACTTGGAGAAATCAACGGACTCAGCCGCCGGCTTGGGCGCGGCGCCCGCCGGAGCGGCTTGCGGCTTCTCGGCCGCCTGCTGCAGCCGCTGAATGTAATTACGGACATCATTCAACACAATGCGCCCGCCCGCCTCGCTGCCCCGCACCCGGGCCAGGTCAATGCCCAACTCGAGGGCCATTTTACGGACTGACGGCGAAGCCACTGGCACCACCGTGAGGCGCTCCGAATCATCACCGCCCGTAGCGTGACCTGCGGAACTTTCCATGGTGGGCACCGTGGGCGCCGCCGGCTCCGGCGCCGCCGGGCGGACCGGTTTGGCCGGGGTGGCAGCCGGTTGACCGCTTTCCACAAGCGCCAGGATACGCTGGCCCGCACTGATTTTGTCGCCGGCTTTGACGTAAATCTTGGTCACCACCCCCGCCGCGGTCGACGGGATGGAAGCCACGGCCTTTTCGTTTTCGAGTTCGATGACCGGCTGGTCCTTGACGAGCGGGTCACCTTCCTTCACCAAAATGTTGACGATGACGCCGGAATCAGCGCCTTCCCCGAGCTTGGGCAGTTTTAAATCCATAATTGAGTTTTACAAAATCAATGATCAAACAATTTGCGGTTGCACCTTTTCGGGATCAACTCCCAAATCCTTGATCGCCTGGGTTACCACGGCCGGGGCGATCTGTCCTTTTTGGGCCAGGGCGTAGAGGGTGCCCACCACCGTGCTCTCGGCGTCCACTCCGAAAAACCGGCGCAACCGCTGGCGGGTGTCGCTGCGGCCAAAACCATCTGTCCCGAGGGTGAACAAACCGCCCGGCACCCAGGGCGCAATCTGATCGGGTACGGTGCGGATGTTGTCAGACACGGCCACGAAGGTGCCGGTTTCCGACGCCAATAGCGTTTCCACGTAAGACCGCTGCGGTGGCTGTTCCGGGTGCAGCATGTTCCAGCGCTGACACCGGATGGCGTCGGTGCGGAGCAGCTTGTAACTGGTGGCACTCCATACATCGGCGGAAATGCCGTAGCGTTCGGCCAGGATTTCCTGGGCCTTGAGTGCCGAATTGATGATGGGGCCGCTTCCAAAAATATGGGCATGCACTGGCAACCGTTCCGTCGCGGGCCGGAACTTGTAGAGGCCTTTCAAAATGCCGTCGGTCACGCCTTCCGGCATCACCGGCATGACGTAGTTTTCGTTGTACAAAGAGAGGTAATAGAAAACATCCTCCCCCTCCACGTACATGCGGCGCAAACCATCCGCCACGATCGTGGCCACCTCGTATGCAAACGCCGGGTCGTAAGCCAGCACGGTGGGAATGGTACTCGCATGTAACAGGCTGTGGCCGTCCTGGTGTTGCAGCCCCTCGCCGTTGAGCGTGGTGCGCCCGGCGGTGGCGCCCAGCAAAAACCCGCGCGCCCGGATATCGCCCGCCAGCCACATCAGGTCGCCAATACGCTGCGGCCCGAACATGGAATAATAAATATAGAACGGAATCATCGGCACCCCGTGAGTGGCGTAGGCCGTACCGGCCGCCACAAAAGATGACATGGCCCCGGCTTCGGTGATGCCTTCCTCCAGAATCTGCCCGTCCTTGGCCTCGTGATAGTACAGCAGCGATTTGCTATCCACCGGCTCGTACAACTGGCCCTTGCTGGAATAGATGCCCACCTCCCGGAACAAGGCATCCAGTCCAAAGGTGCGGGCTTCGTCGGGGATGATGGGCACAATGTTCCGGCCAATGCCCTTGTGCCGCAGCAAGACGCTGATGAGCCGCACAAATGCCATGGTGGTGGAAGCCTGCATCAGGCCCGACCCCTTGAAAAATTCCTTGTAGGATTCCGGGCCCGGCACTTCGAGCGCGGGGACGTGGCCGATCCGTGCCGGCAGGAAACCACCCAATTGCTTGCGGCGTTCCAGCAGATATTTGGTTTCCGGGCTGTCCGCCGGAGGCCGGTAGAACGGAGTTTCGGCGATGATGTCGTCGCTGATCGGAACCTTGAAGCGCTCGCGAAACTCGCGCAGTTCCTTCTCGTTCATCTTCTTTTGCTGGTGGGAGATATTGCGCCCCTCACCCGCTTCACCGAGGCCATAACCTTTGACAGTTTTGGCAAGAATCACCGTAGGCTGCCCTTTGTGTTCGGCAGCAGCCTTGTAGGCGGCATATACCTTGCGCGTATCGTGACCGCCGCGCAGCAGCTTGCGGATTTGATCATCCGTGAGATGGGTGACCAGCTGCAACAGTTCCGGATATTTGCCGAAGAAATGTTTCCGCGTGTAACTGCCGGGCTCAACGACGTATTTCTGATAATCGCCATCCACCGTCTCCTCCATGCGCTTGAGCAGCAAGCCGGTCTTGTCGCGTTCCAGCAGCTCATCCCAGTCCGAACCCCAAATGACCTTGATGACGTTCCAGCCCGCGCCCCGGAATAACGCTTCGAGTTCCTGGATAATTTTCCCATTGCCCCGCACCGGCCCGTCCAGACGCTGCAGGTTGCAGTTGATGACCCAGATGAGGTTGTCCAGGTTTTCCCGGGCGGCCAACGTGAGGGAGCCCAGCGTTTCCGGTTCGTCTGACTCACCGTCGCCGATGAAGCACCAGACCTTGGGATCGGCTTTGCCAATCAAGCCCCGCTCCTGGAGATAACGGTTGAACCGCGCCTGATAAATGGACATCAACGGCCCCAATCCCATGGAAACCGTGGGGAACTGCCAGAAATCGGGCATCAGATAGGGATGCGGGTAGGAGGATAGCCCGCCACCCGGGGCCAGTTCCTGACGGAAATGCTCCAGTTGGGCCTCGTCCAGCCGCCGTTCCAAATAGGCGCGGGCATACACGCCCGGAGCGGCATGGCCCTGGAAATACACCTGGTCGCCGGGGAATTCCGCCGTACGGCCCCGGAAGAAGTGGTTGAAAGCCACCTCGTACAAGGTAGCCGCCGAGGCGTAAGTGGAGATGTGCCCGCCCACATTGGTGGTGGAGTTGGCCCGGACCACCATGGCCATGGCGTTCCAGCGCATATAGCTTTTCAACCGCACTTCGGTCTGCCAGTCGCCGGGATAGGCCGGCTGATCCGCCACCGGGATGGTGTTGCAATAGGGAGTATTGAAGCCGCGGGGCAGTTCGCTTTGGGTCACCCGGATGCGGTCGGCCAATTTTTCAAGCAGTTGCGCCGTCCGCTCCGGCCCCTGGTTTTCCAGGGCCAGTTCAAAGACGGATTGCAAAGAGGCGTCCCATTTGTCCCCCCGGGGGGGCCGTCCGGCACCGGTGGCGCGCTGTTTCGATGTCTCGTTTTTTTCTTTCACGTCGATAAATTTCTGAGCCCGGGGCATGGCCATGGGCGGTCCTTCGGGCTTCCGCCCGTCTCCAGACCCGAACAGCCTACCAGTTGCTCTTATAAATTGAAATCTCTAAGCGTGTTTTCAAATCAACCTTAAATGACCGGGGTTGCCCGGTAAGAACGCGGCTTTGCCTTGTTACGTCCGATACGTAGAATGCCACTGTCACACATGCAATACATGGATCTGTCACACGCCGAACCGGGAGCCAACCTCACGGAAGACGAGCGCCTGCTGGACACCGCCGAATCCGGCGGCGGCGGGGAAGTGCTGCGTTTTTGGGAATCGCCGGAGTATTTCGTGGTCGTCGGCTATGGCAACAAGGCCGAAACTGAAGTCAACCTCCCAGCCTGCCGCCAGCGGGGCATTCCCGTGCTGCGGCGCTGTTCCGGTGGCGGGACAGTGGTGCAAGGTCCGGGCTGCCTCAATTACGCGCTGGTGCTTTCCATCGCCCAGCGCCCCGGATTGGAAAACATCACCGCCGCCAACCGCTACATTATGGCCCGCAACTGCGCCGCCCTTGCCGGCACACTCAAGTCTCCTGCGGCCAAGGTGGCGGTGCAAGGCCATACTGACCTTGCCTGGAATGGCTTGAAATTCTCCGGCAACGCCCAGCGCCGCCGGCGCCATTTCCTGTTGTTTCACGGCACCTTTTTACTGGACTTCAACCTGGCCATGATCAGCGAACTGTTACCCCCGCCCTCCCGGCAACCCGAATACCGGGCCAATCGGCCGCATGAAAATTTTCTGATCAACCTGAATATACCTGCGGAAACGGTGAAGGTTGCCCTGCGTCAAGCATGGCAGGACTGAATTAAGTCGGGGAAATTGAATCCAGCATCCGGCGGACGGTTACCGCCAGTTTATGGGTGGAAAAAGGTTTGATGAGAAAATTGACCCCTTCTTCCAATGATGGATTGGGGCCGGCGATTTCCCCGCTGTGTCCGGTGGTGTAGATGACCTTCATTCCCGCCCGATGCCGGCAGATGTTCTGCGCCAGTTCCAATCCAGATACGCCGCCCGGCATTACCAAATCCACCAGCAGCAACTGGATGTCCTCCCGGTTCTGTTCCCACAGGCCCAACGCTTCCGCACCACTGGCGGCTTCCAGCACCCGGTAACCCAGCCGGGTCAAAGCCGCCCGGACTGAGGCGCGCAATTTCGCGTCATCCTCGGCCAGAAGGATGGTTTCATTCCCGCTGGGAACGGCTTCGGGATTGGCCGCCGTCTCCGCCGCTGCTGACAGCTTCAAGAGCCGCGGCAGATATATCCGGAATGTGGTGCCCTGCCCCGCTTCGCTGGACACATTCACCCAGCCCTGATGCTGCAGGATGATGCCCTGGACCGTGGCCAGTCCGATGCCGGTGCCTTTGCCGATGTCCTTGGTGGTAAAAAATGGCTCGAAGATATGAGGCAAAATATCCGGAGAAATACCGGTGCCGGTATCACTCACGGTCAACCGGATGTATTTACCCGGCCGGGCGGCAGGCGATTGCCGCGCGGCCAGTTCGTCCAATTCCACGGCATCCGTCTCAATAAGCAGCGTGCCGCCCCGGGGCATGGCATCCCGGGCGTTTACGGTCAGGTTCAGGAGCACCTGATCCATCATGCCGCCATCGGCCCGGACCCACAACGGTTCTGTCGCCAGTTTAAATTCCAGCTTGATATCCTCGTGAATCACCCGTTGCAGCATCCGGGCAATTTGCTTTACCACGTCGTTGAGGTTGAGGTCTTCCAGTTGCATGGTTTGCCGGCGGCTGAAGACCAGCAACTGCCGGGTCAGATTCGCCGCCCGCTGGGCCGCCGCCTCAATTTCGGCGGCAAATTCGGCATGTTCGGGCAAAATGCCGGGTGACTTTTCCAACAGCCCGGCCTGCATCTGAATCACCGCGAGAATATTGTTGAAATCATGGGCCACGCCGCCGGCCAATTGCCCGATGGCCTCCATCTTTTGGGCCTGTCGTAACTGTTCCTCGAGCTTCCGCCGTTCGGTGATGTCACGGGCCACGCCAATCATGCGGTCCACTTCCCCCGCGGCATTGTATAGCGGGAATGCCTGGTCACGCACCCAGCGCACAGTTTTGTCCGGGCGGATGATGCGATATTCCTCGTCGTACAGCCCGGCGGCCTGCTTGGTTTTCGCGGCCACCTGTACCCGCTCCCGGTCTTCGGGATGGACGGCATCCAGCCACGAACCCGGCGCGGCGTACAGGCTTTCACAAGTCCGGCCCCAAACCGTCAGATAGGCGGGGCTGATGTAAATCATCCGGCCGCTGGCCGGTTCGGTGATCCAGAAAACTTCCTGGATGGTTTCAGCCAATTGCCGGAACCGTTCCTCACTGGATCGCAAGGCCGCCTCGGCCTGCAGCTGCCGGGCCTCGCGTTGTTGCACTTCCAAGGCAAAGGAGATATCGGCTGCCAGTTCATCCAAGAGCCGCATCTCCTCGGCATCAAAGAATCCCGCTTCGCCGGCATAGAGATTGAAGATGCCAACAATCTGGCTGCCGGTGCGCAGCGGCAACGACGCCATGGCCCGGTAATTTCGGTCCAACGCCACCTGCCGCCAGGAAGCTGCCTGCGGATCATTGGCAATGTCATTGCAAACCGCCGGCTCGCCGGTTTGCAACGCCCGCGTGGTGAAGGCACAGCCATAACAATGCGCCTCGTTGGTGAGCATGTGCTGGCGGAGGATGGCCAGGGTATCTGCGGTGGCCCCAATGGAGGCCACCAGTTCGATGTTTTGGGTGTGCGGATCCACCATGCCAATCCAGGCCATGGCAAATCCGCCCTTCTCCACCGCGATGCGGCACGCGGCAGTGAGCAGGGCCGGGGCGGCTTTTTCCCGGACGATGGTCTGGTTGATGTCACTCAGCATCGCATACACCCGGTTCAGATGCCGGATATGCATCTCCGCCTGCTTGCGTTCCGTGACATCCAGGGAAATGCCATCCCACAGCACCCGGCCGTCCGGCAACCGGCGGGGCGCCGAACAGAGTTGAACCCAACGCAGTTCCCCGCGGGCATTGTGGATCCGGGCCTCGACATTGAACACCGACAGGTTGGCGTACGACGCGGCTTCCGCAGCCCGTACTTTCTCCAAATCCTCGGGCAGGATTTGCCGGTACGCGGCCTCCGGATCGTGCAACACGGCGGCTGCCGTCAGCCCGTTGAGCCGTTCCACGCCGGCACTCATATATATAAAACGGTGCGTGCCATCCCGCTCGCGGATCATCTGATACACCACACCGTTGGGCAAATTATCCCCGAGCGAGCGCAACCGCTCCTCGCTTTCGCGCAATGCCGCGGTACGGCGCTTGACCTCCCGCCGCAAAGCAGCGCTCCAGGCCAGCAGCCCAAGCACGAGCACAAGCAGGGTCCCGGCCGCATAGCCGAGATAGCGCAGATTGATGCCGCCCGCGATGGTTTTGCCATACCACTTGTCCTCGATGCGCTTCAATTCGTCGGGCGTAATCGCATCAAACCCGGCCTGCACCTGCTGCAACAGGGCGGCATTGCCCTTACGGACGGCCCGGTGAAATTCCCCCACGTTGACGGGCGCGGAATAGTGAAATTCATCCTCAATTTCGAGTTTGTTGAGGAAATAGACCGCCGGCGGTTTGTCCACGACAAACACGTTCACTTTGCGCTGTTTTGCCGCCGTGATGATGGACTCATAATTGGCGAAGCGCATGACATCGAAGACTCCATTTTGCTGAAGCAACTCCTCGGCGGCATCGCCGGATTTGACCGCCACGGCAAATCCGCGGAGCGATTTTAAATCAGTGATGCCCGAAATGTCCTTCCGAAAGTAAATCGGGACCTCGATCCGGGCATAGGGGCGGGAAAAATCCAACCAAGTGCGGCGATCCTCGGTATCGAAAATTGTATCTATAACATCAAACTCCCCGGCGTGCATGCGGCGCAATGCCGCGCCCCAATCCATGGCATGCAAATCCACCTTTATTCCGGTCTTATGTTCCCATAACCGCCATTCATCCACCAGAATGCCCTGAAGTTTTCCCTCGTTGTCTTTGAAAATAAATGGCGGGTAGTTGTCGTCAGAAACCACATGGATGGTCTCACCAGAAGGAATTTGAGCAAAGCCAGCGGCCGGCCCCAATAACCCGCACCCGAGAACCAGCAGTAGCCAGCAAGTGAAAAGGCAACCCCGGCGCAGAAAGCTAGGGGACACATTTCCCTTGGCGGTCGGAATGCAGGCCACCGACAAGTTTGAAATGACAGCGGTTCGCTTCATGCCCTCTGACAGCACCAGAGGAACGTCACCCGGATTTCATTGCGCACCTTAACGGTTTTCTCTGATTAAACCAACGGAAATCCGTTTCTGACACTAAATTAACAATCTCCGGTACAGGGCGGCAAATCGGGGTTTCGGGCTTGCCCCCAATCTGTATTTTGCCAACCTTCCGCCATGGGTTCTCTCCAGGCTCAAACCGAACCGGCCGCCGTCCAACGACGACACGGATGGGTTATCATCGCCTGCCTATTCGTGCCCTTGGTCACTGCCGGAATTGAACTGCTCATGGGCCGGTCGCCGTTGGGACCGGATGGGAAATTTGGCCTATGGGAGGGCGATATCTGGAGCGCCGAGACTTCGCAACGGTTGGCCGACCCCTATTCCTTTTCACATTTCATCCACGGCATTTTGTTCTATGCCGGGTTCTGGCTTCTGGCCCGAAAACTTCCCCGCTCTTACCGGTTGCTGGCAGCTTTGTTGTTGGAAGCCGGATGGGAACTCCTCGAAAATTCCCCGCTCATCATCAACCGCTACCGCGAAACCACCATTGCCCTGGGTTATGTTGGTGACAGCGTGCTGAATTCGGTCAGTGACATCCTGATGATGACGCTGGGTTTTCTCTTTGCGAGCCGGGTTTCCCCAAAAATATGCGTGACCACCATTTTGGTTTTGGAGATTGGTTGCGCCCTCTGGGTCCGGGACAATCTCACGCTCAACATCATCATGCTGATCTATCCCGTGGCGGCCATCAAACAGTGGCAATTGGCGAATGCTCCCGTTCGCTAAACCTTCCCGCCTATGCCTCAAGTCCCGCACATTGAAAAACACTTCACCGCCGGGGACACGGTCCGCGACATCGTCATCGGCATGTCTGATGGCTTGACCGTCCCCTTCGCCCTGGCTGCCGGCCTGACCGGCGCCATCGCGTCTTCGCGCATTGTACTTACGGCGGGTTTTGCCGAAATTGCCGCCGGCGCCATTGCCATGGGGTTGGGTGGCTACCTGGCCGCCCGGAGCGATGCGGAGCATTACGCCAGCGAACGCCGGCGCGAGGAGGAAGAAATCATCACCATGCCGGAAGCCGAGGCCCAGGAGGTGGCGGACATTTTCAAGTCGTACGGGCTCACGCCGGATGAAAGCGCTTCTGTGGTGGCCGCCCTGCGGCAACGGCCCAAGGATTGGGTGGATTTCATGATGCGTTTTGAACTGGGCCTGGAAGCGCCCGAGCCCAGCCGTGCCTGGAAAAGCGCCCTGACCATCGCCCTGTCCTATGTCGTCGGCGGCATCATCCCCCTGAGTGCCTATCTGATATTTGCCGATGCCCATCGGGCGCTGGGCGTTTCCATTGGCGTCACCCTGGCGGCCCTGCTGGTATTTGGCGCCGTCAAAGGCCGGTTCACGGGAGCGCCTCTGGTGCGCAGCGGACTTCAGACCGCGCTCATCGGCGGACTGGCCGCTGCCGCCGCCTTCGGCATCGCCCGGCTGATTGCCTGAAAAAAGTTCGTGCTTCCGGACGCAGATTTGTGGTTAATTTTGTCTGCATGAGCCAATTAGCCAATCAAGTTGCAGTTGTCACCGGCGCCGGCCGCGGGATCGGCCGCGCCATTGCCCTCAAGTTTGCCGCAGAAGGCGCGGATGTGGTGTGCGTGTCGCGCACCCAGGAAAACTCGGAAAAGGTGGCCGCCGAGATCCGCGCCCTGGGCCGCAAGGCTTGGGCGCATGCCGTGGACGTGGCGGATGCCGCCGCCGTCGCTGCGGCCGCCGAGAAAATCCTGGCTGACTGTGGCCGGGTGGACATTTTGGTGAACAATGCGGGGGTGACCCGCGATGGCCTACTCATGCGCATGAGCGATGCGGATTGGGACCTGGTGCTCAACACCAACCTCAAGGGCGCGTTTTTGGTCAGCCGGGCCTTTGCCCGCGCCTTCATCAAGCAGCGCAGCGGGCGGATCATCAACATTTCCTCGGTTATCGGGCTGATTGGCAATGCCGGCCAGTGCAACTACTCCGCCAGCAAGTCCGGCCTCATCGGCTTCACCCAGTCCGCCGCCCGCGAGCTGGCGTCCCGGGGCATCACGGTCAACGCCATCGCCCCCGGCTTTATTGAAACGGACATGACCGCCGAGCTGAAGGAAGAGATGCGCACGGCATTGCTGAAGCAGATTCCCCTGGGCTTTTTCGGGCAGGCAGACGACATCGCCGGGGCGGCTTTGTATCTGGCCGGCTCGGCAGCGCGGTATGTCACTGGTCAGGTTTTGACCGTGGACGGCGGCATGGTGATGTAACCGGAGACCAATTTGCCCAGGTTCAGGAAGGCTTAACTCCCCGAAACCAAGGCATTAGTTGGCATTTATTTTTAACCGGCCGAATTTCGCACTGGACGCCAGCCGCGCGAACCGCTAGAGAATCCGCAGCTTGGAGCGGCCGTGGGCGTTCCGGGGACTGTTCGGCAGCAAAAGATTGGCATTGACGCCTTGGAGCGCGTCGCATAGACACAAACAAACTGAATTGGAGAACAACATGGCTGAAAAATCAATTGAACAAAGAGTCAAGGACATCATCGTCGAACAGTTGGGCGTAAACGCCGACCAGGTGACGCCCGAAGCGAAATTTATCGAGGATTTGGGCGCGGATTCGCTCGACACGGTGGAACTGGTCATGGCCCTCGAGGAGGAATTCGGTCGCGAGATCCCGGACGAACAGGCCGAAAAACTTCAGAGCGTGGGCGACGTGATCAAGTTCATCGAGGAAACGAAGTAAGCGCGGAATCGTTTCGGGGCAGCTTGGACTGAATAACAGCTCAGCTGCCCCATTTATTTATATGGCGAGCAATTGGACGGAACGAAGGGTCGTGGTCACTGGCATCGGTCTGGTGACTCCGCTCGGCAATGAACCCGAAACCTTCTGGCAAAAACTGATTGCCGGCGCCAGTGGCATTGAACGCATCACGCATTTCGACGCCGCCGCGTTCGACACCCAGATTGCCGGGGAAGTGCGGAACTTTGATCCCGCGCCCGCGTTCCCCTCGCCCAAGGAAATCCGCCGCACCGACCGGTTTTCCCAGTTCGGCATCTATGCCGGCTGGGCCGCCTTGCAGGACAGCGGCGCGGATTTGAGCAAGCTCAACTGCGATGAAATCGGCGCCATCATCGGCTCCGGCATCGGCGGCCTGGAAACCACCACCGCCCAGCTCAAGGTCCTGCTGGAGCGCGGCCCGGGCCGACTCTCGCCGTTCATGATTCCCATGCTCATCGGCAACATGGCCTCCGGCATGTTCTCGATGTACCATAATCTGCGCGGGCCGAACTTCGCCACCTGCTCCGCCTGCGCCACCGCCACTCACGCCTTGGGCGAAGCATGGCGCACCATCAAGATGGGCGACGCCGTCATGATGTTTGCCGGCGGGGCGGAAGCCACCATCGTGCCCATCGGCATCGGCGGCTTTTGCGCCATGCGTGCCATGAGCACCCGCAACGACGATCCCCAGCGCGCCTCCCGACCGTTCGACAAGGACCGCGACGGCTTTGTGATGGGTGAAGGCGCCGGCGTCCTCAGCCTGGAGGAGCTGGAACACGCCAAGAAACGCGGCGCGAATATTTATTGCGAAATTGTCGGCTACGGCAACACCGCCGACGCCTATCACATCAGCGCCCCCGCCCCCGAAGGTGAAGGTGCGGCCCGCTGCATGAAGATGGCCCTCCGCAATGCCGGGCTGAACCCGGAAGACATTTCCTACATCAACGCCCACGGCACCTCCACGCCGCAGGGCGACGTCTGCGAAACCCAGGCCATCAAATCGGTCTTTGGCGCGCACGCCCGCAAGCTGGCGGTCAGCTCCACCAAAGGTGCCACCGGCCACATGCTCGGCGCCGCGGGTGCCGTAGAAATGGCCGCCTGCGCGTTTGCCATTAAAAACGACGTCGTGCCGCCCACCATCAATTACCAGACCCCCGATCCCGAGTGCGATCTGGATTACGTGCCCAATACCGCCCGGGAAATGAAGGTGAACGCCATCGTCAACAATTCGTTCGGCTTTGGCGGCCACAACGCCAGCGTGGTGGGCAAGAAGTTTGTGGGGTAAGCGGTCGGTTTCCGTCCGCCAAGAGCCACTCTAACTTCCGTCAGGGGGCCGCACTGGCATTTGAGCCGCCGGTTGCGCCTCAGATTTCCAGAATCTGCTGGTACTCGGGCACGATTATCTTGGCCTTGGGTTTCATGATCCGCAACGTTTCGGCGTGGGCCAAGCATTGCGATTCCTCCCCGTGAATGCAACTGATGACCTTCAGGTCGCCGGAGATTTTCTCCACGTAACGGCGCAGTTCGTTCTTGTCGGCATGGCCGGAGAAGGAATCAATGGAGGCCACCTGGGCACGGACGGCGTACGGCTGGCCGAAGATGTTCACCGGATTTTTGCCTGAGGTGATCTGGAAGCCCAACGTGTGCTCGGCGCAATAGCCGATGAACAGGATGAGGTTCTTGGGATCGCCAATGTTGTTCTTCAAATGATGCCGGATGCGCCCGGCTTCGCACATGCCCGAGGCGCTGATGATGATGGCCGGCTCCTTGAGGTCGTTCAGCTTCATGGAATGCGCCACCTCGCGAATGTAGGTGAGGTTTTCCATGCCGAACGGATTTTCCTTTTCCCGCAGAAACTTGTAGATGGTTTCGTTGAAGCATTCGGGGTGCAGCCGGAATACCTCGGTGGCATTCACGCTGAGCGGGCTGTCCACAAAGATCGGCACCTTGGGCAATTGCCCGGCCAGGGTAAGCTGGTGCAGCACATAAACAATCTCCTGCGTGCGGCCCACGGAAAACGACGGGATGATCACCTTGCCCTGTCGGGTCAGCGTTTCATTCACCAGCCGCTCCACTTCGGCGTTGGCGTGGCGATGATCGGTATGTTCCCGGCCGCCGTAGGTGGATTCGATCTGGAGATAATCCACGTTGGCCACGGGCTGCGGATCGCGCAGTATGTCATCATCGCCCCGGCCCACGTCGCCGCTGAACAGGTAGCGATACTGCCGGCCGTTCTCCCGGATATCGAGCACCACCTGTGCCGAACCCAAAATATGGCCGGCATCGCAAAACGTCACCGTCACGCCCTCCAGCACGGGAATCGGGCGGTCGTAATTGACACCGACGAACTGGCGGATGGCCTGGTCGGCATCGGCTGCGGTGTAGAGCGGCTGGACTGGCGGCTGCCCCTGCTTGGCGCGTTGTTTGGAGACGAACTCCGCGTCCGCCCTTTGAATCTCCGCCGAGTCCACCAGCATGATGCTGGCGAGGTCGCGGGTGGCAAAGGTGCAATAGATGTTGCCGCTGAACCCTTGGCGGCAGAGGTTCGGCAGGTTGCCGCAATGGTCGATGTGCGCGTGACTGAGCACCACCACATCCACCTGTTTGGGGTCGAAGGGAAAGCAGCAGTTACGGGTGATGGATTCCTCGCGCCGCCCCTGATACAGCCCGCATTCCAGCAACAGCCGTTTTCCATTGACCTCAAGGAGATACATGGAGCCGGTGGTGGTGCGCGTGGCACCGAGGAAATGGATTTTCATGCGCGGCATCGTGTTGAGGAATGCCGGCGACGTCAAGCCTCCGGCACGAATCCGAGTTAAAAGAATTGGCGGTGCGGCAGCCCCGCGCACCCTGCCCCAAGCCGCCTAAGGATGGCGGAAAATGATCCGGGCCTTGCCGAGGTCGTAGGGCGACATGGCCACGTTCACGCGGTCGCCGATGCTGATGCGGATGAAATTTTTCCGCATCTTGCCGGAGATGTGGGCGAGCACTTCATGCCCATTGGGCAGCGCCACCCGGAACATCGTCCCGGGCAACACCTGGGTCACGGTGCCGGTCAGCTCGATTGGTTCTTCTTTAGCCAAGCGAAATAAACGGGGCATTTGATGCCATTCCGCCCGGCAAAAGGCAACACTTTTTGCGCCGCAAAATGCAGCGACAAAAAAACAGCCGGCAGACCGTAAGGTCCGCCGGCTGTTACAATTGCGTTACGCGCGCTTACGAGAGTTGAAAGCCGTCGCGGTACACGCGGTGGATGAAGTGATCCGCATCCGGGCAATTGGTGGCCCGCATGTTCGGCCCGTCCCAATCCAGCCGCTGGCCGGTGCGCAGTGCCACGCAGCCGAGCAGGATGATCTCGGTGAGGTACGCGGCGATGTTGAAGTTCGAGTACGGCACCGGGCCGCCGCGGATGGCCGCCAGCCATTCCTGATGATGCCGGTAGTCCGTGTCGCCCTTGAACGGATTTCGCGGCAGCGTAATCGGAATGTCGCGGATGGCTTCATGTTCCACCATTTTTCCGCTCACCTTGTTGCTGTAAACCTTGTACTTCTTGTCCCCGTTCAGCTTGATGAAGAAGCGGGCACCATAATCGTCATCGGAGAAAATCTGGCCCTTGTCGCCAATGAGCACGCAACCGCTGCCGGGCACTTCGCCGAGCAGCTCTTCCACTTCGGCGGTGATTTCGCGGGGCGGCTTGTTGCTGCCGTCGTGCCGGAACGGATGATCTGGCTCCGGCTTGCCGCCGTCGTACCACCACAACGTCACCGGCCCCATGCTGCCCCGGGCCGGGAATTCAAACCGGATCTTGGACCACAACGGGAAGCTTTCCCCGTTCATGCCGGAGGATTCGGCTTCCACCTGGGTCGGATAACCCAGCTTCAGCGCCCGGAACGGCATGTTCGCTGTGTGGCAGGCCATGTCACCCAGTGCTCCGCAACCGAAATCCACCCAGCCGCGCCAGTTGAACGGCTCATAGATGTGTTCCTTGAACGGCCGTTCCGCTGCCGGGCCGATCCACTGATTCCAGTCCAGCTCCGCCGGCACCGGGTCCGAACCATCCGGCCGGCCCATGCCCTGCGGCCACACCGGGCGGTTACTCCACACAAAAACCTGCTTCACCTGGCCAATTACGCCGGCCTGGATGCATTCCACCGCACGGCGCAAACCGTCCTCGGCGCTGCCCTGGTTGCCCATCTGCGTGACCACCCGGCCGTGCTTGGCCAGGCCGCGCAGGTAGCGCGATTCCGCCACCGTATAGGTCAGCGGCTTCTGGCAATAAACGTGTTTGCCCATCTTCATCGCCATGGAGGTGGCCACCGCGTGCATATTGTCCGGCGTGGCCACGATCACCGCATCAATGGATTTATCCATCTCCGCGAGCATCTGGCGGTAATCCCGGTAAAACTTGGCTTTGGGGTACTTCTTCCGCTGCCCCATGCTGTTCCGTTCGTCGGCGTCGCACAGCGCCACGATGTTCTCATTCGAGCAATGGTCGGTATCGCTACTGCCCTTGCCGCCCGCGCCAACGACCGCAATGTTAATCTTGTCGTTGGCGGAAACGCGGCGGCCCCGCGGCGTGGTGGAACAGCCTACCAGCGGAATGCCGCTGGCCAGGGCCGCAGCCACCAAGCTGGAGGATTTGATAAAATTGCGCCGGCTGACTCCGGCACCCGGAGTCGGGAGGAAGAAGGTTTTAGGCATAGGTGTAGTACTAGCATTTGGGGACGTTGCCAGCCAGTGAGAAATTCAAAAAAGTTAGGAATATTTTTTTCACATGATTTTAATGTCGCTTGCCCGCGGCAAATCAGCCCGCGATAATCATCCGTTCCAACTTCACCGTGTCCGCGGCAAACAGCCGGATGCCTTCGCTCAATTTTTCCGTGGCCATGGCATTCTCGTTTAGCAGCCAGCGGAACTTTTTCTCGTCCAATTCCAGCCGTTCGATGAGATACTGCGGCGCCGCTGCGGGACTTAACTGCCGTGGCACCGGCCCCGTGGCCGCCTGCAATTCCTCCAGCAAATTCGGGCTGATGGTGAGCAGATCGCACCCCGCCAGTTCCAGGATTTCACCCGTGTTGCGGAAGCTCGCGCCCATGACCTCCGTGGCATGGCCAAATTTTTTATAGTAGGCGTAAATCTCCCGCACCGACAGCACGCCGGGATCCTCTGCCGGGGCAAAATCCTTGCCCGTGCTCTTCTTGTACCAATCCAAAATCCGGCCCACGAACGGCGAAATCAGCTTCGCGCCTGCCTGCGCGCAAGCCACCGCCTGCACCAGCGAAAACAGCAACGTCAGGTTGCAGTTGATGCCTTCCTTCTGCAAAATTTCCGCCGCCCGGATGCCTTCCCACGTGGTAGCAATCTTGATCAGCACCCGCTCGCGGGGAATGCCGTGCTTCTCGTAGCGCGCAATCAACTGCCGGCCCTTCGCCACCAGGGCTTCCGTATCAAAGGCGATGCGCGCATCGGTTTCGGTGCTCACCCGGCCCGGCACAATCTTCAAGATTTCCAGGCCAAACCGCACCAGGATGTCGTCGCCCACTTCCGCCAGCAACGTCGCGCCCGTGAGCCCGGCCTTGCGGCCCGCGGCAATGGCCTCGTCCACCAGGCTGCGATACTCCGGCTTTTGCGCCGCCTTGAGAATCAGCGAAGGATTCGTGGTGGCATCCTGCGGGGCGTATTTTTTCAGCGAGGCGAAATCGCCGGTATCCGCCACCACCTTGGTATATTGCTTCAATTGGTCGAGTTGATTGGAAGCCGTTCCCGAAGCACTCATGATTTTAACATCCTTTCTTCAAATGACACCGGGCGAACCTGACCCCAAGGCCCCGGTCCACCGTGGTTGGTTGAACAGCCGGCAACCGCCAGCACATGGCAAGGGTTTCCGGCGCCGCGCCCGAACATGAAACAAGCCGCACCGGAATGCAATGAACCTTTTCTTGAGAGTGGACGTAAATGCCTGCCGACTGGTCGCCTCCCAGCACGTCGCTCCGTCATTTCTCGACGAACCCCAAAACGAAGCCAAACGAACCCAAACTCGCGCGGCAGTTTGTTTTGTTTTAAGTAGTTTATTTTTAGAGCAATGCGACACATTTTCATTTCCAAAAAATTGGGTTCGTTTGGTAATTCGTTCTTGCCGACAGCCACCGGGAGCGGCCCGGCACAAGGCCGGATGCTGGAATGAGAAAGCCGGGCAGGCCCCGAACACAAAAGTGGTTTGATCCGGTTTGATTCGCTTGGATTTCCCAGAAATCCGGTAGGGCGGGCAGTCCCCTGCCCGCCGCCGCGGCGCCTGACGCGAGGCTGCGAGCTGTTGATGAGTTGGAGCGTCCGGAGATGCCCCCAACGGCGCGCACGGAGTGCCGCGCCCTACCCGCCTGTGACGGAGTCGAGCGATTGACTTGCATAAAAACTGGTTTGATCCGGTTTGATTG
>DATJIU010000005.1:0-13852 GCA_035492855.1 Dongiaceae bacterium | reverse complement strand
ATTGGAGAGGAATGGCACGTGATGTGAGTAATAACGACCTGTGCTGAATGAAATGAAAAACCTGAATCCCGCCAATGCCATGAACACTAACGCAACAAATCATCGTAACGGAACAACCTCGACCAGCCAGCGGCTCGTGCTGCCGTCGGAGATTGTGGATACCGAAGCGCTGGAAAATCCCACGCCGGAACCGACTCCGGCTACGGCCGCCCCGAAACGCAAACTCAACCGGCGGCTGGCCCTTGGCGCCGTCGCCCTGGCGGTGGTGGTGGGCACAAGCGCGTATTACCTGAAATATGTCGCCCCGTATGAATCCACGGATGACGCGTTCATTGAAACCGATGTGACGCCGATTGCGCCGCAGGTTGCGGGCCGCGTGCTGCATCTTTTGGTGGAGGACAACCAGGTGGTGCACAAGGGCGACGTGCTGGTGGAAATTGACCCGCGGGATTATCAGGCCAAGCTCGACCAGGCCCGCGCCAGCCTGGCCGCCGCCCAGAGCCAGCTTGCCCAGGCCAATGCGCAGTTCGCCGTGGACCAGGCCAAGGTCGGCGAGGAAAAGGCCAATGTAGTGGCCGCCGAAGCGGAAGCCAAACGCGCCGCCACGGATTATCACCGGTATCAGTCGGTGGGTGACTTTGCCATCTCGCACAGCGAGCTGGATCTTGCGGCCACGGCCGCCAGTTCCACGGCGGCGCAGGTGGATGTGGCCCGCAACAAGCAGCTCGCCGCCGAGGCGCAGACCACGCTGGACCAGGCCAATGTCCAGGTGGCCACCGCCGGCGTGCAGCGCAGCGAGGCAACGGTGCGGCAGGCCGAACTGGATTTGTCCTACACCAAGGTCATCGCTCCGGTGGCCGGAGTGGTGACGCATCGTTCCGTTCAGACCGGGGCGTACGTGCAGACCGGGCAGTCGTTGCTCGCGCTCGTGCCGCAGCAGGTCTGGGTGGTGGCCAACTTCAAGGAAACTCAGCTCACCCACATGAAGCCCGGCCAACCGGTGAGCGTGAAGGTGGACGCCTATCCGCAGGCGGATTTTACGGGGCACGTGGACAGCATCCAGTCCGGCGCGGGCGCGCGGTTCAGTTTGTTGCCGCCGGAAAACGCCTCGGGCAATTATGTGAAAGTGGTGCAACGCGTGCCGGTGAAAATCCTGCTCGACACCCCGGCGAACCGCCAGTGGGTGCTCGGCCCGGGCATGTCCGTGGAACCGGAAGTGCGGGTGCAGTAAGCCCGCGCCAACCCCCAAAAAACCAAACTACCTCTTGCCATGAACTCCACCGAATCGCCGGCCAAAGTGAATCCCTGGTTGATCGCCCTGTCCGTGATGCTGGCGACGTTCATGGAAGTGCTGGACACCTCCATCGCCAATGTGTCGCTCCGGCACATTGCGGGCAGCCTCTCGGTTTCCACCGATGAATCCACCTGGGTGCTCACCACCTACCTGATTTCCAATGCCATTGTCATCCCCAGCACCGCGTGGTTCGGCCAGCGGTTCGGGCGCAAACGCTTTTTGCTGACCTGCGTGGCCATCTTCACCACGGCCTCCTTTTTGTGCGGCGTGGCCACCAGCCTGCCGATGTTGCTCGCCATGCGGATTCTCCAGGGCGCGGGCGGCGGCGCGTTGCAGCCCATTGCCCAGTCCATCCTGCTCGAAAGTTTTCCCAAGGAAAAACACGGGCAGGCCATGGGCGTGTACGGCCTCGGCGTGGTGACCGCACCCATCCTCGGCCCCGTACTCGGCGGCTGGATCACCGACAATTATAGCTGGCGCTGGATTTTCTTCATCAACGTGCCCGTAGGCATCGTGGCCATGATGCTCATGCAACGGTTCATTCATGACCCGCACTGGATCCGCAACGCCAAACCGCCGCGGCTGGACGTGATTGGTTTCAGCTTCATGTCGCTCTGGCTGGGTTGCCAGGAAGTGTTGCTCGACAAGGGCCAGGAAGACGACTGGTTCGGCTCGCGGTTCATCATCCTCATGACCGTGCTCGCCGTGACCGGGTTCGCGGCGTTCCTCTGGCGGGCGTTGCGCACGCCCAAGCCGTTCGTGGACTTGCGGGTGCTGAAAAATTTCAACTTCAGCCTCGGTTTGGGACTCATGTTCAGCGCCGGCATCACGCTCTACAGCCTCACGGCCATCATCCCGCTCTTCCTGCAATCGTTGATGGGTTATACGGCATTGCAGAGCGGCTACGCCATGATTCCGCGGGGCCTCGGCGCATTGATCGCCATGCCGCTCGCCGGCAAACTGGTGAGCAAAATCCAGGCACGCTATCTCGTAGCCGGCGGGTTCCTTTCCTTTGGCGCGGCGGCACTGGCCATGGCGCATCTCTCGCTGGACCTTTCGCCGTGGATTTTGTTCTGGCCGCTGTTTTTCAGCGGTGTGGCCATCGCGTTCATGTTTGTGCCGCTCAATACCATTGCCCTGGGTTCGCTCAAGCCGGAACAGATCGGCAACGCCAGCGGCATCTTCAATCTCATGCGCAATGTGGGTGGCAGCGTGGGCATTTCCATGGTGACCACGCTCGTGGCCCGCAGCGCGCAGGCGCATCAGAGCACACTGGCCGCGCATCTCACGCCCTACGACACTACGGTGCAATCCAGCCTGCATACGCTGACGGCCGCATTCTCCGCCACCAGCGGCAGCGCCACCGCCTCGCAACAGGCCGTCGGCTCGCTCTATCACACCCTGGTCACGCAGGCAAATTTGCTGGCGTACCTGGACAACTTTCGCGGGTTCGCCGTGCTCTGCTTTGTTTGCATCCTTGGCGCGCTTTTCCTGAAAAAGGTCAAGGTGCATGGCCCGATTGCCGCCCACTAACCAACATCAAAAACTATGCTCACCATCCATCTCACCCAAAACACGACCGTGCAGTTCAATCAACGCATTGAAGGCCCCGGAGTGCGGCGCTGGGCTCGTTCCCGTCGCGCCACCATGATCCGGTTGGGGCAGCTTCCCTTTGAAACAAAAAGAATCAACATGAAAGCCCTCTATCTGAATCAAAAGGGCGGCGCGGAATCGCTGCTGCTGGGTGAACTGCCGGCGCCGCAACCCGGTCCCGGGGAGGTCCTGGTCAAGGTTCACGCCACCGCAGTCACTCCCACCGAGTTTGAATGGTTTCCCACCTTCAACACTCCCACCGGCACGCCCCGCCCCTTCCCCATTGTGTTGGGGCACGAATTCTCCGGCGAAGTGGCGGCGCTCGGGCCGGAGGTCTCCGGCTTCGCCGTCGGGGACCTCGTCCACGGACTCAATGACTGGTTCGCCAATGGCGCCGCGGCAGAATATTGCGTGGCCCCCGTCACGGCCCTGGCCCGCCGACCGCGCCTCTTGAATTCAGTCCAGGCCGCGGTAATGCCCATCTCCGCGCTCACGGCATGGCAGGCACTTTTTGAAAAAACCAAGCTGCAAAGCGGCGAACGGATTCTAATTCACGGCGGCGCCGGTGGCGTGGGCTTGTTCGCGGTGCAACTGGCCCGGTGGCGCCGGGCGCACGTCATCGCCACCGCCAGCGCGGCCAACCGGGATTTTGTCCACGCCATCGGCGCCCACGAAGTAATTGATTATCGCACGACACCTTTTGAATCCGCAGTACGCAATGTGGATGTGGTCCTCGATACGGTGGGCGGGGAAACTCTGGCCCGCTCCTGGAATGTGCTGGCCCCGAGCGGACGGTTGGTGACCATCGCCTCCTCCAGCGCCCGCGCGGAAAATTCCCGGGATCGCGAGGCATTCCTGCTGGTCCGGACGGACGGCCCGCAACTGGAGCAGATTGGGCAACTGGTGGATGCCGGCGAAGTGAGCAGCTTTGTGGGCGGGTTTTATCCGCTGGCGGAAGCCCGCACGGCGTTTGAACGCGCCCGGCAGGGCGGCCTGCGCGGCAAAATCGCGTTGCGCGTGGCGGCCTGAGAAAATTCCCGCAACAGGCCGGTTGTCCCTGCCCCATTCCGCACTCCGCAATTATCAGAGTCCACGCTCCTTCGCAGCCCAGCCCTGTTTCATCAGGCCGATGAGGTGGGTCAGGGCTTCCTCGTAACTGCGGCCCTTCTGCTCCGCCAGTTGCCGGGCGCGCTTGTCCAGTTGGGCGGCCATCTCGCCGGATTTTTCGGCGGGACAACCGAGGGCGGTCAGCGCGGTGGCCAGGGCCTGGAGTTCCGGAGTCATCAATGAAAAATGCGGATGAGGGCACGCCTCATCCGCATGGGGATGCCAAACTTATTTCCCGGCGGGAGCCGGAGCAATGGTAACACTTTCCACGTGCATGCGCTTGACCGGGCGGTCGCCGGGCTGCGTTGGCGTGGTGGCAATTTTCTCCAGCACCTCGTCGCCTTTGATGAGCTTGCCGAACACCGTGTACTGCTTGTCCAGGAAGCGCGGATCGCCGTGGCAGATGAAAAATTGCGAGCCGGCGGAGTTGGGGTCGTTGGACCGCGCCATGGAGAGCACCCCGCGCACGTGCGGCTTGTCATTGAACTCGGCCTTGATCTTGTAACCGGGATCGCCCGTGCCCCAGCGCGACTGCTTGGTCTCATCCTTGGTCAGCGGGTCGCCGCCCTGGATCATGAAGCCCTTGATGACGCGGTGAAAACAGGTGCCGTCATAAAAGCCCTGCTTCGCCAGTTTCTTGAAATTCTCCACATGACCGGGGGCCACGTCGGGGTAAAACTCGAGGACCATTTCGCCCTCGCTGGTTTTGATAATTGCGATTTCGCTCATAGAATCTTCAGGTTATTTGCCGGCAGCGGCGGGTTTGGCGGCCTCGGCCGGCACGATGGTGGCGGATTTGATGTAGTCGAGGTTCGGGAAATCTTTTTTCAGGTAGGCATTGCCTTCCTTTTGAATGCGGTCCTGCCACGGGCCGCGGCCACGCGGCGCTCCTTCACCATATTCACTGTTGATTTTGTCCACCACACCCATCCCCTCCACCACCTTGCCAAAGGGCGAAAAACCCATGCCATCCAGACGGGAGTTGTCGCCAAAGTTGATGAACAACTGCGTGGTGCGGGTGTTCGGACCGGCGGTGGCGAAGGTGATGGCGCCCCGCGTGTTGCTTCCTTTCACCGGGTCATCGGCAATGTTTGCACTCTCCCATTTGGCGGCCACCTGCGGATCGCCGTGGATGCCGAACTGGCACATAAACCCGGGCACCACCCGGAAGAATGCAATGTCCGTGAAGTAACCAGAACGGACGAGATTGTAGAATCGGTCGGCGCCTTTCGGAGCCAGTGAACGGGTGACTTCAACGACAAACTTGCCCTTGGTGGTATCAAATTCCGCCTTGAAGGTTTCCGGCGCCGGCGCAGTCAGCTTGGTCGGATCCGCAAAGGATGGACTTGCCGCGGCTTCGGGTTTGCTTTCGGCTTTGTTGGTATCTTCGGCCCGGGCCAAAGTGAGGCCCAGCGTCAGCCCCAGGACCGACAGTAGGATCATTTTTTTCATGCGGCGGGCATTGTCCCCAAATTGACGCCAAAGTCACGCGTGGAATTCAGTGCCGCTGCGGCGCCACAAGTACCCTGCCGGCAAATCGGCTGTAACCTATTCCGGGTTGCGCCGTCTCAAGTAATGTGACAAGACATTGGCTGGCCCGTTCGGCCGGCGGAAATTCAACCGATTCAAAACACATGAAAACCAGCAAATTGAAATGGTTCGCCCTCATGGCCCTGGGCGGGCTGATGACCTTGGCGCCGCTCACTCCGGCGCGGGCCCAGGAGCAAACACCGGCCCAGGATCAGAAACCGGCTGGCGGCCGGCGCGAAGCCATCAAGGGCCGTCTGGAAATGCTCGCCAAGCAACTTGACCTGACCGAAGCGCAAAAGGAAAAACTCAAACCCATCCTCAAGGACCAGGCGGAACAGCTGAAGGCGTTGCGCGCCGACACCAACATGTCCCGCGACGACAAGATGGCCAAGCTCAAGGAAATCCGGGAAAGCCTGAATGCCCAGCTCAAAACCATTCTCACTCCGGAGCAAATGGAGAAATGGCAGAAGCTGCGCGAGAACATGGCCAAGCGCCGCGCCAAAACCCCGGAAGCTCCGGCGGACACTTCCAGCAGCACCAACAAAAACTGATTCGTCTTACTTAAAAAAACAGAATCCGGGACCGCTCACGCAGTCCCGGATTTTTTGTTTAATTCAACTCAGCGGACTTGCTCAGCTCAAGTACTCGCGCGGGTCGGTAACCCGGCCGGTGAGCGCGCTGGCCGCCACCGTGGCGGGCGAGGCGAGGAACACCTGGCTTTCCTTGTCGCCCATGCGCCCGGGGAAATTCCGGTTCGTGGCGCTGATGCACTTGATGCCGGACTTGTTGATGCGGCCGAAGGTATCCACCGGACCGCCCAGGCAGGCGGCGCACCCGGCGTTTTCCGTCATCTGCACGCCGGCATCCAGGAGAATCTGCCAGATGGTCTGGTTGCCCCACCGGGTGGATTGCAGGTCGTGCACAATCTCCGGCGTGGCGGGCACGCCAAAGGTGTCAATGACCACCTTGCGCCCGCGCAGCACGCGGGCAAACTCCACGAAGTCGCTGGTCTTGCCACCGGTGCAGGACCCCACGTAGGCGCGGTCCAGTTTCATATCGCCCATATCCTTGGCCTTCTTGCGCTGGCCGGGATCGGGGTGGCAGGCCACGGTCGGTTCGAGCTGGGACAAGTCCACCACCAGTTCGTACACGAATTTCTGATCTTTGTCCGGCTCCACCGGCGTGTAGGCGGACTTGGTGCCGTTCAGCTTGACCCGCGCATCCACGTATTCGGCGGTGCGGGAATCGAACTCAAAAATGGCGTTCTTGCCGCCCGCTTCGATGGCCATGTTGGCCACCGTCATGCGGTCGTCAATGGAAAGGCTGGCCGCGCCCGGGCCGTCGAACTGCATCGCGCGGTAGGTGGCGCCGTCGAAACCGATTTCACCGATGCAATGCAGGATGATGTCCTTGGCCATGACGCCGGGCTGGAGTTTGCCTTCGAGCCGGAAATGCATGGTCTCGGGCACCTTGATGAGCAGCTTGCCCGTGCCCATCACAAAGCCCGCGTCGGTATTGCCGATGCCGGTGGCGAACTGGTTGAACGCCCCCGCCATGCAGGTGTGCGAGTCCGTGCCGAACAGGATTTCGCCGGGCCGGGTGTGGCCCTTCTGCGGCAGCGCCGTGTGGCACACGCCCGCGTACTGGGAACCATACTGCCGCTTGGTGTTGCCCTTGGCGGCGTCAAACACCCAGTGGCCGTTCGGGTCGTCAATGACGTCGTAGAAATACGGCAGCCCCTGCTCCTTCACGAAATCACGTAGGATGTCCACGTTGCGGTTGGACTTGGAGTCGGCGGTGAAAATGTAATGGTCGGGAATGATGACAATCTTGTTCTTGTCCCAGACCTTCGCGGTCTTGCCAAACTCGCGTTTGAACACGCCAATCGTCCCCGGCCCGCACACGTCGTGTGTCATCAACACATCGGCTTGCACCCAGATGTTATCGCCAGCCTCCACGCGGGCCTTGCCGGCGGCGCGGGCGAGTATTTTTTCAGTTAACGTCATACCTTTCACAGGATATATGACCCTGCAACGGACTTCAACAGCGCAAACATCATGGCCGCCCCGAACGGCTCCGGCCGCGGTCTCGGATCCGCTCCTTCAGGTTGAAATTCTTTTAACAATTTTTGAGCTTTTGCCAGTTTCTTGATCCAAAAGTCCCATCCTGTCAGGGCGTTAAAACAAAATGTGTTGTTTTACAATTTTGGTTAACGGTTAAACCACATGCTTTCCGCGACCCTGTTAGAATGCCTGCCGGTATGCGAAAAAGCGCAACCAGAACCGGCCTCCGGGCCGGTGTAGCGTCGGGCCTGTGGCCCGAGCCAAGGAGGACCGGCATCCAGCCGGGCCATCGGGTTATGCCCCGAGACAACGCCGAACGCCGAACTTCCAATGCCACGTTATTTGCGGAAACCAGAATGCCGTTGAGGAACGCGCCCGCCCCGGGCGCCGTTTTCCGCGCCCTCGCGGAAAACCCGCGGGGTACTAAATCATCCCAGCGCCTGGAACCAGGTCCACGCGCAACTGCCGGCTGCGAGGGCGCAGCCGGCAACGCCCGGGGCGGGCGTGCCCCCCAACTCTGTTTCCCGTTGGCCGTCCGCCAGGACCAAAATTACCAAACGAACCCAAATTTTCCGAAGCAATTTGGCATTGTAACACGTTATGCAAAAGCACATTAAACTCGCGATTCGCGCAGGGCAAATTTGGGTTCGTTTGGCTTCGTTAGGAGGGGTGAAGCGTCCGCACCCGGACAAGCCGGCGGCCTGGCGGCCTTGGCAGGAGCGCCGCTCCGGGACCATCCCGAGCAGGGTGACAAAACGGTTCGCCCCGGACCGGGGCATTGCACCGGATCCGGGGCGGGCGGGAACCTCTGCTCACGATGCCTTACGGCTTCGTATCAAATTCTGTCATGGCTCCGGGCGGGCGGCTTTCGGGGGTGGTGCCCCACTTGTAATCCGGGGCGGACGTCATATCAAACACCAGCTCGCCGCCGGCGGTGATTTGCGCGTGCGTGAGGTAGGTCTTGTCAAACGTGGCGCCATTCAGGCTGGCGTGGCGGATGTACGGCCGCTGCGGGCCGTTGGCATTGGCGGTGATGACAAACTTCTTGCCGTCCGGCAACGTGATGGTGGCGCGGTCAAACAGCGGGCTGCCAATCAGGTAATCCGTGGTGCCGGGAGTGACCGGGTAGAAGCCCAACGCACTGAACACATACCAGGCGGACATCTGGCCGGTGTCTTCGTCGCCGCAGAAGCCGTCAGGCGTGGACTGGTAGAGGCGCATCATGGTCTCCCGCACGTGGGTCTGGGCCTTCCACGGCTGGCCCACATAGTCGTACAGATAGATCAAATGCTGCACCGGCTGGTTACCGTGGGCGTACTGGCCCATGTTGGCGGCCACCATTTCAGTCATCTCATGGATCATGCCGCCATAGGTGCCCACTTTCACAATCGGCGGAGTGGAGAATACGGCGTCCATCTTTTCTCCGGCGGCCTTGTCGCCGCCCAGCCGCTGGATGAGTCCGGGCACATCCTGGAAGGCGCACCAGGTCCATTGCCAGGAATTGCCTTCCGTGAACGGACCGCCCCATTCCTCGGGATAAAACGGTTCGCACCAGGCGCCATCGGACTTGCGGCCGCGCACGAACCCGATGCTGGTATCGAGCATATTGGTGTAGTTCATGGCGCTGCCGGCAAAGGCCGCGGCTTCGGCGGTGCGACCGATGCGATGCGCGAGCACGCCGGCGCAGAAGTCGTCATAGGAATATTCCAGCGACTTGGCCGTGGCCTCGTGCACCTCGGGATAAGGCACATAACCGTGCTGCTGGTAGAAGTCTGCGCCATCACGGCCGATGGACCCGCACCATTGCGGCGCCTGGGTGTGCGAGTCATGCACCATGGCATCCACGGCCTTGCCAGCATCGAAGTTGGTGATGCCCTTTACCCAGGCATCGGCCAGCAAGGAGAAGGCGTGGTTGCCAATCATGCAGCCGCGATGCCCCGGGCTCGCCCAGGAAGGCAGCCAGCCGCTCTGATCGTAGGCGTTCAAAATGCCCTGCATGATCTCGCCGCTCACTTCCGGGAACAGCAGGTTGTACAACGGATGCGAGGCGCGGAAGGTGTCCCAGTAACCGGTGTCGGTGTAGAGGTAACCGTCGTGCACCTGGCCATCGTAGGGGCTGAAATAAACCGGCTTTTGGTCGGCGTCATATTCAAAGAACCGGTGCGGGAACAGCACGCTCCGGTAGAAGGTGCTGTAGAACGTGCGCTGTTGTTCCTCAGTGCCGCCTTCCACCTGGATGCGGCCGAGGGTTTCGTTCCAGGTGGCATCCGCCTTGGCGAGCACGTTGTCGAAGGTGGCGCTGCCAATCTCGCGGTCGAGGTTGCGCTGCGCCTGTTCGGGGCTGATATAGGACGAGGCCACCTTGCACTCGATCACGCGGCTCGCGCTAGTGTCGAACTTCAAGTAGGCGCCCACGTGTTTGTCCGCCAGCTTGGTTTCGCCGGCATTGACCTTGTCCGGCGTCCAGGTGCCGTAGGCGACAAAGGGCTGGGCGAACTCAATGACGAAGTAGTTGGCAAAGTTGGTGGGCACGCCGCCGCGGTTGTCGCGGCAGATGCCGATGACCTTGTTCGCGCCGGGGATGATCTCCACCTCGGAGTTGTGGTCGAACGCGTCGAGCACCACGTAGGAATCGCCGGCTTCGTCGAACGTGAACCGGAAGCTGGCGGCACGTTCGGTGGGCGTGACTTCCATCGTCGCCTTGGTGGTGTCCAGGTGGACGCTGTAATAGCTGGGCCGGGTGACCTCCGTTTCATGACGGAAGACGGAAGCGCGGTCGTTTTCATTGACCACCAGCGGGCCGAAGACCGGCATGAGCGAGAAGTTGGCGTAATCGCCAATCCACGGGCTCGGCTGATGGGTCTGCCGGATGCCGCGAATCTTGTTCTGCCGGTATTGATAGTAGAACGAATCCCGCGCCGGCTGGGTGTAAGGCGCCCAGACGTTCATGGGAAACGGCAGCGCGATGGCGGGATACTCATTGCCATGCGAGAAGCCGCCGGTGGAGTCCGTGCCTTGCAACGGATTAGCCAAGGTGACCGGTCCCGATGCCGCCATCAGGCTGGTGGCGGTGCCCAGGAGGGACAATGCGACGAATAATTTCATATTTTGCCTTAAGAAGGTTAAAGTTACTCGCCGATTTGGTCCGGGCAGACGCTGTCCACACCCCATTGCTTGTTCGGCTGCGGGCCCATGACGAACTCGATCTTGCCGCCCTTGCGGATGGCCGCGTACGGCAGGAACACGCTGTTCCACGGCTTGCCGTTGACCTTCACCGATTGCACATAGACGTTCTCATCCGAGAGGTTCTCGGTGTGAACGGTCAGCTTGTGGCCGTTGGAGAGGTGCATCACGGCATTTTCCACCGAGGGGCTGCCGATCACGTAGTAGTCGCTGCACGGGCAGACCGGGTAGAAGCCCAGCGAGGTGAAGATGTACCACGCCGACATCTGGCCACAGTCGTCATTGCCGGTGAGCGAATTGGGCTTGTTGCCGTACTGAGTCTTGATGACGTGGCGCAGCTTCTCCTGCGCCTTCCACGGCTGGCCCCCGTAGCAATACAGGTAGATAATGTGGTGACTGGGCTCGTTGCCGTGCCAGTATTCACCGATGCGGCCCTGGATGTCATCCAAGCCCTGGCTTTGGTTCGCGCCAAAGGTGAACAACTGGTCCAGCTTGTTGCAGAACTCGTCCTTGCCGCCCATGAGCCGGATCAGGCCCGGGACATCCTGCGGCACATACCACGAATACTGCCAGCTCGTGCCCTCGGTGAAGTCGCCGCCCTGCACGAACAGATGCGGGTCGAACGGCGTCGCCCATTTGCCCTTGGAATCGCGCCCCCGCATGAGACCCACCGACGGGTCAAACAGGTTGGTGTAACTGGTGGCGCGCTTCAGGAAATAATGGTAGTCCTCCGTCTTGCCCAGCTTCTTCGCCATTTGGGCGATGCAATAATCATCGTAGGCATATTCCAACGTCTTGGAGACGGATTCATTCTCCTGGTCGTTGGGCACCCAGCCGAGTTTGGCATAAGCCGCCACACCATCGTAATCCGGGTTCATGGCAGTGGTCTTGATGGCATCGTAGGCGCGTTCCTTGTCGAAGCCCTTCACGTTTTTGAGGAAGCCGTCCACGATTACGGGAACGGCATGATAACCAATCATGCACCAGGTTTCATTGCCTTGCAGCGACCACATCGGCAACAGATGATCCACGCTCTGGTCGTAGTGCGCCAGCAACGACTGGATCATGTCCGAGTCCCGCTCGGACTGGATGAGCGTGAACAGCGGATGCGTGGCGCGGTAGGTGTCCCACAGCGAGAAAATGGTGTAGTTGGTGAATTTCTTGGCTTCGTGAATATTGGAGTCCAACCCGCGGTACTCGCCATTCACGTCTTCATAGAGGTTCGGCGCCTGGAAGCAGTGGTACATGGCCGTGTAGAACGTCTCCTTCTCCTCCTGCGAACCTTCGATTTGGATCCGGCTCAGTTCCTTGTCCCACTTGGACACGGTGGCGGCGCGAACGCCTTCAAAATCCCAGTCGGGAATGTCCGCGTCCAGATTGGCCAGCGCGTTGGCGGCGCTCACGGCGGAAACCGCCACCTTCACCAGAATCACGTCACCCGGTTTGGTCTTGTATTCGGCGAGAAATTGCAGGTTGGTGCCGGCGGCCTCGTTGCGGCTGCGGAAGCGGTAGTTCTTGAAGCTGTCATAGCGCACTTCCTTGCCATTGCTCATGATGCGGTAGCTGTCGAACGGCCGGGAATAGCGGGCCGCGTAATACAGGTAACGTTCCTTGGCCCAGCCGTTGATCAGGTGGAAGCCGGTGACCGTCGTGGAGTTTTCCACGCGCACGTGCGACCAGATGAGCTTGAAGCGTTCGCCGCTCAGGAAATGTTGCAGGTCGGTCATGATGCTCGCCTGGTCGCTGGCCGGGAAGGTGAACCGCATCATGCCAGCGCGTTGGGAGGCGGTGAGTTCCACCGTCACCCCGCTGTCCAGCAGCTTGACCTTGTAATAACCGGCCACGGCGGTTTCCTGGTCGTGCGCGTAACGGGAGCGGTAGCCGGCATCCGGATTGTCCTTCGGTCCCACCACCAGCTTCGGCTCGCCAATCTGGGGCATGAACAGGAAATCGCCCAAGTCAGGAATGCCCGTGCCGGACAGGTGTGTCAGGCTGAAACCCATGATGGACGTGTCCGAGTATTCGTAACCCGAGGCGGTGTCCCACAGATCGCGGTCGGTATCCGGGCTCAGTTGGATCATGCCAAACGGCGCGGCGGGCCCGGGATAGGTGTTGCCCTCGCCCTGGCCGCCGACCAGCGGGCGGATGTAGTCCGACAGATGCGTTTCCGCCGCGGGCGCCTGCTGGCACGCCAGCGCGACACCGGCCACGGCCAGCAACGATTGCAAGGGGGTCAAGATACGGAGTGGTTTCATGATTTGGTTTGGCGCGGGAGACGGCGAACTCGCATTCAGAGTCCGCCCGGTTTTTACTTTGGAGATGGGAAAAGTTCGGTCGGGAAATTCAAGAACAAGCCACCTCGGGCGGCAGCCGGTGGCGCCAGCGGCAGTAGTGCGTTTAATGCGCCGACCCCGTGGGGCCGGCAAACATTAATTCGATACAGCACGTCGGTTCGCATAATGTTCGCTACATGTCGAGGCTCGAAGTATTCCCCTAAACCTTCCACCAGCACAACTTTTTTTGAGCCATTTTTCGGCGTAGCCCGGCTGGCCCGGACTGGCGGCAATCATAATGAAGCCGCGCCCCGTGGGGAGTTAAATTGATGAACGACCTGTCGGCAAACCCAACAGCATCAGGCTTCAGCCCCGCTTCCCCCGGCCCATTTCGGCGGTTGCTTCAGGTGGTAAAGCATCTCGCCCGCCTTGCGCACCAGCAACACCCCTTCGGCCTCACGGTTGGCATAGTCTTCCAGCCGGAGGCTCCGCGGGTCGCGATAACCCAGGTTGATTTTTTGGCAGACCGCCTCCGGAATGCCCGTGGCCAGGGTCACCCGGATGCGGCAATGCTCCACGCCATTTTCCATCCGGCCCAGGCCCCGCACGTGCGTGCTGTGCGCCAGCACCCCCCACGGGTAATGCTGGAATTGCTCCCACTGCGTCAGGAAATAATCGCGGCAGTGATAGCCAATCTCCTCGATGATGCGGCCATGCGTCACGGAAATCTCCGTCACGTGCGGCGCGTAGATAATTAGTTCGCCGCCATCCGCCACCACCGGCTCCAACTTGTACATCCCCTTGCCCGC
>DATJIU010000004.1:0-14793 GCA_035492855.1 Dongiaceae bacterium | reverse complement strand
ATCCATTTGCGCGGCTTTCAAGAATCACTCGCGGACTTCAAGGCGGCGGGCGCGCAGGTAATGGTCATTTCACCGCAGTTGCCCGATCAATCTTTGACGACACGTGAGAATGGCAAACTCGAGTTTCCCGTTTTGAGCGATGTCGGCCTAAACACAGCGCGCGCATTCGGCGTGGCATTTGAATTGCCCAAGGCATTGCTCGATCTCTACGCGGACTTTGAGGTTCTGCTGGAATACTCGAACGGCGTGGAAGGCGCCAAAGGGTTGCCCCTGCCGGCGACATTCGTCATTCGGGTTGACCACACCATTGCTTATGCGCACGTCGAAGCTGATTACACGCACCGCTCGGAACCGTTGGAAGTTTTGAAACTTGTCCACGAACTCGAAAACGTCACTGCCTAACATAAATAAAAAATCCCATACTATGAAAACCAACACCCTTTTCACCCCGTTGGAGCTTGGCGCTGTCAGCCTGCGCAACCGCATCGTCATGGCCCCCACCACGCGGATGCGGGCAAAAATGCCCGGCAACATTCCGTGGGAACTCAATGCGACTTATTATCGCCAGCGCGCGTCCGCCGGCCTGATCATCACCGAGGCCACGCCGGTCTCGCCGCGCGGACACGGCTATTTTCACATGCCGGGCATTCATACGTCTGCCCAGGCCGACGGTTGGAAGTTCGTGACGAGCGCCGTGCATGCCGCGGGCGGAACAATATTTCTGCAACTGTTTCACGCCGGCCGGATGTCGCATAACGATTTTCAACCCAATGATGAATTGCCGGTGGCACCCAGCGCCATTTCCAGCAATGGGAAGTCGCCCGTCGCGCCGGGGGTGTTAAAAGATTGTCCCGTGCCTCGCGCACTGGAAACGAGCGAGATTGCCGGCATCATTGAGGAACACAGGCGCGCCGCAGAACTGGCCAAAATTGCCGGCTTTGACGGTGTGGAAATCCACGCGGCCAACGGTTATCTGCTCGAACAATTTTTGTCCGACCACGCAAACGTGCGGACGGATAAATACGGCGGCAGTGTGGCGAATCGGGCGCGGTTGACCCTCGAAGTTACCGAAGCGGTGGCCTCGGTGTGGCAAGGAAGCCGCGTGGGCATTCGCTTTTCGCCCGCTAATGCTGGCGATGGCATCGCGCATACCGACCGTTTCGGCACCTACGCGCATGTCATCCGCGAATTGAACCGGTTTCAACTCGCCTACATTCACCTGATTGAACCGCGCGTCGCGGGCAACGCCGAAGCCGCACAATTTGATGCGACGCTTAATTCACGGAATTTCAAACCGTTAATCACTGGCGCCACGAGATTGATTTCCGCCGGCGGGCACACGTTGACCAGCGGAACAGAAGCGGTGCAAAGCGGCGCAGCCGATGCCGTCGCCTGGGGACGCCAGTTCATCGCCAATCCTGATTTGGTGGAACGCTTCGCGAAAAATGCGCCGCTGAATCCTTACGACCGCCAGACGTTTTACGGCGGCTCGGAAAAAGGCTACACAGATTATCCGTTCTACCACCCAACCGCATGAACTTCTCGTCTGGCATTATGAAGAAATATGTTTTGATGTCGCCGGGATCCGCGGCAACAGCGGCGGCGGGACGTGAAAGACGTAGCCACCGAAGGCGGTCGCTAAGACCGGGGCCACCACCACCAGAGTCCTAGCAAACAACCCAACAGGGTAGCCAGCGAGATGCCCACGCCCAGCCAGAAACGGTGGTCCTCATAGATCAGCTTTAACTCATGGTTGCCGGCGGGGACTTGCACCGCCTGAAACGCCGCGTTGGCCCGCCACAACGGCACTGCTTGGCCGTCCACGTAGGCGTGCCAGAGATGGTAGTAGGACTGGGCAATGACGATGAGCGCCGGGCCATCGGCCTGCACTTGCGCCTGGATCCGCTGCGCCGCATATTGCGGCGCGGTGATGCGCGCAACCATGCCGTTGGTGGCGGTGACGAACGGTTGCACCTCCGGCGGCAGATAGACGGTGCGACGGGGCGTAAAATTGGTGGCCATCAGCGCCGCGAACACATTGGTGTCGGATGCAAACACCGGGCGCTGACCGCTGCTCAGCAGGGGCATGAAGCCCGTTCGCGCCTGCCAGTCGAACCGGTTGGTTTCCATCGTGATTTGCGAAACGCCCAGAAAATCCAGCAAAGGATCGGGTAGCGGGTCCGGCGAATTTTCGCCATAGAGACATTGCTGCAACTCGCCGCCCTGCTTGATTTGCAGCGGGAAAAAGCCGTCCACCTTGGCCAAGTGGTCGAGCAGGTTGCAGTTGCTGAACAAGGCAAACCGGCGGCTCACGTAATCGTCGGCCACGTCCGCCATGAAATTATGGCTGAAATCATAGACCGCCGGATGGGTAATGAGCGCGCGTGACACGCCAAACCGCGGCAAGGGCAGTGAGCGCGGGGCGTCCGGCTGGTAGATACCGGGCGTGACGGTTTGCGGCAGCGGCGCACAGTGGAACACGTCCAGCCACGCCAACACCAATATCAAAACCTGAAGCAGCGCCCGGCGCTTCCCTGCGGCCACTTTTGGAGCAAACCAAAGCCCGGTCATGATGGCAGCGAAAAACGCGAGCCGGGTTACACCGTTTACAAGCGTGGCTGGAACTTCATCGCCCGACTGGGGGCGGTGGTAACCCCACCACAAAACCACAACCGTCAGTGTCCCCGTTATCAGCGCCGCCGCCAGCCACGACCACCGGGTGCGGCCTGGGCCAGCTCCCGCTGGATTCAGGGGTGCGGCCACCGCATACGCCGCCAACATCGGCAGCACGAACACCGGCAGAATGACGAATTTGATCGGGAAGCGCATGAACCCGATGATGGGGAGATGCGCCTGTGACCAAGAGTAAACCGGCGTGGCATTGCCCAGGGCGAGGAGCAAACAGAACCCCACCAATAAGCCGAAAAGCCACACCCGCGCCGACCGCACGCGGCCCAGCGTCCAGAAAGCCAGCGCCACCGTGGCTACCCCCGAGTAATAGCCATTCACCCAGCCCTGGGTGGCCTGGGTGAACACGTCGTGATATCCACGATGGCAATGGAAAAGGGGCACCAGAAAATTGCCCCAACCGGTGAACGGCATGGGCCAGAGCGAAGGGTCAAAACCGGAATGCCGTTGGGAATGGGCCAGCAAATCCAGAAACGGCAGGAGTTGCGCGGCGCAGAGGCCGGTGATCAGCAGCCCTACCACGGCGCTGCGGAGTATCAATCGCCCGCGCGGCGTTTCTCCGCCCACCAAAGCCAGCAAGCCCAGCGTCCCGGCCAGCACCCACGTCATCAGGATGGCCTCCACCGCCCCGGACAACATTTGCAACGCGCCGACCGCCGCTGCCAGCACCACCATGCGGCCGCCCTCGCGCCAGGCCCGCTCCAGGCACAGCAGCAACCACGGCATCCAGGCAAATCCGGGAATAAAAGCGGGCCAGACCAGGCAGTTCAACGTCAGGCCGTTGAAGGCGAAAATGATGCCCGCAAACGCCGCCGCGAAGTTGTTGCCCGTCCAGCGGCGCATCAAAAAATACATGCCGAGGCCGCCCAGGTATAAATGGCCCAGACAAAAGACCGGCAGCGACCACGTCAGCGGAAACACCAGGTAAAACAGGGCCGGTGGATACAGCACCTGCGTGTTCCATTGGGCCAGAAACGGCGCGCCACAATAGCTCAGCGGATCCCACAAGGGAATTTGCCCATGCCAGAAACTCTCCCGCAGATGGAAAGCCAGCGGGTAGGAATAGAAACAGAAATCCCGGTAGATGAAGGTCTGCAACCCCAGGAAAATCTGGGGATAGGCCACAAACACCAACGCCGCCAGCAAACCGGCGAAGCGCCCCGGCGTGAACCATTCCGCTGTGCCGGTCGCCCCGGATTTGGTTTCAGACATGCGGCCTTATACCGGATTCCAAGGTCCGGAAGCAACCCCGACAAGAAAGAAAGGACGGGCACGAAGCCCATCCTGTGAGATTTCCAACTGGCTGCCGGTTACTTCACCAGCACTTCGGCGATTTGCACGGCGTTGAGTGCGGCGCCCTTGAGCAACTGGTCGCCACTGACCCAGAAGCACAGGCCGTTGTCCAAGGCGCAGTCCAGGCGGATGCGGCCAACTTCGCAGTTGTATTTCTCCGAGGTGAAGAGCGGCATGGGGTACTTCTTGTTTTCCGGCTCATCCACGAGGTCCAGGCCCGGAGCTTTGCCAAGCACTTCACGCGCGGCGGCCACGGTAACGGGCTTTTCAAATTCCGCGCTGACGGCAATGGAATGCGACCGGTACACCGGCACGCGCACGCATGTGACGCTGGCGCGAAACGCCGGGTGGTGCATGATCTTGCGGCCTTCGTTCTCCATCTTCATTTCCTCCTTGGTATAGCCGGAGGGCAAAAACGAATCCACGTGCGGCAACACGTTGAAGGCGATCTGGTGGGGATACACTTCCTTGGTGACCGGTTGCTGGTGGACCACCTGCCCCACCTGGCGTTCCAGTTCCTCAATGGCCTTGGCGCCGGTACCGGAAACAGCCTGGTAGCTGGAGGCAAAGATGCGCTTCACCCCGAACGCCTGGTGCAACGGATACAACGCCATGAGCGTGATGGCCGTGGTGCAGTTGGGGTTGGCGATGATACCCTTGTGCTGGGCGACATCGGCGGCGTTGATCTCCGGCACGACCAGCGGGACGTTGGGGTCCTGCCGGAAGGCGCTGGAATTGTCCACCACCACGCAACCGGCGGCAGCGGCGATGGGCGCGAATTCCTTGGAAATGCTGCCGCCCGCGCTGAACAGGGCGATATCAATGCCTTTGAACGAATCCGTGGTGAGCTCCGCCACGGTGATGGTCTGGCCCTTGAATTTGAGGGTCTTGCCCACGGAACGGGCGGAAGCGAGCAAAGTCAGCTTGCCCACCGGAAAATTGCGCTTTTCCAGCGTTTTGATCATTTCGATGCCGACGGCACCCGTAGCGCCGACGACGGCTACATGCGGATTCTTGTTCATAAAGGGCGGGCAATATAACGGGCGGCGGCGGCGTGTCAATGGCGCGAAAGCAGGGCAGCGGGTCATAAAACAAAGTGTCCCTGCCCGACCTTGCGGTCAGACAGGGACAAATTGGGGGATGGGAGTTCGCCACGCTCTCTTTCCCGGGCTGGCATTTGGCGCCCATTGGCTGCCAGCTTCCCGACGCCATTCTCCACGGCAAGCGGAGTTTCCGGCCTCATAGCAGGGCCGTTCAGCGCCTCACGGCGGCTGAATTATTGAGTGAGGCCTCTGGGCTCGCTTCGGCTGGCGTTTGCGGACGCCGACCGACGAACCAGGTGCAGACACGTTTGCGATTTTGGTTCCACGTCTGCACCGGTTGCACGAGGACGGCCATCGCGGTTGGCGATGCGTTGACCCCGTGCCACGGGTCTGACCTCTTACCTCTCAGGTTGCCTTTTGCTCACAAGCCGGCGGTGCTGTTTTTAGCATCGCTGGCGCTTCGGAAGTTTTTCACGAGCCTTGCCTTGGCCGCGTGGTCTTCCCGGCCCGAACGCTCACTTTGTCCCGCCTTTCGGCGTCTTTCCTTTGGCGGATCTCCTCGCGGATAACCGCCAGAGTCGTTCGTTCCGTGCTGGCGCACAGTAGCAACCGTGTACCCTCGGGGTAACTGCGATTCGGCCGGGCTCGAAACCTGCCCGGACTACTTGACTCGGCTCGGAATGGTTTCTGCACATCCCTCGCCGCTCAACTCCTGTTTCGCGTTACTGGCAGTGCGCGAACACTGCCAGAGGAGCCGGTGAATTCTGCCTCCGCCCGGATCTCGCGATCCGCTTCAAGAGGGGTTGGACCAACCAGCCTGATCCAACCTTTCCCCAGTCGCCTGGGATTATCTCCGAGATGTCCGGAACTTTCTTTCGTCCGCTCCGGCCCTCTCAGTTCTTTCAATGAACTGTAGCCACACTACCAGATTTTCCGCAGCCAACAATCAATTGATATTAACCGGGTTATTAACCGCAATGCTGCCACGCCGCTCCCACAAAATTGATTATTCCCCCGTAAAACCAGGGCACCGCCCGCGCATCGCCGGAGTTATTCACCACATTCAAAAACCCGGATCCGGCGCGGTGAAAAAGTTTTCCCGAAAAAAGGTTTAAGAGTGTTGAAAGCGGTGCGGGTCTATAACAGCCGGGGAACGAATCGGATCTTGAAGCCGCAGAAGCAAAAACAATTACAACTAGCTGAATATCAAAGTAATCCGTAGATGGCAAACGCCACCAGCAACAGCAACGCCGTCACCCACCACATCCAATGCAATCCGCGCGGCTTAACCTTTTCCCCGCCGAACTCGCGGCGGACGAAATCGTTGTAGTCGAAGTTGTCGTCCGGGATGCCGAGCGCTTCGTTGCCGGCGGTTTCGGACCAGCCGGTAGTCTCATCCGCGCCACATTCCGGACATACCCGGGCGCCGGCGGGGACTTCCGCGCCGCAGTTGGGGCAAACCTCTGGGGTCATCTTTAACCCATGCCGGCGTATTCCTCGTCCGTCTTCATGTCCAAGCCCATTAGCACGTAGTCATGCGAGATGGCCTGCATGTCCTTGACGTAGTCCTCCAGGCGCAACAACTGGCTGAAGCCGAGGAAGGCAAACGTCTTGAGCGCCGCCTCCTGCTCGCCGATGAATTCCGCCTCCACCTTTTCCAGGCCATTCTGCCGGGCAATTTGCAGGATCTCCGCCACCAAGGCGCGGGCCAGGCCGCGATTACGAAAGTTGGGATGCACCAGCACGCTCACCCGCCCGATGTGCCGGCGCCAACCGCCGAGCTGCTGGTGCAACGTGGCGTCCGCCACGATCTCGCCATTGGCCAGCGCGAGCAACGGCAGGTTGCGGCCCAGGTCAATGCTCTGACACCAATTGCGGATGACCTCCGGATCGCCGACCCGGTGCTTGATGAACATGCGTTCCGTTTCCGGGATGGCGAGGAAGAACCGGTGGAACTCCTTTTCGTCGTCCCGGCGCAACGGCCGCACCCGGCACTTCAAACCATCCTTCAGCTTGATTTCCTTCGGGAATTTTTGCAGCGCAAATTCGAGCGACATAAACCTTCCTTTTGTTCAGTTGGCGCAATGTGCGCCCGCAGCCCGGCCAATGCAAGCGGGGAATATACCCCACCCCAACAATTCCCCGGCGGGTTCTTGACAAGCTGCGCACATCTTTTCAAGCTCTACCCAGGTGATGCATGATTAGAATTCCGGCGAATCCTGCTTTCGGCCTCCCGGCTGCGGCACTCGCGCTGCTCGCGGGGCTGCTGCTGTTGGCCCCCCGGCTGCCCGCCGCGCCCGATGCCTCCCCGCGCGCGGACCTCATGCCCGACCCCGAAACTCCCGCCGCCAGCGTGACGCCCGCTGCCACGTCCCCTGCCCCGGCCACCGCCACCTCCACCCAGGACGTGCTCCGCGCCTATTTGCAAGTGCAGGAACAGTTACATGCCACCCAACTCGCCGTGGAACGCAGCCGGCAGGACGCCGAAGACGTCGCCGCCCGCAACACCCTGGCCCTCGCCGAACGCCTCGGGCAGATTGAGAAATCGCTCGGCGAATCGCGCACCAACGAACTCCAGGCCATGCAAGCCTCCAACCACCTCATGCTGGTGGTCGCCGGCATCCTGGCCGCCGTGGGCTTTGCCGTCATGCTCCTCGCCTCCTTCCTGCAATGGCGCACCATGAACCGCTTCACCGAAGTCTTCTCCAAGGCCATGACCGCGCCACCGGCATTTGCCCTCCACCACGCCGAACCGCAGGTGCTGAGCGACGCCCCCGCCGGACCGAATCCGCAACTGCTCGAAACCATCAGCCGGCTCGAAAAAACCATCCGCGCCTTTGAAGAAAACCGGCAACTGGCTGCCGCATCCGCTCCCGCCCCCACCCCGGCCACCCTGTCCATCGAATCCGCCGCCAGCCCCGCCACCACCGCACCGACCCCCATCGAGAAACTGCCCACGCAGCCGAACACCGTGGATGACTTGCTCGCCAAGGGCCAGGCCCTCTTAAACCGCGACGACGTGGAAGCCGCCGTGAAATGCTTCGACCAGGCCCTCGCCCTCGACCCCGTCCACACCGAAGCCCTGATCAAGAAAGGTGCGGCGCTGGAAAAAATCTCCAAGCTCAACGAAGCCATCGCCTGCTACGACCGCGCCATTGAAGTGGACAAGACCGTGACCATCGCCTACCTCTACAAAGGCGGGGTATTCAACCGCATGGAACGGTACGACGAAGCCCTGGCCTGCTACGAGCAAGCCCTCAAGACCCAGGAAAAAGTCCACGCCCACGCCGCGTGAGGCCGGCGGATTGCCCCTGCGGGGTCAGCAACCGCGATTTCTTTGGACCGCGGATAGTCCCCATCCGCAGCGCAGGGTCACGACGACAGCACCGGAGAATTTTACAACACCGGGTTTGGTGGAGCGGTGCAGGTACGATGTGCGGACTGAACATTGCCCACCTCTTTAGGAACTGGGGAAGCGTTGACAGAAATCTTAAGTATCAAGTAAATATGCAGCATTATCCGCATGAAATGCCTGCGCTATATTGTTGGAGCCATCGGTTTCGTGTTGGTTTGGTTTGTCGTCGCCATCGTGGTTGGGATCGGGATGGCATTGTTATTTCCGCCACCGCCGGGCACCCAAGTTTTACTCGGCATTGGTTTTGATTGGCGCAACCTCCCGGGATCCATCTTGGGGTTATTGGCGGGAATCCAGTCATTTCGCGCCTCAATCAGAAGCAGAAATTGAGCGGTCCGGCAATTGCCACGCCGTCGGGTTGCGCGCGGGACGAGCGCAACCCGTAGGCCAGCAATCCGTCACCAGGTCCGGGAGCATTTTGTCGGCATTTTCGTCAAACACCTCAACGGCCCAACATCATCCAAATACATTCAAACTATGAAACGACTGTTTATCCCTCTTGTGCTTGGCTTGTGCGTTCCCCTGCTTCAGGCGGCTCCGGAACTGAAAGGTTCACCCGAAGAATTGTCCGCCTATCTCGCCACCCTGCCCAAGACCACTCAAATCACCGCCCAGGCGGAACTCCGGGTTCCGGCTGACGAGGCGCTGATTTCGCTCCAGGTCGTCACGGAAAACAGATCCTTGGCGGACGCGCTCACCCGAAACCAGGAACTGCGGACAGAAATCATCAGTAACCTCAAATCCCAGGGTTTTGCCGAAACCCAGATTCAACCCTCAAAATTCTCCTCCACCCCGCAATACGGGTTTTTCGGCGACAAAGCCAAAAGTTATCGCGTGGACAATATCGTCAAGGTTACCACCCACACGGAAAAGGAATTTCAGAGCGTCGCCCGCCTGGTGGATTCCCTGGGTGAAGTACGCTATAGCGGCATTGAGTTTCAGCATTCCGACAAAGACAAACTGAAGGAACAAGTCATGGCCCAAGCCCTCGAAAAAGTTGGGAAGCTAAAATTGATTTACGAACAGAAACTGCAAGTAAGACTGACGCCCATCAATTTCCGGGAAGGCCAGGTTTCCCTCGTCGCGCCAACCACGGACGCCGCCACCCAGGACTCCTACACCCTGCGGGAATATCCCGGATCCGTTGCGAGGACCGGCGGACCCGCCAAGGCCCCGGCGGATCCGGGAGCCACCCTGTTTGGCGAAATCGTCGGCAATGCCGCGGTCACGGTGGAATATTCCGTGTCCGCTCAAACCCCAACCCGGTAAGCGGGTGGCGCTGGCACAACGACGACAGCGGGGCGGGCGAACAGCGGGATTGAACGAGTGAAAACCCAACCCCATGAACACGGCAAATCTGTATCTGATAGCATGGCTGGCCATTCCCTTTTGGCTGGCCCGGAAGTTCCGTTGGCCCGGCCTGCTGGTGGGCATGTCGGCGTTATGGTTTGGCTGCTGCCTGGTCTATTGGCTGGTCTTACAACCCGTGGGCGATCCCTTTGATGTAGTTACCGGGCTCATACCGTTTGCGCTTCCCTCGGTGGTGGCCTATGCCGCCAAACTCGTTTTACCAGCCTGGAGACGGTTTCCCAAATGGCAGGTCACGGGCGTGCTCGTTGTCACGTTTTTATTGAGCACGCCGCTGGTGCTGGGGTTGGCTGACCTTACGCTGGCGCGCTTCAGCCGGCAACCTGCTTTCAGTCGGAATGAAGGCATGTTACGGGATGGCGGCACGGTCATCTATCAAGGTTTTGGCTACTCACTGATTAACTATTCACAAGGGGGAGAACGGGTAGGTCCTGAACTCAATTGCATCTTCTTGCCGTTCAAGTTGTGCAATACCACTGAGATTATCGGAGTACGTTGGATATTTCACCGGCGGCTCTTGGAAGAACCAATAAGCGAGCAGCTGTAACGGGGGGCCATTTCGGCCGCTTTTCACAGTAGCGCACTGAACTCCGACCGCTCGCTGCCTGAAGGGCAACAATCCGAAAAGCCGGGGTACAACCTCCGGTCGGCTGCGACAAATTCTCCGACCTTGCTAGGGATCACACCATTGGGTCGGCCAAAATGCAACTAAGGGTTCCGGGTACGACCCCGTTGGGGTCGGGACGCATTCCCACGTTCACCGCAGGTTGCACCTGCGGCTATTCGTATTCTGACCCTATGGGTCAGCAACCGCGATTTCTTTGGGCCGCGGATGATCCCACGGCCCTCGGTAATCTTTTTTCATGCCAGGGCTGAAGGCCCATAATTCGGAGGGCGGAGCGCCGCGACGCCCTGATTTAACCTCCGGCAGCATTGATTAGGGTGTCGCGGCGCTCCACCGCCGATACGAGTCGCCGCGTGGGGGCACGCGGCCTACATTGCGGGAGCAGCGTTGTAGGCCGGGTCACCTGACCCGGCGTCGCGGCTTCTAATTCCACCCCTGGCGGGGGCGGGAGACATCGACCTCGGGCGGGCGCGGGGGCGCCGGACGGTTCTCTTCCATCTGCCGGCGGGCGGCTTCGATTTGGGTCTGGATCATCTGGCGGTTGAGTTCGTCTTTCACTGCCATTTGCTTTTCCAGCTCGGCAATCCGGTGCTCGTAATATTCGCGCCAGTTCGCCTCCGGCGTTTCCAGTTTTTCCAGCCGCTCTGCCAGGGCCGCCACCTCGGTGGTGGCGGTGTTCTGCGTGGCAATCAGGCCGGCCCGCTGGTTCAGCAACTTCCGCATCAAATCGGTGGTGAGAAACCGCGCCAGTTGGGAGAGCAAGCCGGTGCGCACCATGCGGGTGGCCTGTTCGGCCCGCGCTTCCGCCGCCAATGCCCGCCGCTGCCATTCCTGCGCCGTCAGGCCCTGGGGGTTGACCACCAAATCTCCCGGTGTTCCGGTCAACGCCAGTGAAGCGGACGTTGCTTCCGGCAGCGCGGTCAGGGTCGGGGTCACGGCCATGCTGCCAGCCGATTCCACCGGCACCGGCGCGTTTTGTTGGCGGCGCACCATGAACCAGGCCAGCAGTCCCGCCACGGCCATCACGCCGGCGGGAGCGGTGGCCGCCCAGTTGATGCTGACCAAAGGTTTTTTGGTGCCGGCCAACTGGCGTTGCAAGGTCGCCAGCGCGGCGTAAGCTTTGGGAGTGATGCGCTCCCCACGCTGCACCAGCACATCGCCAACCACGTAATGCTCCACGGCAGCGACGCTGGCGGTTTGCACGGTGCGCGCCTCGCGGGTCAGGGCCACATCGGGCACGCAGTTCACGCTCAGGAAGCGGGACAGGTATTCCGCCGCCTCCGCCTCGTCCTTGCCGAAACCGGCCTGCAGTTCGGTGCGGGCCTTTTGCAGGGTCCAGAGTTGCGCGCGGGGCAGCTCCTGGCTGGTGGGCCGCGCGGTATCGCCACCATCCGCCACGGCGCCGATGATGCGCACGGTGCCGCCGGAATTGACCTCGGCCGCGAGTTCATCCGGCCGGATGTAATGGCTGGAAACATCCTGCAATTTGCCCGCGAGCCGGTTTTGGATGGCGGCATCGGACGCGCCGGTGGCCCAGACGATCAACAAACTGGCATCGGCAGGAAAGCGGTTGTTGCGGCCCAGGAAATTGACCAGGTACTGCCGAAATGGCAGCGACGCCACGGTGCGGGCATCCACCTGGCGGCGGGAGAGGGTTTGTTCGAGCCCGGTGAGAAAATCTTTTTTGGTGGCGGCAAAGCTGGCGCGGAACAACGCCACGGCGGTGTCGCCCGCCTGGGGATCGAACTGGAACACCACCGGCACCTGGTCCGCCGTCTGTGACCGCATCTGCTCCGTGGCGGCGGGATTGGTGACCTTGAGGTCCACGGGCGTGACGATGTCTTCGAGCGCGACATCGCCGACTTCATAGGCGCGCCAGTCTTTCGCCCCCACGGTGGGGGCCGGCAGGAGACAGAACCACAGGCCGAGGAGCAGGAAGAAATGGGCCGGCGGCCTTACCATAGGTAGGACTTTTGCTCGCCCAGCAGCCGGTCGCCGTCCCACAAGGTCGCGCGCCAGGCGATGAGGTCGCCCAGTTCTTTGTAGGCATCGCCGGTGACCTCCAGCTTGGTCCACTGGCTGAACCAACCTTTGCGGGTGACGGCGACTTCCCAGGTCAGCGGCTTGCCTTTGTCGCCCAACACACTGCCCCGGGCCTCGACGCGCAGCTTCAACGGCCCGGAGACGTCGTGGGCCTTCCACTGCACGCAAAATTGCAGGCCGGAACGCTGGTCGGGATGGGTGCGGAGAAACGCCTGGTAGGCATCGCGGTCATAGAGGCTGGGCGTGGTGGAATTGCGCCCTTCGAGGTCGAGATATTGCGGCAGCACCTTGATGACGCGACCGGTGGTTTCCGCGGCGGCCGCGCTCGCAACCAGGCACATCAGGGAAAGCAGCAAAGTGAATGACCAGCGCATGGCCAGAGCATAAGGTCCCGGAAGCCAAACTCAACTGGGAAAATGCCCGGCGAAGAAAAATGGTGGTGGATGATTTGTCTTTTTGAGAATGGCCCAGCACTTTGGCGCTGGGCCGCAGCCGCAATGAGCCAAATCAGCCAAATCCCGCTCGGGACGAAAGATATTTCTGCCGTCCCTGACGGGACTTTTGTTATTGGCGCGCCCCTCCCAGCACTGAAGTGCTGGGCTATTTTCAGCGAAAGGGCCGGGCATCTGCCTTGTGATAATAGCCCAGTGCTTTAGCGCTGGGCAGCGTCCGGACTGAATCAAGTCCCGGAGGGACGAAAGAAAATTCTGCCGTCCCTGCCGGGACTATTTACATTGGCGCGCCCGTCCCAGCGCTAAAGTGCTGGGCTATTTTCAGATTGAAACCAAACACACCGGATCAATTTGCCGGCGTCAAGGGTGCGGCATCGCAATGATGACGCCTGAAGATCCTGAATTCCCGGGATACGGCAAAGGATAGACTAGCGGCGGTTCCGGAGCCGAAGGAGGAGACAAACCGGTGAGCACGAAACCATAACTCCCCCCGCCGTCCAGGCTGCCGGCACCGGGGTTCGCGGCGAGGTAAGCTTCGCCCTTGCGGTTGAACTCGGCGCCGTACAGTCCCAGCCCTTGCAGAATCTGCGGCATCAGGCCGGGCGGATCGTCCTGACGCTGGCGGTCCCGCAGGGTTTTGTTGCCGCCGAAATAATAGCGGACACCCAGCAGCCAATGGTCGTAGCCATGATCGCCGGCGGCCACTTCAGCCGTCAAAGCCACGCCGCGAACGGGGATTTGCCATTCCACCTCGCCTTTGACCAACTCGTCCTCATAGGCCGTCTCCCCGGAAACTCCCACCCTGACATTGTCCACCGGATAGTAGTTCAGCGACACGCGCCCCACGAACCGGGTGGGGTTGGTATCAATGAACGGCGCGGCATTGGCGTAGCTGATGCCCCCCACCCCGGCGAAACCACCGAAGGTGAAGCGGCCGAGATAGTATTCGGCTTCGACGCCGACCTGGAAGGTATCCACGCCATCGCGTTGCAGGTAGCCCCCGGCGATGCCGACCAGGCCCAAATCCGGCCGCCGCCAGAAAAAATGTCCGCCGCCGCCGTAAAAATCCTCGTGATCAATCGAGCTGTAAAGGGCGTCGGCTTGAAACCCGAAGGCTTTTCCCACCGGGACCGAAACGCTTCCGTTGAAGTTGTGGCCCTCAGCGGAATTCATTTTGCCGCCAGCGTAATCCAGCTTGCCATTGATTTGGGACACGGCCGGCAGCTTCAACTCAGCCTGGGAGACGTAGGAAGCCGCCGGGTTCTCGGGCGGCATATTTGTACCCAGCATCTGGGCTTGCAGCGAGGGCAGCAGCGCCAGGCTCAAGGCCAGCGGCACGTAACGGGCAACAAACGGAGGCATAGGAGTGATTTGGGTTGTAGGCAAAACATTACCCGAACCCCTATCCGGCTGTCACTCTGATTTTTGTGGATGTCGGGTACGACCCCGCTGGGGTCGGGCTTCATTCGCACACCGACCGAGGGTTGCACCCCCGGCTACCCATGTTCTGACCCTGCGGGTCAGGCGGCAATTTCCTTGGACCGCGGATGGCCCCCATCCGCAGCGCGGGGCAACGACGGAAGCTTCGAGTCATCCCACATGATGAGGTCTGGCGTAGCGCTGGGGCGGTCCGGGAGGGCAGCTCACGGTCCCGGATCTCCGGCAGGTGGCAACGTCATGAATTTGGGCGGCGCGTTGGTGTCAGCCGGTTTCTCCAATATCAAGTCCTTGAGGCTCTGGATGGGGTGCAGCGGGATCATTAACGGCTTGGGGATGTAGAGCGGTTCGGTCTGCGGGTTGCCGAGGGTGCCGGTGACCTGGTATTCAAAGGCCTTGGTGACCGGCCACAAGACGGTGCTCACCACC
>DATJIU010000003.1:0-22818 GCA_035492855.1 Dongiaceae bacterium | reverse complement strand
TAGAAATCAAGCAGACAGAATGCCAAGATGCATTTCCGGATATCATATGCGGAATCCGCTGAATAAATGGGATAAATAGCGTTGATTTGAAGTTTAGGTGCCTTGGGTGTGTACACAGGTTTGGCACACTTACTGGCGGGGGGGGGGCGGCCGTGAATGGCATTAATGAGGGGAGAAACAAAAAACGCCCGGAGCGAATCAGCTCCGGGCGCTTTGAGTAAGGAAGCGTCAGGACTACGAGGAAGGCAGGATGTGGCCTTCCGCCGTCTTGCTGCAGGTCGGGTCGGTGTTCACCGCGTTGACGGTGTAATTGCCGCTGGACGGGCAGGTAGGGAAACGGTTGTTCTTCAGGTAATTGCCGACTTCGGTGCTGGACGGGCTGTCGGTGTCGTTCTTCTTGTTTTCCAGAGCCCACTGCTGCTTGGCCCCGTCAATCTGGCGGAGGTTGTTGATGCAGGTGTTTTTCTGGGCGGTGTTGCGGGCCCGAACAAAGTTCGGGATGGCGATGGCGGCCAGGAGGCCGATGATGGCCACCACGATCATGATTTCCACGAGCGTGAAGCCAGACTTGCGATTCAGCTTAACTTTCATAACGGTTCTTTCGGTTGTCTAGCGGCGTGAACATCGCACCGAACGGGTTATATGATTACAACTGGCGTTCACTTATTGTCCGGCGCAAACCGCACTGACATTCTAGCAGGCATGATGCCAAGATACTATCCTTGAAATCCCAAGCGAATCAGCCGGGTGGAAACGGCCGAAAAGCGGTGGTTTCATGATGGAATTTCTTTTGGTGTATTGGTTCTGCACAGGTGTCCCAATCGGAGCCCTGACTAGTTTTGAGACAGGCACCGGTTTGAATTGTGCCAGCAAAACGTCCGCATTGCCCCGAATTGGAATTATGACCTGAGGCCTGTATAAATTTAAGTTTCTTTCGCTAAAGGGTAAAGGTTTTCTCCATTACGGGGTCGGCAGGGCATGCTTGTACGGATCTGCCAGAGTAGAGAGGCTGCACACCGGATCCGTGGAAATGGGGTTGATCGTGTACACCCCCGCGCTGGACGGACAATGCGGAAATTGGCCGGAGCGCAGGTAATTCCCAATGTCGTCTTCCGTGGGTTCATCGGAATCGTCTTTCTTGTTCTCCAACGCCCATAAGTGTTTGGCGCCGTCGATCTGGCGCAGATTGTTAATGCACGAATTGGTTTGGGTCCGGTTACGTGCCCGCACAAAGTTCGGAATGGCAATGGCCGCCAACAGGCCGATGATGGCCACGACGATCATTATTTCCACCAGCGTAAAGCCCGCCCGGGAGGAGGTTGCAGTTTTCATAACTATTGGTTCTCACTAAGTTACATGGTGTGAACGCAGCAACAGGCGGGTTATTATGATAATATTATAATTACGGGATTGTTCACGAATTGCCTGTTACCAACCACGTTTCCAAGTGCTACATAGCAATAATCGTGCGCGGCGCGAAAAAGTTTCGCCGAATTTTGCTAACCCCTACAGCGGCGGAGAGATTGCCATTGGCCAGTGGCTGACATCAAAATGGCGGGCGCAGCCGGCGGGATTTACGCTCAGATTTTTGTGCGGAATTCGGGAAGGAAACGGGGCGGAATCTCGCGAACAAAACGGATCGGGCCTCAGGCTGGATTGTCGCAAAAACGGTGACACGCTGTTTTGAGCTGGGGATCACCGGAAGTTTTGCGCCGGCGGTGACCTCGCCGAAATTTCAAGTTTGCCCCGTAAAATACGGCATTTGGCGCGCCCTCCGGCGTGTTATTTTTGCAATCAAAACTAATGCAAATATTAACGTCAGCTAAATGGTGAAAATTTTCACAAACATTTCTTGCGATTTTTCACACCCTTGTTAACTATTCGCCCGTATTCAGTCGTTGCCCGGTTATTTTGCCTGATGCAAAGGATTACCCGGGCGGCCAATACCCAAGGCGCAAGCACCTGTAGTTACAATTTATAACTGATGCCAGCAATTTTTCCCAAATGGACCAATCGGTTGCCTTTGATGATCGTCATTGGCGTGATGCTGGTGGGTGGCGGGGTGACGGCCGGGGTGTGGTACTACTTTACTCCCAAGTACACTCGCGTGGGTTATCAACCGGTCCAGCCCGTACCCTTTTACCATTCCGTCCACGTGGATCAGCTGGGCTTGGATTGCCGCTATTGCCACAATGCGGTGGAGAAGTCCTGGTACTCAAATATCCCGGCGGCCAACCTGTGCATGAACTGCCACAGCCAGGTGCTGAAGGATGACCCCCGGCTGGCCTTGGTGCGTGAGAGTGCCGCCACCGGCAAGCCCATCCCGTGGATTCAGGTCCACAAGCTGCCCGAGTTCGTCTATTACAACCACGCCGTGCATGTCAACCGCGGCATCAGTTGCTACGAGTGTCACGGGCAGATCAACAAGATGGATGAGGTGCACCACGCGCAGCCGTTAAGCATGACCTTCTGTTTGAACTGCCACCGCGACCCGGCGGCCAAGTTGCGTCCTCCCGATAAAATTACCGACCTTAACTGGCGGCCTGCCAGCCCGGAGGCCCAGCGTGCCATGGGTGAAAAATTCATGCATGACTGGAAAGTGCAATCGCTGCAAAGCTGCTCCGCCTGTCACCGATGAGCAAAACCATTCCCCCAACCTGTCCCGAACCGGAAGTCGGCCCCAAATATTGGCGCGGCTTGGATGAGCTGGCCGATACGCCCGAGTTTCGGACGTGGGTCGAACGCGAGTTCCCCCAGGGCGCCAGCGAACTCAGCGACCCCGTCAGCCGCCGGCATTTCGTCAAGATCATGTCCGCCTCGTTCCTGCTGGCGGGCGTGGGCTTTGGTGCCACGGGCTGCCGCCGGCCGGTGGAGAAGATTCTTCCGTTTTCCAAGCAGCCGGAAAATTATTATCACGGCGTGCCGCAGTTTTACGCCACGGGTTTTGGCACCCGCACGGGCGCCATCCCTTTGGTGGCCAAATCCGATGATGGCCGTCCCACCAAGCTGGAAGGCAATGCCATGCATCCCGACAGCAACGGCGGGACGGACCGGTTTGCCCAGGCTTCCATTCTGAACTTGTATGATCCGGACCGGGCCATCCGGTTTGCCAAGGGCGGCAACGTGACCAGCAAGGAAGCGGCCCTTGATTTCATCAGCCAGCTTTCGCAGCAGGCCGAGGCTGGCAAGGGTGCCGGATTGTGCTTCCTGCTGGAGGCCGGTTCTTCTCCTTCGCGCGCCCGCTTGCAGAAGCTTATCAGCGCCAAGTTCCCGCAGGCGCGCTGGTTTGTATATGAGCCGGTGGATTTTGAGATTCACCGCCATGCCGCGACTCTGGCCACGGGCATGCCCGTGATGCCGTATTATCGGTTTGAAAAGGCCAAGCGCATTGTTTCGCTGGATTGCGATTTTCTCGGCGCGGAAGAGGACAATCACCGTTACATCCGGGATTACGCCGCCGGCCGTCGGATTGCCGATCCTGAGGCGCCCAAGAACGAGGAGCTGATCAACCGCCTGTACGTGGTGGAAAGTTTGATGTCCCTCACCGGCGTCAACGCCGATCACCGGCTCCGGTTGCCCGCCAGTCAGGTGCTTCCCGTGGCGGCTGCGCTCGCGGCGGAAGTCATCCGTCAGGGCAGCAGTGAATTTTCCACGGCTGCGGCGCAATTGGCCAAGCCCGCAGCGCCTTACGCCAAATGGATTGAGGCCTGCGCGCAGGATTTGCTGGCGCACATCGGTTCGTCGCTGGTGGTGGCCGGTTATCATCAACCCCCGGCGGTGCACCTCCTCGCCAACGCCCTCAATTACGCGCTGGGCAATGTCGGCAAGACTGTCATTTACCAGGAATCGCCGGAGACCGGATTGGGCAAGCTGGCCGACCTCGCCGCCGCGCTCGACGCCGGCCAGGTGAACACGCTGGTGATGGTCGGTGGCAACCCGGTGTACAACGCGCCGGTGGAACTGGACTGGGCCAAGCTGCAACGCAAGGCCAAGACCGTGGTGCGCCTCGGCTATTACGAAGACGAGACTTTTGCCGTCACCGACTGGCATCTGCCGCTGGCCCATTATCTGGAATCCTGGGGCGACCTGCGCAGCAGCGATGGCACCCTGGTTTCCGTGCAGCCGCTGATTGCGCCGCTGTTCAACGGCATTTCCGAACTCGAATTTCTCGCGCGGGTGGGCGGTTTGCCCGAAACCAACCCGTACGAAATCGTCCGCGAAACCTACAACTCCTTTGTGCCCACCTGGCAGGCCGCCGAAGGCTGGAAGCAGTTCCTGCACGACGGTTTCCTCGCCGATAGCGCAGCCAAGCCGGTGCCCGCCGGATTCAACTGGGCGGCCGTGGTGGCCGTTTTGAACCAGGCCAAGCCCGTGGCGCTGCCTGAGCAGGGCAGCCTGGAAGTGGTTTTTAACCGCGACTATAAGGTGGATGATGGCCGGTTCAACAACAACGGCTGGTTGCAGGAATTGCCCGACCCCATCACCAAGGTGGTTTGGGAAAACGTTTTTCTCCTCAGCAAGAAAACCTGGGATGCCTTCGGCTTCAAGGTCAAGGATGACGAGGGCGGCAAGGCTTATGTGCCGATCGTTACGCTGGAATTGAACGGCCGTTCCGTCCAGGGTCCGGTGTGGGTTCAGCCCGGCGCGGCGGATTTCACCGTCGGCGTGATGCTGGGTTATGGCCGTACCAAAAGTGGTCGGGTAGGGAGTGGTTCCGGCTTCAATGGCTACGCCATCCGCACCGCCACAGCGCCGTACATTGCTTCCGGTGGCAAACTTTCCCTCGTGGCTGGCAAAGCGCTGTATCCCGTCTCCACCACGCAGAGTCACTGGAGCATGGAAGGCCGGCCGGTGGTGCGCGAAATCAACATGGAAGGCTACGCCAAGCAGCCTGATTTCGCCCGCGCGATGAACATGGAGCAGCCGCCCGGACCCCATGACGACAAGGGGCGGTCCATGCCGCTGTATCCCAACCCGCTGGACATCCCTGATGCCAATGGCATCCGCCCGCGCGACAAGTCGCCGCATGCGTGGGGCATGTCCATTGACCTGAATTCCTGTGTGGGCTGCTCGGCCTGCATGGTGGCCTGCCAGAGCGAAAACAATGTGCCCATCGTTGGCAAGGACCTTGTGGGTCGCAGCCGCGAAATGCACTGGCTGCGCATTGACCGCTATTTTACCGGTGGTGTGGCCGACCCGCAGGTCGTCACCCAGCCGATGCTCTGCCAGCATTGCGAGGCCGCTCCGTGCGAGAGCGTTTGCCCCGTCAATGCCACGATTCACGACGAGGAAGGCCTGAATGTCATGGTGTACAACCGTTGTGTGGGAACGCGCTATTGTTCCAACAACTGTCCGTACAAGGTCCGTCGTTTCAATTTCCTGGATTACAACAAGCGCCCGCTCGACAAACTCAAGGGGCCGTTCTTCGCCACGCCGCTGCTCAACACGGTGGATGGCGAATGGGAACTCGCCCGCTGGTGGCGCGATCCGTGGCGGGGCATCCGTCCGGACGATGAATGGGAGCTGCTGAAGCTGGTCAAGAATCCCCAGGTCACCGTGCGCATGCGCGGGGTCATGGAGAAATGCACCTACTGCATCCAGCGCATCGAAGGGGCGAAGATTGCCCAGAAGATCAAGGCGGGCCCCACGCCGGACATTGAAGTTCCGGACGGCACCTTCACCACCGCGTGCGCCCAGGCGTGCCCGGCTGGCGCGATGGTGTTTGGCAACCTGAAAGACCCGAACAGCCGCGTCTCCAAGTTGAAGGCGCAGCAACGCGATTACACCGTGCTCGATTTTCTGCTAACCAAGCCGCGCACCACTTATCTGGCGCGCGTCCGCAATCCCAATCCGCGCATGCCGGATTTCCAGGCCCAACCCGCCAGCCTGGTGGAATGGGAGAGCAAAGGCAATTCACTGACGGAAGAGGGGGCAGGGGAACATGAAGCGGCACCCGCCGCGGAGAAAGGAACGCACTGATGGCCGCGGAAAAGCAAATTACGGTTGCGCCGCCTCCCGCCGAACTCGAGCGGATTCCCTTGGTGGCCAACAACCGCAGCATCGGCTGGATCTCCGACCAGGTGGCCGGCATCGCCGAAGGCAAGACCCCCCTGTGGTGGTGGGCCGCCTTCATTCCCAGCCTGCTGTGCCTGGGCATGCTCGGCTGCATGCTGGCGTATCAGGTTTCCACCGGTGTCGGGGTTTGGGGCAATAACCATCCCGTCATGTGGGGCTGGGACATCATCAACTTTGTGTGGTGGATCGGTATCGGCCACGCCGGCACGCTCATCTCCGCCATTTTGTTCCTGCTGCGGCAGAAGTGGCGCACGGGTGTGAACCGCGCCGCCGAGGCCATGACCATTTTTGCGGTGATGTGCGCCGGCATTTACCCGGCCATGCACGTCGGTCGCGTGTGGTACGACTGGTTCCTGTTCCCCATTCCCACCAACCTGGGGTTGTGGCCGCAGTTCCGGTCGCCGCTGATGTGGGACGTGTTTGCCGTGTCTACCTATTTCACCGTGTCATTGCTGTTCTGGTTCACCGGTCTGGTGCCGGACCTCGCCGTGATGCGCGACCGGGCCACCGGCAAGATCAAGCGCTTCCTCTACGGGCTGTTTTCGCTGGGGTGGACCGGTTCCAACCGGCACTGGAGCAATTATGAGAAGGCCTATCTGATTCTGGCCGGCCTTTCCACGCCGCTGGTGCTGTCCGTGCACTCCATCGTGTCATTGGACTTCTCCGTGTCCCAGCTCCCGGGCTGGCATACCACCATCTTCCCGCCGTACTTTGTGGCCGGCGCGATTTACTCCGGCTTCGGCATGGTGCTCACGCTGCTCGTGCCGTTGCGCAAGATGTGCAAGCTGGAGGATGTGATCACCATGCGGCACGTGGACCTGATGTGCAAGGTGACCCTGGCCACGGGCTCGATTGTCGGTTACGCCTACCTGATGGAATATTTCATTGCGTGGTATGGCGGCAACCCGTACGAACGCTATACCTTTTGGCACCGGTTGTTCGGGACCTATTGGTACGGCGGCTGGGCCATGCTGGGCTTTAACGCGGCGGTACCGCAGTTGTTCTGGTTCAAGAAGTGCCGCCAGAATCTGGTGATTGTGTTCATCATCTCCATCTTGGCCAACATCGGCATGTGGTTTGAACGGTTCGTGATCATTGTCGGCTCGCTGTATCAGGACTTCCTGCCGTCGAGCTGGGGTTATTTCAAACCGTCTTGGGTGGATATTTGCACGTTCATTGGCACCTTCGGGCTGTTCTTTACGCTGTTCCTGCTGTTCCTGCGGTTCCTGCCGCTGATCGCCATTTCTGAAGTCAAGGGCGTCACGCCGCAGGCGGATCCGCATCACCCGGCGGGGGGCGCCAAAGTGGGAGGAAAACACTGATGGAAGCGACTGTTTCCAAAGCATACGGCATTCTGGCCGAATATGAAACGGCGGCGGACATCATGCATGCCGCCGAGAAGGTGCGGGACGCCGGGTTCCGCAAGTGGGATGTCTTCACGCCGTTCCCGGTCCACGGGATGGACCAGGCCATGGGCCTGAAAAATTCCAAGGTGGGCTGGTTCTCCTTCATTGGCGGCGTCACCGGATACACCACCGGCATGGTGATGATCTGGTTCATGAACGCCTACAATTACCGCATCATGATTGGCGGCAAGCCGATGTTCAGCCCGTTTAGCGCGTTTCCGCCGTCCTACGAACTGACCATTCTGTTCGGGGCGTTCGGTGCCTTGGGCGGCATGCTGCTCCTCAACCGCCTCCCGCGCCTGTACCATCCGCTGTTCAAGGTGGGCCGGTTCGCCAAGGCCACGCACGACAAATATTTTCTTGTGATTGAAACCAGTGATCCGAAGTACTCGGAACTCGCAACCCGCAAGCTGTTGGAATCCACCGGCAGCAAGCACATCGAAATGGTGGAGGAATAATGCGCTACTTCCTGCTCATTTTTGCTCTGGCCGTGGCGCTGGTGGTGCTCATTGCGGGACCGCGCGGCAGCATGTCGCGCAAACCGCCCATCTCCATCTTCCCGGACATGGACAAGCAGATGAAATTGCTGCCGCAGAAGGATGATTCCTTTTTCGCCGACGGCCGGTCCTCCCGGTTGCCGGTGCCCGGCACCATTTCCCGTAGCGCCCCGTATCAGGACTGGCCCATGTACACCGGCCGGGTCACCGGGCTGACCAACTTCGTGGAAAATATTCCCATCCCCGTTACGGCGGAGTTGCTGGCCCGCGGCAAGCAGCGCTTTGAAATCAACTGCCAGCCCTGTCACGGCCCGCAGGCCGATGGCAACGGCATTACCAAGAAATATGGGATGCTTACTGTCGCCAACCTGCACGACAAACGCATCGTGGAACTGCCTGACGGCGAGATTTTCAACACCATTACCTATGGCAAAGGTTTGATGTATCCGTACGGACCGAACGTGGAACCGCATGACCGCTGGGCCATCATTGCCTATCTGCGGACATTGCAACGCAGCCAGCTCGGCGATATCAATGATGTTCCGGAACAGGACCGGGCCGCGCTCTCGAAATGATATGAGTTCCCACTCTCTTGCAATCAATTCCGCCAAACCACTGGACCTTTCCAAGTGGCGCAACGTGCCCAACCTGATGATTGGCGGTGGTGCGGTGCTGGCTGTTTCGGGGCTGGCTATCTTTGGCTTCAAGCAGTTTGGCTACTCCTACCTGGTGGCTTACATGTTCTGCTTGAGCTTGTGCTTGGGCAGCCTGTTTCTCGTGCTGGCGCATCACCTCTTTGATGCCGGCTGGTCAGTGCCCATCCGCCGTTTTTGTGAGCACATTGCCTCGTTATTATGGGGGTGGATGTTGGTGCTCGTGCTTCCGCTGTTGGTCTTGGCGCCTAAGCTGTACCCGTGGATGAGTTCCAATCCGGCCTCCGACCATGCCTTGCGGGCCAAGTGGCCGTTGTTCACCCTGCCGGGATTCTACATCGCCATTGCGGGCAGCCTGATCGTGTTGGGATTCCTGGCCAAGCAACTGCGGGCCTGGTCCATCAAACAGGATGCCACCGGCGCGGCGGAATGCACCTACAAGATGCGCGGCTACTCCTACTGGGGGATCTTTGCCTTCGCCTCACTGGTCACGATGCTGCTGATCATGCTGGTGAAGGGCCTGGAACATGAATGGTTCTCCACCATGTATGGGGTCTGGTATTTCGCCGGCAGCGTCTGGACCACCCTGGCCACGGTCTATGTCATCACCATGGTGCTGACCCGGTTGAACATTCTCCGCCCGGTGCTGCATCATCATCAGTTCTATTACATCGGTTCGCTGTTCTTCGCGTTCACGGTGTTCTACGCGTACGTCACGTTCGCGCAATATTTCATCATCTGGAACGCCAACATGCCGGAAGAAACCTTTTGGTACGTGCAGCGCGAGAAGGGGACGTGGTTTGTGATGAGCATCATCTTCATCATCTTCGGGCATTTTTTCCTGCCGTTCCTGTCGCTCTTGCGCATTGATGCCAAGCAATCGTTCAAGTTGATGTCGTTCCTCGCCGTCTGGGCGTGGTTGATGCACTTCATTGACATGACGTTCAACATCATGCCGGTGCTGCACCCTGACGGTTTTCCGTTCCAGACCATCTGGATTGACCTCGGCTGCCTGGCCTTCATCGCCGGCATCCTCATCAAGGTGTTCCTCATCAAGTTTGCCAGCGCGGCGCCGTATCCCATCAAGGATCCGCGCCTGATTGAAGCGGTGGGCCAGTTCCATCCCGTGCCCACGCAGATTTCCGGGGGCGAACTGGATGAAACCAGCGAGCATGACCAGACCGACGAGTTTCAGAAAGATGACATTCATTAAAACCCGGGAGACCGACCAGTGAGCGACCAAACCAAATCCTGTTGCGGTAGCGGCAAATGCTGGAGCTGCCGTGGCGCCCTCTACGGCGGGGTCTTTCTCGCCGCCCTGTTGATCGTGGGCGTGCTGGTGTGGGCCATGATTCATTACACCCAGCCCGCGCCCCTCACCGAGGATCGCGTGGCGCTGCGCAAAAAGAACCTCGCGGAACTGCAGGCGGTGAACGCCGAGGCGCTGAACAATTACGGCTGGGTGGACCAGTCCAAGGGCGTGGTCCGGCTGCCCATCGCCGTGGCGATGCAGATTGCCCTGGCCGAATGGCAAAATCCGGCGGCGGCCCGTTCCAACCTGATTGCCCGCGTGGAAAAAGCCACTGCCCTGCCGCCGAAAGCGCCGGAAAAACCGAGTCCGTTTGAATAAATGGCCGCCGGTTTCATGAGCGCAACAACTCTTCAATCCAAGGCTCCGGGCGGAGCCTGCGAGGCTCCGGAAATCTCCGGATGCTGCGGCGCCGGGGTGCCGGTGCTGGCCCTGTTTGCCGGGGCGGCCTGCTGGCTGGTCGTGGCCGCCGTGCTGGCCTTGATCGCGTCCCTCAAGTTTCACCTGCCCAGTTTTCTGGCCTCTTGCCCGGCCATGACCTACGGCCGGGTGCATGCCGCCCATTTCAGCGTGCTGGCCTACGGCTTTGCGGCACCCGCGGCCATTGGCGTGACGCTCTGGTTGCTGGCCAAAACCGGGCAAACCCGGCTGGCGCTCCCCGGCGGCGCCTTCATCGCCACCCTGCTGTGGAATCTGGGCGTGCTGGTGGGGGTGGGGTCCATTCTCGCCGGCGGGGCCACGGGCTTTGAACTGTTTGATTTCTCCCAGGCTGGTTCCACCATGCTCCTGCTCGCTTACTTGGTGCTGGCACTGGCGGGAGGACTCACCTTTGCGAACCGCACCGAACGCGGCAATGATGCCGTCCAGTGGTTTCTGCTGGCGGCGCTCCTGTGGTTTCCGTGGATTTACACCACGGCGGCTGGCTTGCTCGGCTGCGCGCCGGTGCGCGGCGTGGCGCAGGCGGCCATTGCCTGGTGGTTTGCCAATAACTTTACCTTCGTCTGGATGGGATTGATCGGCATCGGGACGTTATTCTATTTCGCGGCGCAATTTGCCGGCCGCCCGCTGCACAGCCGGCAACTGGCATTGTTCGCTTTCTGGGTGCTGGTGCTCTTTGGCTCGTGGGCGGGGATTCCCGACAGCGCCCCGCTGCCAGCCTGGCTGCCGGCCTTAAGCGCCATGGGCGCGTTCCTGAGTTTGGTGGTGATGCTGGCTGTGGCGATCAACCTGAAGAAAACCGTGGGCCAATGCCTGACCCGGCGGCCGGAACCGGCGGCCAAATTCTTGGGCGTGGGCGCGTTGGCGCTGAACTTCTTCATCCTGGTTCGCGCGGTGACTTCGTTCACGTGCATCAGCCAGATCACCGACCTTACGTGGGTCGGCCCGGCGCTGACGCAACTGTGGCTTTATGGTTTTATGATGATGGTTCTGAGCGGGGCAATTTATTACATCGTGCCGCAACTGGCCGGAAAGGAATTCTGCTCGCCGCGCGCCATCAAATTCCAATTCTGGACGATGCTCGCGGGCATAGTGCTGCTCGTTCTGCCGCTGCTGATTGGGGGCGTGGTGCAGGGGGAACAATGGCAAAACCCCAACGTGGCCACCATGGACGCGGTCCAGGCAACCCTCCCGTTTTTACGAGTGAGTACCATGGGTGATCTTTTCATCTTGTTGGGTAGTGTGACTCTGCTGTTGAACCTGGGCGGCTTTTTCTGGAAGTGCTGCCGGGCCTGCTGCGCTGGGTCTTGCGCCGCTTCAAGCCGAACCGCGGGGGTGCGGGCATGAACCGCGGACCTGTCATATTTCTGGGAACGCTGCTGGCATTTGCCCTTTCTTTCTTTGCTTTTGTGCTGTTCCCGCAGGTCCAGGTGGGCCGGCAGCCCTTGGCAGCAGTGCTCGGTGCTCCCGATGGTACTACCTATCCCGCCGAACTGCCGGGCCAGGCGCGGCAAGGCGCCATGATTTATCAGGCCAACGGTTGCGCCGCCTGCCACAGCCAGCAAGTGCGGCAGACCGGGGTGAACTTCAAGGTGATGCTCGCCGAGGCCGGCACCAACACCGCCGCCGTACTGACCGCCGTGATGGATGCCAATCCCAAATTGGATGAGGCCGCCGCCCGCGCGTTGCTGCAAAATACTCCGGCTACTGTGCTGCCCGGCTTGAGTGACAAGAAAGTGGCGGATGCAGCGCAGAAGGCCTTGAAGAATGCCGGGGCCAAGGCGGAGATCAAAGTGGAACCCACCGGCCCGGACATTGCCCGTGCCTGGGGCGCGCGCCGGACCGTGGCCGCGGATTATCTCTTCGATTCCCCGGTGCAACTCGGCGCGCAGCGCGTCGGCCCGGACCTCGCGAACGTGGGTTTGCGGTATCCCGACGCCAACTGGCAGCTGGTGCACCTGTACAATCCCCAGATTTACGCCGCGAAGTCCCCGATGCCGCCGTACAAGTTCCTGTTCCATCTCCACAAGGTGGAGGCGGGAGCGCAACCTTCGCCGGATGCGCTGACCCTGCCGGCAGAATTTGCGCCGCCCGCGGGTTATGAAGTGATTCCCACGGACGATGCCCGCGCGCTGGTCGCCTATTTGCTGAGCCGCAAGGCGGTCGCGCCCGTGTTTGATGCCCCGCTGTCCGTGGCGCAAGCCGCCACCCCGGCCACGAACGCCGTGGCGGGCGGTACGAATGCCGCGTCGGCAACCAATGCTGTAGCCCCATGAATTCCGACACCAAACAACCAGTGAACTCCCCCAGCGCCACCACGCCGATCTGGCTGGTCATGGTGTTTGCGGTGTTGTTCTACGGCGGGCTGGTTTATTTGGACCACCACAGCGGGGGCTTTGAGCCGCAGGTTTACGCGCCGTACCACAGCCTGGCCGAACTCGAGGCTGCCCAGCCCGTTTCTGGCGCCCCCAATCCGTTTCTTATTGGCCAGGCGGTGTACAACAAACCCACGTGCGTTTCGTGCCATCAGGCCACCGGCGCCGGCACGCCGGGACAGTTCCCGCCGCTCGCCGGTTCCGAATGGATCGCCGAACCGCAGCCGGGCCGCGTGATTCGCATTGTGCTTAACGGCCTGCAAGGCCCCATCGAGGTCAAAGGCCAGAATTTCAACAACGTCATGGTGCCGTGGAAGGATGTGCTGAGCGACGAGGAAATCGCCGCCGTGCTCACGTACGTCCGTCAGAACAAGGAATGGGGCAACACCGCCCCGGCCGTGACGCCCGAGCAGGTCAAGGCTGTCCGCGAAAAAATCAAGGGCCGTTCCCAGCCCTTTACGCCGGCGGAGCTAAAGACCATCTCCCCCGCTGACTAACCCCCGCGATAGCGGGGTGCAATACTGGTAGTATTCCGGACCACTGTCTGGTTCGTTACGAGTCATCCGCGCCGGGGATTTCGTTCCGAAGCCCACATTTCTTGCCAAAAGAAATGCGGTTTTGTCTTTTATTGCCGTTATTTCCCCATTTGGCACTTTTCTTGGTGCTTTATGCGGAAGTCCATTTGAACTCCCTGGTTTTTGATGGCACTCTATACTAATCCTTTCATGAAACCCATGCCCCGTTCCTTGCTGTCGCCGCGTTTTGCTGTTGTGCTGCTGTTAATTTTCCTGACGCCCCGGACGGTGCCGGCGGCGGTGGTTTTCAATGAAATCATGTATCACCCCGCTTCCACCAATGAATTGGAAGAATGGGTGGAGTTGTACAATCCGGATGCGGCGGCTGTGGACCTGTCCGGCTGGAAGCTGGCGAATGGAGTGGATTTCACGTTTCCGGCCAGTACGGTAATCGGCGCGGGCGCATATCTGGTCGTGCCGGCGGATGTGGCGACGTTTGCCGCCGGTCATCCCGGCGTTACCAATGTTGTGGCGGCCGCCACCGGACCGTTGTCGGGCCATACTTTGGAACTGCATAATGCATCTGGCGCGACGGTCAACTCGGTCAGCTACTACGGCGAGGGTGACTGGGCGGAGCGGATGTTGTCCACCAACGGCGTGGCGGTATTCGGGCACATGGGCTGGGTCTGGTACGCTCCGCAGGATGGCGGTGGTAGTTCGCTGGAACTCATCAATGCCGCCTTGCCCAACAGCTACGCACACAACTGGGGCCCCAGCGCCGCCTTGGGCGGCACCCCCGGACAGCCCAATTCCATCGCGCAGACGAATATTGCTCCTTGCATTGTGGGGGTGAAACATTGGCCCGCAATTCCGCAGCCCGGTGATGTGGTAGCAGTGACCGCCCGGTTGGTGGATGAACACTCCACGGGGCTGACCGCTACGGTGTTTTATCGCGAAGCCTCCACTGCCAACCCGCCGGCGTTCTCCAGTTTGCCCATGTACGATGACGGCGCGCATGGCGATGGCGTGGCTGGTGACGGAATTTTTGGTGCCATTCTGCCCGCGCAGCCCAACGGCACGGTGGTGGAGTTTTATCTGGAAGCCGGCGACCTGGAAGGCCACACCCGCGTTTATCCTGCGGTGATTCCGCCGGTCGGTTCCAACCGCACGGCGAACCTGTTGTATCAGGTGGATGCCGGGGCTTACAGCGGCGTGCAACCGGTCTATCGCATCATCATGACCGAAACGGAGCGCGCGGAGCTGTATGCCATCGGCCGGAAATGTCCGGACTCCGACAGCGATGCCGAAATGAATGCCACCTGGATTACCACCGACGGGGTGGTGAGCGGCGGCACTACCTTGCAGGTGCGTTACAACGCGGGGGTGCGCAATCGGGGACATGGCAGCCGCCAGGCCAATCCCAACAATTATCACGTTAACATTCCCGAGGATCGCACCTGGAAAAAGCAGCAGGGCATCAACCTGAATTCACAGTACGCCCCCAGCCAGGTGCTTGGCAGCGCCGTATTCCGCCGGCTCGGGTTGGTGGCAGCCGATTCGCGGGCGGTGCAGGTGCGCGTGAACAGCACCAATCTGATGACGCTCCCGCTGCCCAACATTAACTCATACGGCAGCTACGCCGCCAACGAGCAGTTTAACAACGACCTGTTCCAGCGCAGCTATCCGCTGGATCCGGCGGGCAATGCCTACCGGGGCATCCGTGACCAGATGACCTGCATCTCCGCCTCCAACAGCGTGGCTGACCTCACCTGGCACGGCAGCGATTTCAACCAGCCGGTTTATGCCAACGCCTATTTCAAGGAAAATCACGCGGTGCAGAACGATTTCTCCGATGTCATTGACCTCATCGCCGTGCTGAATTCTGTGAATGGCCACGCCCCGGAAAATTACGAAACGGATGTCACCAACCGGATCGATGTGGCGGAATGGATGCGGTATCTCGCGGCCAACACGCTGCTCGACAATGACGAGACCTGTCTGGCCAACGGGACGGGGGACGATTATGCGCTGTACCGGGGCGTGAAGGATTCGCGCTTTCTGGTGCTGCCGTACGACCAGGACACTCTCATGGGCCGCGGGCTTACCGGCACCCCGCCGCGGCACAGCATCTGGCGCATGACCGCGCTGCCGGTGATGGACCGGTTCGTGAAAGACCCGGCATTTGCTCCGGTTTATCTGCGCACCCTCAAGATGCTGGCGGAAACCACGTTTGCCCCGACGGAGATGAATCCGCTGCTGGACCAGACACTCAAGGATTTTGTGCCGGAAGCGAACCTGGCTTATTTCAAAGCCTTCAATGTCGCCCAGGTGTCGAACGTGCTGGCGCAAATTCCGCTCACATTGACCGTGTCCCACAACCTCGCGGTTTCCAACGGTTATCCGCATGCCATCACGGCCACAGTGAACTTGTCCGGTACGGCCAATGCCATTGATACGCGGACGGTGATCGTGGCGGGCGTGACTTCATCCTGGTCCGCCTGGCAAGGCACATGGACCAGCACCGTGCCGCTCACACCGGGCATCAACCGCCTGTTGGTGCAGGCCCTGGGGACCAACGGAGTAGAGGTGGCGCGCACCAATGTGGATATCTGGTATGACGACGGCTCGGTGGCCTCCGTCGGCGGCACCATCTCGGGTAACACTACCTGGACGGCGGCGGGGGGACCTTATCAGGTCACTTCCAGCCTCACCGTGGCGAGCGGGGCGACGCTGACCATCGAGCCCGGGACCACGGTTTATCTGGGGTCGGGCGTGAATTTCACCGTGGCCAACGGCGGCCGGTTGCTCGCGGAAGGCACGGCGGCCGCGCCCATCCGGTTCACCGTGGCCCCGGGCAGCGGCGTCAGTTGGGGGGGCATGACCATCAACGGGGCGGTGGGTTCCCCGGAAACGCACATCGCCTACACCACGTTTGACCATAATGGCACCAAGTGCATTGAAGTGGCGGCGGGCACTCTGACGCTGGATCATTGCGACTTTTTGACGACCACGCATCAATATTTGGCTCTGGATGGGGCCTCCTTCGTGGTATCCGGTTGCATCTTCCCCAGTTCAACCGTGGCATTTGAGCTCGTGCACGGCACCGGCGGCATCAAGGCCGGCGGCCGGGGCATTGTGCGCGACTGTTTCTTTGGCCAGACCATGGGTTATAACGACGTAATGGATTTCACCGGCGGCAACCGCGACTTGGGCCAGCCGATCATCCAGTATTATAACAACGTGTTCATTGGCGCCTCGGATGACACGCTGGACCTGGACGGCACGGACGCCTGGATCGAGGGCAACATTTTCCTGCACGTCCACAAGAATGGCGCGCCGGATTCCTCCAGCGGTGTCAGCGGTGGCGACAACGGCAGCGACACCTCCGAAATCACCATCATTGGGAATATTTTCTACGATTGCGACCAGGCTGCCACCGCCAAGCAGGGGAATTTCTTCACCCTGCTGAATAACACCATTGTGCATACCACCAAGACCGGCGGCACCGATGTGGAAGACGGTGTGGTGAACGTGCAGGATGCCATCCCCGCGCCGCCGACCACGTTCGGCAAAGGATATTATCTGGAGGGCAATATCGTGGTGGATGCCGATCAACTGGTGCGGAATTATGATGCCGCGCAGACCACCGTCACCTTCACCAACAACATTCTCCCGCTGCCCTGGAACGGGCCGGGGGGCGGCAATTCCACCAACGACCCGCTGCTCGTTTATATTCCGCAGGTCTCCGAGACCACCAACATCACCACCTTCGCGCAGGCCCAGGTTTTCTGGCAATGGTTTGCCTTGCGGCCGGGCTCTCCGGCGCGTGGCACCGGGCCGAACGGCACGGATTTGGGCGGCGTCCGGCCTCTGGGCGCTTCGCTGGCAGGCGCGCCTGGCGGGACCAACAACCTGACCTCCGCCACGCTTACGGTGGGTTCCTTGTGGACCGGCCACGGCATTCCCACCGGCGGATTTCCGGCCGGCTCCGGATACCCCGCTTATAAATGGCGGCTGGATTCCGGCGCCTGGAGCGCCGAGACCCCGATTGCCACGCCCATTCAGTTAAGCGGGCTGGCTTCCGGACCGCACTATGTGGAGGTTTCCGGCAAACGTGATTCGGATTCCTATCAGGACGACCCGGAACTCGGCGCGGATGCCACCATCACGCGCTCGCCGACCTGGGTGGTGGATCCCAGTTATGTGCCGCCGGTGCGGCCCACCGTTCGCCTCAACGAAGTGCTGGCCCGGAATTCTACCACGCTCACGAATTTGGGGGCCACGCCCGATTTGATCGAGTTGTTCAATTACGGCACCGCGCCGGTGGATTTGTCGGGCCTGGGTCTGACCGACAGCACCAACACGCCGTACAAATATGTGTTCCCGCCGGGAACTTCGCTAGCGGCGGGAGGGTATCTCGTGCTGTTCGCTGACAGCGCCACGGGCGGCGCTTATGCCCACACCGGATTTGCGCTCAAGGAAACCGGCGATGACCTGTCGCTCTACGATGCCGTGGCGCATGGTGGCGCCTTGCTGGACCGCGTGGAATTTGGGCTGCAACTCGCCGATGATTCATTGGGCCGCCGGGGAGACGATTCCTGGGGATTGTGCCGGCCCACGTTCGGCGCCGCCAACATCCCGGAACTCACCGGGACCAGCGCCACGCTCAAAATCAATGAGTGGCTGGCCGACGCGCAGTTCCTGGGGAATAACGATTTTGTAGAACTATACAATCCCGATGCCCTGCCGGTGGAATTGGGCGGCCTCTATTTGTCCAATGCCGCGGGTTCGCCGGCGCGGAATCCCATTGCTCCGCTGAGTTTCATTGGCGGACGTGATTTGGCGACATTCCTCGCGGATGGCAATGCCTCGGCAGGGGCGAATCATTTGAACTTCAAGCTCTCCGCCGACGTGGGAGTCATCTTGCTTTCCGCACCAGATCTCACCCCGATTGACCAGGTCAGCTACGGACCGCAGCAAACCGATGTGGCCCAGGGACGCACTCCGGATGGCGGCGATGTGATTGTGTCCTTTGCCACGCCCACCCCGGGCGGGGCCAACCCCAACACCATTGGCAACGTCACCTACACCGTGACCAACATCACGGTAAACCTGATGCCGCTCACGCAGTCTTGGAAATACAACCAGACCGCGAACCTTGATGGCGTGCCGTGGACGACGACCAATTACAACGACTCCACGTGGGCCGGTCCCGGGGAAGGATTGCTGGCGTATGAAAATAATTCGCTGATCACGCCGCTGATTCACACCACGTTGCTCGCGCCGAACACCGCGAAGTCGCCGGCTGGCTCGGCTTATTATTTCCGCACCACGTTCGTGTTGAACACCAATTTGGCCGGCTTCACGGTCAATGGCACGGCCCGGATTGATGACGGTGCGGTCATTTATGTGAACGGGGTGGAGATTCCCAATCGCATCCGGATGGCGGCGGGGACTGTGACCTTCACCACGCTCGCCACCAGCCTGCCGCCCGACGGCAGCGGCGACGCCGTGCTCGACGACACATTCACCATCCCGAACTCCTACTTTGTGCCGGGCACCAACACGGTGGCCGCCGAGGTGCACCAGCAAAACACCAGCAGCTCGGACATTGTCTGGGGCCTGGCGCTGGATGCCGTCCGGAGCGTCACCAATTTCAACGCGGCCAATCCCATGCCGGTGGTGTTGAACGAAGTGCTGGCCAGCAATGCTTCCTACACCAACGCCGCCGGGGGCACGCCGGACTGGGTGGAATTGTTCAACCCCGCTACCAATGCGATTGACCTCGGCGGTACCTGCCTGAGCGACGACCCCGCCACGCGCAAATTTGTGTTTCCCACCGGCACGATGATTCCGGCCACTGGTTTTCTGGTGGTGAATTGCGATGCGGCGGCGCCGGTTTCAGCCACCAACACGGGCTTCAACCTCAGCGCCGCAGGCGGGCACGTTTACTTCTTCAACACCGCAGCCACCGGCGGCGGGTTGCTGGATGCGGCGAGCTTCGGTTTGCAAATTACCGATTATTCGCTGGGCCGCGTGCCCAACGGCACCGGCTTGTGGAGTCTCAACCTGCCCACGCCCGCCGCGCCCAACACCGCCGCGCAAATGGCCAGTGCGGCCGCGCTCCGGGTGAATGAATGGATGGCCGACCCCGCCAGCGGCAGTGACTGGTTTGAAATCTACAACACCGCCGACCTGCCGGTGGCCATCGGCGGCCTGTATCTGACGGATGATCTCAACAATCCGAATCAGTCCGCCATTACGCCGCTGTCGTTCATCGGCACGGGCGGCCAGGCGTTCCGGCAATTCTTCGCTGACAATGGGGAAGGGCCGGATCATGTGAGTTTCGCGCTCAAGAAATCTGGTGAAGCCGTCGGCATCTTTTCGGGCGAGGGCGTCCTGCTGGACGGGATTACCTTCGGCGCCCAACTTACCGGGGTTTCCCAGGGCCGGTTTCCTGATGGGGCCACGAACATCGTCAGTTTCACTGCGACACCCTCGCCGGCGGAAAGCAATTTCCTGCCGTTGACCGGTGTGGTGGTGAACGAGGTGCTCACCCACACCGACCCGCCGCTGGAAGATGCCGTGGAATTCTACAATCCCACCGTGGCGCCGGTAAATATCGGCGGCTGGTTCCTGAGCAACTCCAAGAATGAGTTCAAGAAGTTCCGCATTCCGGACGGCACCCAGCTCAGTGCCGGCGGTTACACGGTGGTTTACGAATACCAGTTCAACGATCCCAGCAATGGTGTGCCGTTCACCTTCAACAGCGCGCATGGTGATGCGGTGATTCTTTCGCAGGCCGATGCGCTCGGCAACCTCACCGGTTACCGCACGGAGGTCAGTTTTGGCGCGGCGGCCAACGGCGTATCTTTTGGCCGTTATCAAACCAGCGTGGGACCGGATTTCACCGCGCTGGAGGCGCGCACCTTCGGCGTGGATGACCCGGTCAATGTGACGGAGTTCCGTACCGGCACCGGCCGCGTCAATGCGTATCCTCTGGTGGGTCCGGTGGTTCTCAGCGAAATCATGTATGAATCCAAGACCAATGGCGTGGAAGATCCCGCCGGCGAATTCCTGGAACTGCAAAATGTCTCCGGCGACCCGGTACTATTGTTTGACCCGGCGTATCCTACCAACACCTGGAGCGTGGCCGCTGCGGTGGACTACGTGTTCCCCACCAACGTCACCCTGGCTGCCGGCGCGCGGTTGCTGGTGGTGGGTTTCTCCCCGGACGACGCAGCTCTGGCTGCGACCTTCCGCGCCCGGTACAACGTGCCGGCCGAAGTGCCGTTGTACGGCCCGTGGTCCGGCCGCCTCGCCAACGAAGGCGAGAATGTGGAACTGGTGAGACCCGACATGGTGCAATTGCCGCCGCATCCGGATGCCGGTTATGTGCCGCAGATTGTGGTGGACCATGTGGCTTATGGCGTCGCAGCGCCCTGGCCGGTGGCTACCGATGGCAGCACTTCCTTGCAACGACTGGTGCTGAATGCCTACGGCAATGACCCGGCCAACTGGCTGGCCGCCGCCCCCACTGCCGGCCAGACCAACCTCATCACCCAGACCGATTCCGATGGCGACCATCTGCCGGATTCCTGGGAACTGGCATATTTTGGCACGCTGGCGCGCGATGGTAGTGGCGATTTCGACGGCGACGGCTTGACCGACGCGCAGGAATTCCTGGCCGGCACAAGCCCGGTGGACGCCATGAGCTACCTCAAACTCGATCTCAGCCTGGATGGCAGCGGCACCAGCCTGCAGTTCCATGCCGTGGCCGGCCGGAGTTACACCGTGCTGTATCGCGAAGCGTTTGGCAGCGGGAACTGGCTGCGATTGCAGGATGTTCCGGCCTCCGGCAGCGATACCAATGTCACCGTGACCGACCCCGGCGCGGGCAAATTAGGCTCGCGCTTCTACCGGTTGGTCACGCCGCAACTGCCATAACCGGGCTGGGTGGGGGGAAGTCCGGGCTTGGCGGGACGCCCGGAAACGCCGCTCCCGAGAATCCCGCGTTGACAATTTCCGCCGGGAAGACGTTAATTCTCCCGGTCAGTGCAAACCCAAACCGACCCTGTAACCAAATTGGCTTCAACCCGGTACGAATGTTCGCATTTGCGGGCATGGCGGCCCGGTGCCGGTTTGGTGTCGTTGTTTGCGCTGTTATTGTTGGCCTCCGGACTGCGCGCCGGGGATTACATCTACGAGACCAACAACAACACCATCAATCTCATCGCCTACACCGGCAAGGGCGGGGCGGTCAGCATTCCCGCCACCCTCGACGGCCTGCCGGTAACCAGTGTGGGCAACGGCGCGTTTTACCATTGCACCACCCTGACCGGCGTGACCGTGCCTGGCAGCGTTACCAGCATCGGCGACAGCGCCTTCGTCAATTGCGTCAACCTGACCGGGGTTTCGTTGCAGGGGCGCGTGATGAACATCGGCAACGGGGCGTTCCATCTCTGCACCAACCTGACCCGCATCGTCATCCCCGGCAGTGTTACCCGCCTCGGCGACGCCGCCTTTTTTGACTGCTCGAATCTTACCAACATCGTCGTGCCCAAAAATGTAACCCGCCTCGGTTACGCCATGTTTGAAGGCTGCCATCGTCTCACCGAGGTCAGCCTGCCTCCCGGCCTGACCAACATCGGCGACCTGGCCTTTTACGACTGCCGCAGCCTGGCGGCCGTTACGATTCCCGCGGCGGTGGGAGCGTTGGGGGCGAACGCTTTTTATTCCTGCAGCAACCTGACCCAGGTTTATTTTCTCGGCAACGCCCCGGTGCTGGGGACGAATGTTTTCGGCTCCAATCCCAAACTAAAAATTTATTATCCGCCGGGCACCAGCGGCTGGGGGGCCACCTTTGCCGGTTATCCCACGGTGTTGTGGGATCCGCGCGTGCAGACCGGCGACGGTCAGTTCGGCGTGCGCACGAACCGCTTCGGCTTCAACATCACCGGCAGCACCAACCTGGTGGTGGTGGTCAAAGCCTGCACCAACCTGAACCTGCCGGCCTGGGCGGCCATCAGCACCAATGCCCTGACCAACGGCATCTCCTACTTCAGCGACCCGCAATGGCAGAATTACCCGGGACGCTTCTACTGCCTGCGGGCGTTGTGAGGCCGGGATAAATTTTCGACGGTTGCCACCGCACGGGCGGTGTGCTTCAGCCCATCCGCAACCACACCGTTTTCAGATAGCCTGGCTCGGCGCGGGTGATGGGGAAATCCGTTGGTTGCGGCACGTAATGCTGTTTCTCCACCTTGCGCCCGGCGGCGCGGCTGGCGGCGGTGACCGTGGCCAGGAAATCTTCCGGGGCGAGCGTGGCGGCGTTGGTGGAGGCCAGCAATGTGCCTCCCGGTTTCAGCACCCCCAGCGCGGCGGCAATGAGCTTGCCGTAATCTTTTTCCGCCCGGAACACGCCGCTTTCCTTGGAGCGCGAAAACGTGGGCGGGTCCAGCACCACCACGTCAAACTTCCGGCCCTTGCGGGCAAAACGGCGCAACCAGTCGAATGTGTCGCCAAAAATAAAATCATGCGCGGCGGGGTC
>DATJIU010000002.1:0-13945 GCA_035492855.1 Dongiaceae bacterium | reverse complement strand
ACATCGGTGAATCGGGAAAACGGCGCATGGTCGTTGTCCGATTACGTTTGGGTGGCCATCTTCCTGGTAATCTTGACTTACCTTTTTTATCCACTTTTGAGATGGATCTTTAGAACACTTCAGAAAAGGTTTTCACATGGCAGGAATTGAGTCATTGGTCAAAGCCCTCCTTAAATGGTTCGCCGCCTCCGCGCGCGAGCTGCCGTGGCGGCGCACGCGGGATCCCTACGCCATCTGGGTCTCGGAAATCATGCTGCAACAGACGCAGGTGAAAACCGTAATCCCCTACTGGGAACGCTGGCTGCGGGAGTTGCCTACGGTGGCGGCGCTGGCGTCGGCCTCCCCGGACAAAATCCACAAGCTCTGGGAGGGGCTGGGCTATTACACGCGGGTGCGCAATATGCAGAAAGCCGCACAGCAAATTGTCCGCGATCATGTCGGCCAATTCCCCAACGACTTCGCAGCCGTGCTTGCGCTGCCGGGCATTGGCCGCTACACCGCCGGCGCGATTTGCAGCATCGCCTTCAACCAGCCCACGCCGCTGCTGGACGGCAATGTCATCCGCGTGCTGACCCGCGTCTTTGGCATTGCCACCGACCCGAAGGAAAAAACCACGAACGCCCGGCTCTGGCACCTGGCGGAGCAACTGGTGCAGCAGGCCGGCGCGACCTCAGCGGCAGGCACTGGGAATAGTTGCTCGCACCTGAACCAGTCGTTGATGGAACTGGGCGCACTGGTCTGCACGCCCAAGCAGGCGCGTTGCGGGATTTGTCCCATCCAGACACTTTGCGTGGCCTTCCGGGAAAATCGTGTGGCGGAACTGCCGAATCTGGGCAGGCGCGTGGCCGCCACGGAACGGCGGTTTCTCGCCATGGTGGTGCAGCGCAATGGGAAATTTCTGGTCCGGCAGCGGCCGGCGGACACGGTCAACGCGCACTTGTGGGAATTCCCCAATATGGAACTCGCGCCGGACGCCACGGACCCGGCCCCCGCCGTGCGGCCGTTCCGATTGGCGCCACACGCCGCGCCGCTGACCCGGGTGAAGCACACGATTACCCGCTATCGTATTACGGTGGATGTTTACCCGGCCACCCTGCCCGCGCAGGCCAAAGCCACTCCAGCCGGACGCTGGTTGACTTTGGCCGAGCTGGACGAACTGGCGTTCACCAGCGCCCATCGGAAAATTTTGCGGCACCTGCAGGCCGCGGCGAAGTCCACCCACGCCGGGAGTTGAAGCCTACAACCGCCGCAGTTGGACATGGGAATAACGGATGACCGTAGATTCTCCGTTACTCGCGCCCCCCAGGCCCACAAAAAATTCTCCGCTTCTGGGCAGATAGCGGTTGGGAGGTGCGGTCGTGTTGGTCAGCACCGCATCCCCATTTACCGAGACATTCACCTGGCCCGCGAGGTACTGGAGCGTGAAGCTATTGCGGCCGGCAACGAGCTTCACCGGCTGAATGAGGTGGCCCCGGGTCCAATGGGTGGAAAAGTCGGCGGTGTCCTTGTTCTCCTGGTCCCGCATGATCCGGAAAGCGTACCAGCCGTACCCCTGGATTTCCGGCAGCCCGAGCACGACTCCGGCCTGAAACTCCGGCGCCGAGTTGGACAGCACTTCAAATTCGCCTTTCACCTCGAAACTTGTACCGACGATGGCGTGCGAGAAAAGCAGGTGCCCGGCGGCGTCGGCCTGAACCTGGAGGCTGCCATCGGGCTGCAATTCCCACTGGCCCGCCGCCGCGCACCAGCCGGCCAGGTTCGTGGTCGTGGGCATGAAATCCTCCCAGTCGTGCGACCGCACCCGCTGGCCCAGTGCCATGGAGGCCCTGCGGTCGGTCACAAACTGGCGCACCCGGGCATCCGGTTCCGCGGCGAGATCGAGGGTACCGTAAAGCTTGAGCGCTTCATCAGGCTGGCCGTTTATCCGGCAGTTTTCGGCAAGAAGCACTTGGGCGCGCGTGTCACCGGTGCGGGCGGCCACTTCCTCCGGCAGCAGCGACATGTCCCGGCCCCAGCCATGAAAAAGGCGCATTATTGGCTGCCAGTGCAGCGCCTCCAATTGTTCCCGGGCCAGATCGTAATGTTCCGTCGCAAATGCCGCGGCGACATAGGAACTCCGCCACCACTTCCGCTGTTCGGACGGGACATCCGGGGCGGCAATGTAGCCTTCAAACATTTCCTGCGCGTGCGGCCAGATGTCCGCCCGGCCGTACAGCGCGGCCGCGGAAGGCGCCTCGCTGTCGCGCCACAAATCGCCAATTGTATCCAGGAATTGTTGCGGCACCTGGGTGTCGAACCGCCGGGTGCGCAGCGCCACCAGGCCGAATTCCCTCACGGCGTTCGTGTCCCCGCAGCATTGCGGGCGGAGGCCCCAGCGCATCAGACTCCAGGCGGGCCGATAATCCAGCCGGGCGGCTACCGCCCGGTCAAACCATTCCCGCATTTTTGTGATGTCCCACCGGCTCAGGGCGGTATTCATCGCCAGCGCCGGCGCCTGGGGCAGATCCGGCCGGAGCTTCCACGCTGCAGTCAATTCCTTTTCGGCTTGATCCATCAATCGCTCATATTTCCGGGCTGCCGTCCAGGAGGAGGCGTGGTCGGGCTTAATCCGTTGGATGCCCCAGGCCAGGTTCAGTTGATTTTGGGCGTCCAGAACGAGCGCCAGCCAGGCAAAAGCGGGGCCAGCCCCTTTGACGGCGCCGGCCAACGCCGCCGCATGATGCTCAAAAAACTGCCAGTCGGAACCCGCCACGAATTTCTCCGCAATATCCCCTTCCTGGTCCGGACTCAGACTGCCGTCGTGAAGCGCTTCGGTGAACCAGTGCACCGCCTGGGTTTCGGTCTTCGCGCTTTCCGGCGTCTCCTCGTCCTGATATTCGGCCAGCGTTGTGGCGGCATAAAATTTGGGATAAGCCCGGTAGCGCGAGCGCTCAAAAGCAGCCACCGCCCGCTGAAGAATGCGGGTCTTCTCCTCCGGATCTTCCTCATAGATCCCGGCCACGGTCAGCACCACCGGGTCGGTGCAGTTGGTATCCGCGGCCAGGGCGGCAACCAGCTCCGCTTGCGGCGGCAGGTTGGTATTCTGGACGCCACCATAAAATTCCGCCACCCAGTTTTCGAGCAACCCGAGACACCGGGCGTCATTCACGGGATTGCGTTCGCCCTGTTCCCGGTAGGCCTGCACGAATACCCGCTCCAAAAAGGCGCGCCGCTGCGGTTTCAACTTTGCCTCGGTCACGGCATTGGTGGCAATGACCACCGGCTGGCTGGCGGCCTCATGCGCCGCCGCCCGGCGCGCCGCCGCGGTACGCGCTGCCGGCGGCTCCCACCGGTCCAGCCCGGTCAGCCGCATAATATCGGGCATGCGCAGGAGCATCACCCCCATGCCCACCAGATAAATCACCGCCGCAATAATGGCGAGGCGCACCACCCAGCGGTTGGTCCTGGGCCGGGGCGGCACGGGGGGCGGCACCGGCGGAGGCCGGACCACCGGCAGGGGCGGTGGTGCCGGCGCGGGCGGAATTTCCGCCAGCACCGCTCCAAGGGCCTGCCAGCCGGTCGTGCCCTCGCGTTGGACAAGTTCCGTCCCCGTCAGTTCGCCTTGAATCTGGCGCCGGCGCAATTCCTCCAGGGCAAAAACGCCCCGGTCCTGTCCTTGTTGCTGCAGCCGGTAATTCATGGTCTGACGGGCTCCTCAGCCCGGCTCCAAGGGGGAAGCCAGTTCGGCCGCCGCCGGCTTGGCGGTGGTCTCGCGGGTGCGGGGGCGGAACACGGTGTCCACCACGTTGCGCAGGTATTGTTCGTCGGTGAGGCTCTCCACCGTGTCCGGCGGGAATTCCACCAGCGACCGGAAATGCGCGCCCAGGCGGGCAAACAGTTCCGCGCGCGGCGCCGGCTCAAACTCATCCCGCCGCAGCAGCGCCTGCACCGCCAGCCGCGCTTCCCCGGGCGAAATGCGCTGGCGCAGGCGGGCTTCCAGGTGCGGATGCAGCCGCAGGGAATTGAACTTGCCGGCCAGAATCTGGGTGACATCCGGCTGCTCCACCCGAGGCAGGCGAATGACGACGGTGTTGGCCGCCAGGTCACCAAGGCGCTGGGTGCGGGCGTTGAGCAGGGTGGTCGCGCCACCCACGAGATAGAACAGCGGCAGGGAATCCACCACGCGCAGCAGATTGCGGATGACGACCTGGCTGAATTGCAGCCGGAGGCCGTTGGCATCCACCACGCGCAGGCGCAACAGCCGTTTGCCAAAGGTCTGGCCGCGCCAGAACCATTCCCCGGCCAGCCAGTAGCCGATTTGTCCCGCGAAATACACAAAGATCCGCACTGCCAGCGCAAGGTCCACGCTGACCAGGCCCAAAATCATCACCAATGAGCCGAGCACCGACAATACTGAGGTTACCAGGAATATATCCACCACCCACGCCAGAAAGCGCGACACCGGACTGGCCAGTTGCAGCGCAAAGGCAATGCCTTCCGGCGTGCGAATGGTCAGGGTGCTGGTGCGGCTCGCGCTCATTTCTGAACCTCCGTTTCCGGCGCCGACCGGGCCCCGGACTTCCACAGGAACAGCGACAGCCCAATCAATTCCGCCAGCCCGAACAAAATCTTGGCCGTGTAAGGCACCACCGGCTCGTGGTATTGCGAGAAGAACGACTCGACAAATCCCGCCCAGATGAGCATCACCCCCACGCCGCCGATGAGTGTCACGAGGTCGCCCGCGATGGCGCGCAGGCGCTCGGCCAGCGGCTGGCGGTTGCCCCGGCCAATGAGCGCGGCGCCCAGGATCAAGCCCGCCTGCCCCGCAATGAGAATGGCCGGAATCTCAAACGACCCGTGCGGCAGCAGCCAGCCGGCAAGAAACTTCGCCTGACCGTCCGCAATGTAATCCACACAGATGGCGCCGAGAATGACGCCGTTGTAAAACAGCATGATGATGGTGCCCACGGCCCAGGTCATGCCGAGCGCCATGGTGGCAATGCTCACCTGCGTGTTGTGGGTCATCAAGTACGACGAGAACGTGGCCTTCTCACCGGCGAGGCGGTCGCGGGTGGCGTGCTCCTCGCGGGCCACGCGCTCACTGGGGCGGATTTGGTCGTGGCCGAACGGCATGGTGACATGGCGCGAGTCCGGGTCGAACATCGTGGCGAATCCACCGAAGATCACACCCGCAATCGTAATGGCCACCGCCAGCGCAAAGGCGCGGCTGTGGCGGCGAAAGGTCTGCGGAAAAGTGCCGGTCAGCCAGCGCCACGGCCGGAGGCGGTAGGGTTTCTCGCGCGTTTCGTGAATTTCGCCATAGGCCCGGGCCACCAGCGATTCGAGGTACCGCCGGGTGTCCGGCTCGCTGGCAAAGGTGCTGATGCGGCCCAGGTCGGCGGCGGTCCGTTCGTAAAGGTAATGAAACCGCCGCAGGCGTTCGAGCGGGAGCGGCTTTTGGGGGTCGGCCTCGATTTTGAGCAACAGCTCATTCAGCTCATCCCAGAAGGGTTGTTCCGTCGCAAGAAATTTGGGGAGGTCAATGATCATACCAGCTGCCTCCGTTTCACATTCAGGTATTGCGTCACCATGTCGGCGCTGAGTTTTTCATTGGGCACGAGCGCAAATTGCACCCCGCGGCGCTTGAGGGTTTTGCCCAGTTCCAGCAGGCCGTGCCATTGCTCATGACCTCCGAGGCAGCGATACAGGTCATCCAACCGGCGCACCCCCGCATCGGCAAACAGCGGGCGTACCCCCGGCGGCGGAATCATGTTCACCAACAACAAATGCTGGCGGCAGACCAGGCCGGCATTGCGCGCAAAACTTTCCGCCAGCAGCGGGTCGTCCAGCGCGGTCAGAAACACCAGCAGGGCGCGCCGCCGCAGCCGCGTGCGGAGAAATGCGAAGAGTTCGTCGTAGTCCGGCGTGACCGCCTGCGGTTGCAAGGTATACAGGGCGTCGCGGCAGAGGGAATAATGCGCTGTTCCGTTGCGGGCGCGCACGAAATCCTGCACCCGGTCCGCGAAGGTCAGCAGCCCGAAGAGGTCGCCCTGCCGTTCCGCCGCCAGCGCCAGCACCAGGGCGGCGTTGATGAAGCGCTCCAGCGTGCTCACCTGCACGGCCGGGTCGGCCGGATCGGCGAGCTTCCGCGCGCTCAACCGCGAGGCGTCCACGATGACATACACCTCCTGGGTGCGTTCGATCTGGAAAATTTTGGTGACCGGTCGCCCGCGTTTGGCGGTGGCCTTCCAATGCACGTCCTCAAAGCTGTCGCCGGGGATGTAATCGCGCAGCTTCTCGAAATCGCGGCCCTTGCCCACCTGGCGTTGCGCGTGGATGCCCAGGGTGCCGCGGTTGAGGAACAGCGCCGCCACGTTCTTGCGTTCGCGCATCAGGTCGGGATACACCCGCAGCTCGGTACGCAACGGCAGCGCCGTGCGGGCGGCCCAAAAACCCAGGGGCGAGGCGCTCTCGAGGTGACAGCGTTCCAGCGGAAAATTGCCCCGCTCCCGGGGCGTGCAGGCCCAGTTGACCCGGGAACGCTTGCCCTGTCCGGGCAGTTCCACCAGCAAATCCTCCTGCGGCGATTCCACTTCGCGCGCCAGCGGCAGGCCAATCCGGAACACGCGGCTGTGCGGTTTCTCATTCTTGAAATGCAGTTCAATCTCCCCGGCCCGGTCCTTGGAGAGCCGCACGGTTTCCGTACATTCCACGCTCAATCCCCCCAGCCGGCCAAAGGCGAACGCGGCGTCAAACAACACCGCCACCACCAGTGCCCCGATGCCCAGGAACGCCACCGGCGCAGCTTCCGGCGCCACGCCCGCCAGCGTGGCGAACGGCACCACGAGCAGCGTCACCCACAGGATCAATCTGGTCCGGGGAACTAACATGAGCGATTGGCTTTCAATTCAATTGCAAATACGCCGGGCTTTCACCTCAGCGCGGCACGGCCACTTCCTGCAAAATTTTCTGGATCACTTCGGCAACGGTTACGCCCTCAATCTCGTACTCGGGCCGGAGCACCAGCCGGTGTTCCAGCACGGGCCCGGCCATGAACTTCACGTCGTCGGGCGTCACAAAATCGCGCCCGGCAATGGCCGCAAAGGCCCGGCTGGCCAGCAGCAGCGCCTGGGTGGCGCGGGGGCCCGCCCCCACCAGCACACTCTCGTGCGTGCGCGAGGCGCGGATGAGGTCCACAATATAAGCCAGCAATTCCTCGCGTACGGTGATGCCGGCCAGTTCGCCGCGCAGGCCGGCCAAGGCTTCGCCCGTGATCACCTGCGTCACTGTCCCGGAGGCCAGGGTGGCTTCCGGCGCCTCCGCCCCGAGCATGCGCCGGGCGAGAGTCAATTCCTCGTCACGTTCCGGGGCCACCATCACAATCTTGAGCATGAACCGGTCTTTTTGCGCCTCAGGCAACGGATAGGTGCCCTCGTATTCCACCGGATTCTGCGTGGCAAAAACGGTGAAGTTGCCCGGAAGCAAGTGCGTCTCCCGGTCAATGCTGACCTGCCGTTCCTGCATGGCCTGCAACAGCGCGGACTGCGTCTTGGCCGGGGCGCGGTTGATTTCATCCGCCAGCAGGAAGCTGGTGAACACCGGACCGCGCACGAGGGTGAATTCGTTGCGTTGCAGGTTGAACACGTTGGTGCCGGTAATGTCCGCCGGCATGAGGTCGGGCGTGAACTGGATGCGGTTGAAGTCGCAACCCAGCACGCGGGCCAGGGTGCGCACCAGCAAGGTCTTGGCCACGCCGGGCACGCCCTCAATCAGGGCATGCTGGCCGGTGAAGATGGCGATGAGCGCATGGTCCACCACGCCCGCCTGACCGATGATGACCTTGGCGGTTTCCTGCCGGGCCCGGGTGAGCACCTCGCGAAGCTGTTCGAGTTTTTCGTTCATAATGGGTTTGGATGCAAAATTCAAAATGGGTTGGGTTCACCGCCGGTGTTGCAAAATCTCGCTGATGGCGCGATACGCCGCCACGGGATTACGTTCCCGCGCCGGCTTCAAACTTTCCTCCTGCACCACGCGGGTGATGGCTTCCTGTTGCGTGGCCGACAACCCCAGCCGCGAACCGCCGGTCTTCTGCCACTCCGCCAGGCAGGTATTGAACAGGTCAGCCGGCGCGATGCTGCGGCGCAAGAGATTCACATAGCCCGCCGCGGAATCCCGGCCGGTCACCACCGGCCCGCCAGCGGTTTCCGGATTTACATATGGCGGCACCAGGCTCACGGAGTTCTTCCAGATAAACAGCAGGGCCAGCACCACCAGGCTGAGCATGAGGCCGTGCAACCGGTACCGTCGCATCAGGGTGGCCACGCCGGGCTCGGTGACCACGCCCAGGTGGGCTTCGTCAAAAATGGCGGTGCGGCCGCCGCCCAACAGCCACGCGAGCAACTGCGGCTCCCGGGCATCGTGCAACGCCTCGTTGCTGAGCGGGTAGGAATCGGCCACCAGGACCACGGAGCCCTTGCCAAAATGGCGTTCCAACATCACGGGAAACTTGCCGTCGGCATAGATGGTGGTCCACTCGTTCGTGACCCGGGCGAAATAAAGCGCAGTATGCACGGCCAATTCCGGCGGCAGGTCGGAATTGGCCACCACCCGCCGGATGGTGATGGCTTCGATTTCTTTCGGCCCATCCGATTCCGTATCGGAGCCGGCGGTGGAAGTTTCCTTCCGCGGCCCAAAGCGGGAGCGGGCTTCGGTGGTTTCGTTGGTACTGTCACCACGAAATGCCGTTTTGAAACCCCATTCCTCGGCCACGTCCGCAAGATGGTATTCCTGGCGCCAGTCATTCTCCTCCTTGTCATCGGAACCATCCTTGCCGGGGTGGCGGCCAAACTTGCGCCGGCGCTCTTCCGGCGGCGGACCGGATTTGGCCTCGGCCCGTTTCTTCTCCTCGTTCAGTTCCGCCTTTTCCGGGTCGGCGGTTCCCGATTGCTTCGGTACCGGCACATAGCTGAGCACCACCCGGCCGCCACTGAACACAAATTGCTGCAAGGTGCGAAATTCATCCCGCGGCATTACCGACAACTGAAACGGCCGCAGGCCCAGCACAAATAACGTCCGGCCCTGCCCTTGGTCTTCCTTCAGAGTGGCTTCAAAGTAACGCTCCACCTTCAGGTCTTCCAGTTGCTCCAGGCTTTCGTAAAATACGCTTGCACCGAGCGGGTCGGCGCGCAAGGTGGAGTACGGCGGGTAGATGTCGCCCTGATCGTAGCGCAACTCGAACAACCGCACGAGCCCAAAGACGAAGATCGCCGCGAGCAGCAGGCTCCCCAACAGGATGGCGGGTTTCTTCAACATGCGCGGATGCGTTCGAGGTTGCCCTGGAATTGCTGCAATCCGGCGGGCGTGATTTCGTGCGGCCCGTACCAGACGCGTTCAAATGTGCCCATGTTTTCGGCGAAGGCGCCCAGCAGGGTGGCATTGCCCCGGGCGCGCCGGCTGAGTTCGCGCTGATAGTCCCGGTTGGATTTGAACCGCGCGATGCTCAAAAAATCGCGGGCCGCCAGATGGGCCAGGCCGGCCAGGTAGAGCGCCCGCAACGCGAGGCGCAGTTCGCCCCGGCCGGCCAGTTCCCGGGCGAGTTGCAGCCAGCCGTCCTCCGGCAACTGGCTGGCGGTGATATTCTCATCGGTCAGATCCGGAGGCGCGGCCAGCACTTCGGCCCGCACCAGTTGCGGCGCCCTCCAGCCACCTTGCCGCCAGACCCGATACAGGAGCACACCCAACGCCGCCACCGCCAAGGCCAGCAGCAAATATGCGAACCCGCGCAGGATGGGCATCCAATTCGCGTTGCTGCCGCCGGACGGCGTGTTGCGGCTCCGGGGCGTGAAGAGTTCATCAATCCAGCGCAACACTTTTGAGATGAACTTACCGATCGCTTTGAGTCCTGCCTCTATCCATTCGCCAAATTTTTGCAGGTGGGTCGCCAGCCAGCCCGCTTCTTCCGGGCTGGCGGCCTCTTTCTCACGGGGCATGCGCCAACTGTATTTGTCGTGCTTCAAGGTTTCCTGCACGGCATGGTCCAAATCTTGGGGCGACACCTGGTCGGCCGTTGCCGTCCGGGCGGGCGGGGGCGCGGTGGTGGCATCTTCTGCCGCCGCAGTCACGGGCCGGAACGCCAGGAACAGCACCGCCGCCAGGGCGAGCGCCTTGCCGGCGACCGGACGCAGGGCGGCCAGTTCCGCCAGCAGGTCCGCGCCGTCATACCGGGCCTGACCGTAGAAGCATCGCAACACGTACAATGCTTTGACCAGCGGGTCCACGACCAGATAAGCCAGCGCCATCGTCGCGGCGAGGAACGTGGAGTTGAAGACGCTCCAAATGCCGGCGCGGGTGAAGGCGGATTCAATGCCCAGCAGCATTTTGAGCAGGTAAGGTCCGCTCGCGAGCAAAATGAAGGCGTTGAGCCAAACCACCAGCCCCGCCAGGAGCAACAGCAGGACCAGAAACAAGTTCTGCCAGGGCCAGATCCAGGCCTGCCGCCAGGCTTCGCGCAACGCCGGGCGCACCCCGGTTTCCCGACCGTCACCCAACACGGTGGCATTTTCAAAAAAGGCCAGAACCCAGATGAAGGGAACCAGACTGACAAGTGCCACCGGCAGCAGAAACAATTTGAAAGGTTGCAGCGTTCCCTGCACGACCAAGACCCGGACGGTCCGGCGCCAATTCCATTTTTCCGGTGACAGCCCTGCAAACCGTTCTCGCAATCCGCCGGCAAACCCCGCCTGCCAGCATTTCATCCAGACAAACAGAAGCGCCATGCCCAGCGCCGCCGGGGCGCATTGCCGGGCGGCATAGGCCCCCACGCTCATGTTGGCCCAGAAGAACAGGAGGCCGAGGACAAACGGCACCGTCCCCACATAGTAGGCCAGCAGCAGCCGCGGCGGGGCCTGGCGCAGCAGATGCACCGCCTCCTCGACCAGGTCGAGCGCCGGTTTGCCGTGATATTCGCCGCGCTTTTTCATTCGTCCCAAAAATTGCCCTGCCAGAGCGTGCCATTGTGAAACGCCGTGGGAATCGTGAGCAATATCCGGCCCACCCAGTAAAACGCCGTCCAGGCCAGCATCAACCCCAACAGGAAAGCCGTGGCGCGGGTGAATCCGGCAAAGCTGCGCCGCCGGCTGGCTTCCGGGCGCAACAGCTTCCGCAAACAGGCCGCGCAGATGACGCGATCGTCGTGCTCGGTGATGCATTCGCGACAGAAGAACTGGCCGCATTGCGGACAGCGCGCCACCGCCTCGCGCCCGGCATGATGCAGGCAAACCTGTTGGTGCAACTGCGTCATGGCACGGCGGCGGGTGGCTCCGACTCCGGAGTGGTTGGGGCGGCAGCCGGCGCCGCCGGTTCGGGTACCGGGGCATACGGCGCATCAGGGGCTGACACTGCGGTCACAGGCACGGCGGCTGCCGGAGCTTGGGCCTGGTGGACGAGCGGGGTGAGTTCGGCCAGCAAGCGGTCGGCCTTTTTCCAGCGGGTCAGGTTGGTCAGTTTTTGGGTTTGCACCGCCGTTTGCACATGCACGATGCAGGTACGGCCCCGCAGGTTGTTGATGACGAGGCCCCCCACCAGGACAGCCGCGACCCCGGACCAGAAGATGATCGTGCCGGCAGATGCCGAATCTCCCGGAACCGTACCGCCCATCCCGCCAAAAATCAGCGTAAATACCACGATAATTCCCAGCAGGCAGCTTAGAATCAGATTGATGTTAAATCGCCGGTAACTCTGCTGGACCAGCACCGCCTGGATGTCGCGGAAAAAGAACCGCCGGTAACGTTCCGCGTATCCGCTCACCTCCACCATCAGCAGATGGTCCGGCCCCAGCCAGAAGCTCACCGAACGGAACAGTCGCCAACTGCTCAGCCGCAACCGCCGATAATTGGGATCCCGTTTTAACATACGCCACTACTTTCCGAACATCCCCGAATGCGTCAGCATCATCCACCAAAAGATGCTGCTGGTAGAAAATTCCATGATTGCGATCACTCCGCAAATGATGAAACGCCAGCGGGTGTGGGCGACAAGGCTGCCGGGCTTTTTCCATTGCCACCCGAGGATTACCAAGGCGGCCAGCGACGTGGCGGGCACGATGAAATAAATCAGCAGCGGCAATGCCAAGAGGGAGAGCACTATTTGATCCCACCGGGTCCGGCTGCGTTCCAAGGTTTTGATCTTCCCCTTTTTGGCGCCGGTCTCCAGGCATTGCGGGCAGAGGTGCTGACCGCTGACTTCCAGGTCGCACATGGCGCAGATAAACCGGCCGCAGGCATCGCAGGGCACGTGAGCGCGTTTCTGGGGATGGTAAAAACACGTGGCCTCCCCTTCGGTGACCACCAATTCCCCGGCGCTGCCGCGGGATGCCGGGCGGTCCAGGGCGGGAAAGGCCAACACCTGGGTCAGCTTGCCGCACCGGAGACAGCCGGATAGCGGGCGCAGTCCGGGCGGGCCCGGGGGAAAGGCCGCGCCGCACTTGGGACATTTGATTTCAGCGAGCGCGGCAGAAGTCATGGCCGGTGCATCATTCCGCCGGCAGCATGTCGCCGAAGAGCTTTTCGTAGGCGTAGGCCCACATGCCGGCAGAAATCGGCGCGGTGACCAAGACGCCCACACAACAGAGCAGGATACCCAGGAGCATGATTAAGCCGGAGACAATCGCCAGCAACAAAGTCTGCCACCAATGCTTGCAGACCACGGCGCGGCTGAGACTCATGGCCGGCCAGAAAGTCATCTTTTTATCGGCAACCAACCACAGGGTAAAACCCCAGCAAATTTGCAGATAACACATGACGCAAAACGAGGCGAACCCCACCAGAATCATCAGAGCAACCAGAATGGAGCTGAAATGCGGCTCGCCCTGGTGCCCAGCCGCTCCGATGGCCACGATTATGCCAATGACTACAACACCGGGAATAACGGCCAAGCCGGCCAATATGCCCGGGATGAAATTACCCAACAACAACTGACCGAATTGCGGGCCAAAGCCGCTGAAGGCATCTCCGACGGTGACAGCCTCGCCACGAAGCTTCTTCAGAAAGAATTTGAACAATCCACCCATCAACGGTCCGGTAAAGATCAGGGATAAAATAACGCTGAGGTAGGGGATGGCATTGATTGCGAACAGGCACAAGCCAATCAAAGCAGAAGCTCCGATGATGATTCCCGGATCCGCCTTGAAGAGTTCCCACGATTGCCCCAGGTAGGCACCCACCTCATGTTCATAATCCCGTTCGCGCACTTGGGCTTCGGATACCAGTCCCGTAGCCGTGCCACTACCCGTATAGGTGCCCTCCTGCAGCCGCTGGAGCACCACCGGCTTGCAACCGGCGCACACCCAGCGGTCGTTGATGCGGATGACTTCGTCCGGTTGAAATCCCTTGCCGCACTCCGAGCACATCAGGCCGCCGCTGGCGGCGCCGCCGGCTTCGGCAGCAGTACCGCCTCCGGGGGCAGCTCGCACTTCGCGCCAGGGCTGCCAGTTGGCCATGCCTTCGCGCCAGATGAGGGTTTCCGTCGTGATAGTGCCGGCCTGGTGCAGGGATTCCAGTTCCGCGTCGCTTACCGGGCCGCGTTGCTGGCCGTTCTCAACGTAGTACCACATAGAAGGATGCTCGGTTATGGTTTCTGAATCTTCCCAAACCTCAGCGTTTTGCCGGGCAAAAGTAAAGGTCTTTTTCGTTCCAGCCCATGATTTCTTTTCCGGACCCATGGCCCAATTTATCACTGGCAAAATGGCGCCACCCCATTAAGTTGGCCGCATGAAAACCATTACCCGCCGGCAAGCGCTGCAAACCACCGCCCTGGCCGCGGCCGCCGTGGCCGTTGCGCCCCAAATCCTGGCCCAAAGTCCCGCTCCGGCCACCCCGCCGGTCACTCCGGAGTTTTTCAAGCTGCCGCCCCTGCCCTATGCCTATGATGCGTTGGAGCCGCACCTTGACGCGCAGACGATGACCATCCA
>DATJIU010000001.1:0-8315 GCA_035492855.1 Dongiaceae bacterium | reverse complement strand
CGGCGCCTGCTCCAGCATGTCCGCCTGCTCCGTGGGCTTCATCTGGTGATGAATGGGCATGATCACCGCGCCGCAGCCCAGGGCCGCCAGCGCACCAATCACAAACGCGCGGCCATTGCGCGCCCGCACGCCAATCCCCTGCCCCGCACTGACGCCGAGCCGGTCCAGTTGCACCCGCAATGCCTCCACTTCCTGCCAGAGCGTGCGGTAATCCAGGGCGCCGCCACCATCAATGATGGCAATGTGGTCCGGCCATTGGCAGGCGGACTGGGCCAGTTTCTCAAAAACGGTTTGGTTCATCAGTCATTCCCATCTTAATCTTAATCTTATTCGTAATCGTACTCGCACTTACGTCTCCAATAATATCTCAATTTCAAATGGGGGGGGACGATTATGATTACGAGTATGATTAAGATTACGAATGAGAATCGATGTCTCCTTCATACTCATACTTATAATCGCAACCACACTCTTAATCTTGTTCCCCGCAGCCTTCCACGCGGTATTCCACCGGAGTTTCATGCAAACGGTCCGGGTCGTTGCTGCGAATCAGTCCGACCAACATGGAAACAATATCCTTCAGCAAGGTTTTGCCGCCATCCAATTCCGCCTCGGTGAGTGTTTTCTTGATGAAAGCCAGATCCAGACAACCTGCGCATTCAAGGGCGGAGCCGCGCGCGATGTCAAAAAACCGGCAGCGGTCCGCTGGAGTAAACCGCCCATTGCCTTCCGCAATGTTTAGCACGATGGAGGTACGGGCCCGGTCCAACTGGTTCTGAGTGGCCACCGATTTGGGCAGCCGTTCCAACACCGGCTCAGTCCATTGGGCAAACGCCAAAGCCTTTTTGTAAACATCAAGCCGTTCGTGGTCGAAGTAGATTTTCATATTCGGGGTGCTAAAGCTGAGGAGGACGATTACGATTATGAGTACGATTAAGATTAAGAAACCAATGTGAATTCATGCTCATACTCATAATCTTAATCGTACTCGTAATCTTGGTCCGGTTCCTAATCTCGCTCCATCACCTTCTGAATCTCTGCCACCGCGTCCGCCTCACTTCGTCCGGCCACGGCAAAAGCCGCCGCGATTCCCGCCGCCCAACCGGTCGCCAGGGCGGTGCCAATCACGCGGGCCGAGGTCATCGCTCCGGTGGTGGCGGAGAGACAGCGTCCGGCGACCCAGACATTATCCAGTTCCGCCGCGCGCAGGCAACCCAGCGGGATGTCGTAATAATCGCGCTCGGCAAAATAACGCATTTCCGGCCGCGGGCTTTCGGTCCAGCGCTCCAGGGGCCAGCAGCCGCGGGCCACGCCGTGCGAAGTTTTTTCGGCACCGAGCACGGCAGCATCGGTCAGTTGTGCCCGACCCAACAACCGCCGCCCCGATCGCACTCCCAGTTGCGGCGCCACGGAAACCAGCCGCGCCTTTTGAAAAGCGGGCACATTGGCGATCAAAAAATTCTCCAGCACTGGCAGCAGTGCCCGCCCCTCGCGTTCCCAATCGGTCACCTGTCGCCACAATGCAGTATCCGGCGACGCAGGCAATAAACTCAATTTGAAAGCGCACCGGCCCTGCGTGCCCGAGCCGGGTACGAGCGACAGCCGCTCGCAGAGGGCCGGCAGCGTGCCTGCATCAATGGCCCGACGCAATTCGCGCCGCACTTCCAACAGCCCCCGCGATGCCAATCCCGGGACGACATCTTCCCATACAAATACCAATGCCGGCGCCTGGTCCGCCGCGCCATTCTCGGTAGCGCCACCGGCCAACGCCGCCGCCGTGGCTTCGCCCGTGCAATCCACCACGGCCCGTGGCTGAAAAATCACCGGCTCATTCCAGGCCAGCGCCCGGACCTCGTGCAGCCGCCGGTCCGCCGCGCAGGCCGCGCCCACCGTGGCATGCAGCACGAGCGTAACGTTTTTGGCTTCCGTGACGAAGGCATCCGCCACCTGGGCAAAAGCGGGCGGCGGATACGGCAGCACCCAGAGCCCGGGGTCCACCCGCAACGGCGGAATGCCGGTAACGCCTTGCAGACGGACGGCAAATTCCTGGGCGAAACCGCCGGAAACCGGCGGGGCCGTGATGCCGGTGGGGTCCCGCAAATAGAGACCGCAAATGGTACCCACTTGCGCGGTGGTGGCGAGTCCGCCGAGAAAACCATAGCGTTCCAGCAGCACGGTGTGCGCACCGGCGCGTCCAGCCGCAGTGGCCGCCGCCACTCCCGCCGCGCCGCCACCAATCACCAGCACGTCGCAAGCAAGGGAGTAACCGGTTCGGGAAGGACTGTTCACTTTAACGGCAGCGCCGCGAGGACGCCGTCATGTGGTTTCCTCTTCCAACAACGCCCGGCGCACGTCGGCCTCCATGGCGTCCACTTCAGCGGGCGTCATGCAATCGTCCACGCTGGAAATGAGCGCGGTCAACCGGTTGCCGAACCGCAGGAAGACAATGGTCAGCCCGGGCGGCCGCCACGAAGGCACCAGGTGGGTGACATCCAGAATTTCGCCGCCCATGAAATCCTTCATCCCGGCGCAAGTGTCACCCGAATCGGAGAAGCACAGCGAGGCGAACTTGCCGCGCGTGGGCTTGCCCAGGTGGTTCACGTACATCCCGAGCGGCAGCGGCTTGAACATGTCCAGCGCGGCCATGCAGGATTGCGGAAAGCGGTCGCGGATCTGGTCGGTCATCTGCCGGCTCAATTCGCCGAGAATGGGAGCAATGCGCCCGGCGAACTTCGGCTCGATGCGGTAGAACAAAATCGAGAGGTGATTGGAGAACACCGGGCCATTGGCGCCGCGCCGGCGGGTGTCATGCGGCACGGGGATGAGATAAGCGCCATCCTGGTTGCCCCGCTTGACCGCAATGCTGTGCAGCGCCCGAATGGAAGCGGCCAGGTAAAAATGACTCCGCCGGAATCCGGCGCTGACCTGCGCGCAGCGGGCATCGATGCGGGCGGTTTCTTCCGGATTGAAATAAATGACGCGATAACTATTGCGGCACAGCCCGCGCCGCGGGCCCGGGGGCAGCAGGCTGAACAACGGGTCCTGGCCCGATTCGTTCAGCCATTTCACCGACCCGTGTGCCTGTTTGACATTCGGCCACCACTGCGACAATCCCCAGCCGCGCTGGCCGGGGCTGAGGAAATTGGCAATGCCCGGCACGGCCTTGGCCTCGTCCTCGGCGTTGAGATAATTCAGCAACAGGTCGAGCCCGCGCGCATCCAGATGGGTGTGATTCCAGGAAAGGAACAGGTGACTCGTGCCATCCGCGTGACGCAAAACATCAAAGGCCAGGCCCGGTCCCTTGGCGGCGTGCAACTCGCGTTGCGCCACCACCGGGGGCAACGTGCCCGGCGGCACCTCGCTGCCGTTTGAATTGGTGTGCTCGAAGAGGAGCGGTTGCGGCGGGGTGTTGGTCCGCCAGAGCGGCGGCAACAGCGGCAGCGGCCGGGCAATGCGCGCGCGCGCGAGCCAGTCCATGACAGCCGAGCCGGCGATGCGGCGGCGCAGGCGTTCCACGTCGAAGCCCCGGCCCAAACGCATGACCGCGCAGCAGACATTGCCCGGCAGGCCCGCCTTGCGCATCCGCAGGTCCTGGCCGTGCATGAAATAGTCGCCGGCGGCCAGGCGGATTTGCCGCGGCAGTTCAGGCTTGGTCGGGGTGTCAGCCAAGGCTAGGAAGAAGGTTGGCCGGTGCGCGCCAGTTCCGCGATGCAGTTGGCCAGCGCGGCCAGGGACGCCAGGTTGTTGCCGGTCAGGTGCGAGTCCGGCACCCGCACGCCGAGGCCGCGTTCACAAAAGAGCAGCAGTTCGACCAGCGCAAACGAATCAATGCCCGCATCGGACAACGGGCTGTTCTCGTCAAATTTCTGACCTTCGGCGACAAAGTTGGTGCGCGCAAACTCGCAGAGCCGGGCGGCGATTTTCTTGGGGTCCGTCTCGGGAGTCATCGTTGGATGTGGTTGAAATCAATGGAAGTTACGGCTCCAGTCAACAAATAGGACCGGGAATCTGATTTATCGCAAACGCTCATTGTAGTCAGTATGTCGGGGATGCCCCTGCCGTCAAGCTTGGAAGCGGGGCGTCCCCATGCTTGAGTTGCGCCCGGGCTTTGGGTTAACCTTGCGGTTCGTATGTTAACTTTGGCAGGGATCAGCAAGGGGTACGGCGGGCGGGTGCTCTTCGCCGACGCTTCATTGCAATTGAACCGGGGCGACCGCATCGGGCTGGTCGGACCGAACGGCGCGGGCAAATCCACCCTTTTCAGCATCATCCTCGGCGAGGAAGGCGCGGACGAAGGCAAGGTGGGGCTCGAACGCGGCGTCCGCCTGGGCTACCTCCCGCAGGAGAGCGCGCCGGTGGGCGATGAAACCGTGCTCGAACTGGCCACCGCCATCACCCCGGAATTCGTGAAGCTCCGGCGCATCGTGCAGGCGTGGGACTCCGATCATCCCACGGAGGCGTCGCATCCCGAGGACATCCACGACAACGTGCATGACCGGTTCAACGAACTCGGCGGTTACCGGGTGGAAGCCCGGGCCAAACAGATTCTCGCCGGGCTGAGCTTCCGCGAAAAGGATTTCAACCGCCCCTCGCGCGAATTGAGCGGCGGCTGGGTGATGCGCGCGCACCTGGCGCGGCTGCTGGTGTACGAGCCGGACTTGCTGCTGCTGGACGAGCCCACCAACCACCTGGACCTGGAATCGCTGCTCTGGTTTCAGGAATATCTTAAGGGTTATCCCGGCGCGATTTTGATGATTTCGCACGACCGCGAATTTCTGAACCAGCTCGTGGGGAGCATCGTGGAAATCCGGTCCAGCAAGCTCATCCGGTATCGCGGCAATTACGACGAATACGTGGTGCAGCGCGAGGCGCAGGAGGAACAGCAGCTCGCCGCCTACAAAAACCAGCAGCGCGAAATCGCGCACCTGATGGATTTCGTGAACCGGTTTCGCGCCAAGAACACCAAGGCCGCGCAGGCTCAGAGCAAGCTCAAGCAGATTGACCGCATGGAGAAAATCGAGGCGCCGGACGCCACGGACTCCAAGGTCAGCTTTCACTTTCCCCAGCCGCAACGCAGCGGGCTCAAGGTCATCACGCTGGCGAATATCCATCAGGCGTATGGCGAAAATGTGGTGTACCGCGGCATGGATTTTCTCGCGGAACGGGGCCAGCGCACGGTCCTGGTCGGCCCTAACGGCGCGGGCAAATCCACCCTGCTGAAAATTCTCGCGGGCAACCTGGAGCCGCAGTCCGGCACACGCACGCTCGGCCACAACGTCAAGGCCGGCTACTATTCGCAGTACCGCGTGGACATGCTCAACCCGGTGAATACCGTGCTGGATGAGGCGCTGGACACGCCCTCGCGGGTGACCGAGCAGTTCGTCCGCACCCTGCTGGGGTGTTTTTTGTTTCGGGGCGACGACGTCTTCAAACGCGTGAGCGTGCTGAGCGGGGGCGAAAAAAGCCGGCTCGCCCTGGTGAAGCTGCTGCTCGATCCGCCCAACCTGTTGCTCATGGACGAGCCCACCACGCACCTGGACATGTCGAGCATTGACGCGCTGCTATACGCGCTGGACCAGTTTGAGGGCACGCTCATTTTCATCAGCCACGATGTCTATTTCATCCGCGCCCTGGCGAATCGCGTGGTCCACGTCAACGCCGGCCAGCTCACCCAGTATCCCGGCGGGTACCAGTATTACCTGGACAAAACCCGGCAAACCTCCGCCCGCGCCGCCCTGACCTCCGGCGGACCGGATGGCGCCACCGCCGGACACGACCCCGCGCCGGCCCGGGCCACCGCCACCGACCGCAAGGAGCAAAAGCGGCTGGAGGCGGAACAACGCCAGGCGCGCTCCAAACGGCGCAAAGGCCAGCAACAGGTGGTGCACCAGTTGGAAAAGGAAATTGCCGGACTGGAACAGCGCCAGACCGATCTGACCGCCGAGCTGGAAAAACCCGAAACCTACGAGCAGCCGCGCCGCGCCATGGAAATCAACCGCGAACTGGTGGAGGTGCAGCGCCGGCTGGAGGTTCTGGCGCCGCAATGGGAGCAGGCGGCCACCGCCCTGGCGGCACTGGATGAGGCGACGCAAAATTGAAATGCCGGCAACGTTGCATTTGCGCCGCACATTTGTAAGCTCTCGGCATGTTAAAATTTATTTCCGGTTATGTGCGCGGAGGCATGCTGTTATTGCTGGCGACGTTGCCCGTGGCGGCCGCCCTGCCCAAAGTGAAATTGGAGCCGGTTTTCCCGGCCCTGACATTGAACCGCCCGGTCTGGATGAGCGAAGCCCCGGACGGTTCGGGCCGCTTCTTCATCGTGGAACAGGACGGCCGCATTGTCATTGTGCCCAATGGATCGGATGGCGCCGCGCCATTGGAATTTTTCAACATCACGGACCGTAAGCCGCACCAGGGAAATGAAGAAGGCCTGCTCAGTCTGGCGTTTCATCCCCAGTTCAAGACGAACGGCCTGTTCTACGTGTACTACACGCAGCACGATCCCCGGCGCAGCATCGTGAGCGAGTTCAAGGTTTCCGCCACCGATTCCAACCGCGCCGACCTGGCCTCGGAACGCGTGTTGCTGGAAATTCCCGAGCCGTACGAAAATCATAATGGCGGCGAAGTGGCCTTTGGGCCGGACGGTTACTTCTACATCAGCCTGGGCGACGGCGGCGCCGGCGGCGACCCGCACAACAACGCGCAGAACTGCGCTTCGTTGCTCGGCAAATTTTTGCGGATTGATGTCAATAGCCGGTCCTATGTGGGCCGCGACCATCACGAACTGGCCTACGGCATTCCGAGCGATAATCCGTTGGTGAACGAACCAACGCAGTACGGCGTGCGCCATGAAATCTGGGCTTACGGCATGCGCAACGCCTGGCGTTACAGTTGGGACCGTCAGACCGGCATGCTCTGGGCTGGCGACGTGGGCCAGGATTTGTGGGAGGAAGTGGACATCATCGTCAAGGGCGGCAATTACGGCTGGAACGTGCGTGAGGGGCTGCACCATTTCAAACCCGGCCCGGAAGGGGCGCAATATATCGACCCCGTCATTGAATACCCGCATAATCCAAACCTGCTACCCGGCTCCAAATATCCCAACCACGGCATTGGCCTGAGCATCACCGGCGGCTACGTGTATCGCGGCCAGAAATACCCGGCCCTGGACGGCGTGTATGTCTATGCCGACTTCGCGCTGGGCACGATTTCCGGACTGCGTTACGCCGATGGCCACATGACGGAGTATGGCACGTTACTGGAACAGCCCAAAAATATCGCCAGTTTTGCTGAAGACAACGCCGGCGAACTGTATGTGCTGGCCTTCGACGGCAAGGTTTACGCGGTAACCGTGCCGGGGCAATAGAAGGGCCGGTTGGCGCTCCCCCTTGCGGCACCGCGCGGGCCGCTTCATTTTTCGCTGGCGGAAGTTCTTGGCCCGCTTATATTCCCTATTATTATGCCTAAAGCCAAAATTCCCCGCCCGGTCGCCGATGAACTCAACCGCCAGTTCAACCTGGAACTGGCCGCCGCGCATTCCTATCTCGCCCTCTCGGTCTGGTGCGATGCCCGCAATCTCAAGGGTTTTGGCAAATATTTCGTCAAACAGGCGGGCGAGGAACGCGGCCATGCCGAACGCATCATGAAGCATCTCACCGACCGGGGCGTCACCCCGGAACTGATTGCCGTGCCGGCGCCAAAGCAGGATTTCCGCACCTTGCTGGAAGTGGCCCAGCAGGCCCATACCCAGGAGGTGGCCAATACCCAAGGCATCAACGCCGTGTACGAAGCGGCGCTGGCGGCCAAGGATTACCCCACCCAGGTGCTCATGCACTGGTATATCAATGAGCAGGTGGAGGAAGAGGCGTGGTCCACGGAAATGGTGGAACGCGTGGCCGCCGCCACGTGCGCGGGCAGCGCGTCCGACCTGGACCGCCACGTGGAACGCTATCTCGCCGAGGAAGTCCGCGAAGTGCCGAAAGAAGATTAACATCGTTCCCGGTAACCGGGAAGGCCGCGGCGGGGAACAGTCACTCGCCCGCCCTCACCTAAATCCTCTCCCTCAAGGAGAGGACTTTCTACCTGGTGCGTTTCGAGCGATTACCAAGTCCGTACGACCAATGCCGCGCGTTGTTTTTCCAAATAAGCGGCGCGCGTTGCCCCCCTCTCCCGGGGGAGAGGGCCGGGGTGGGCATGAGGCCAGGACATGGGTGGCACCGAAGGCCAATACATAGGTTACACTTTTGGTTTTTTGGCGCCCTTGTGGAACCGGCCGCTGTGATAAACCGCCGGTCTCAAACCGCAGCGATCGAGCG